>NZ_PHUL01000001.1:956250-1275000 GCF_002813425.1 Cellulophaga sp. RHA19
CAATGAAGAAATAAAAGTTGTAAAGCCTTCATCCATCCACTCGTGTTTAGCTTCGTTAGTTGCTAATACGTGCTGAAACCAAGAGTGTGCCATTTCATGTGCTGTTGTACCTGCAAGGCTACCAAACTTTTTACCACCAGCAATTAACGTACTCATAGCATACTCCATACCACCATCTCCACCTTGTATAATAGAGTATTGTTTGTATGGGTATTTACCAACGTTTTTACTAAAAAACTGCATCATTTCTGCAGCTTTAGGCTGTACTTTTTCCCAGTTTGCTTTTATTTCAGCATCATCACCTTGGTATAAGAAGTGTAATAATGGTCCGTTTTCTACTTGTAATGTGTCATGAATATAATCTGGATCTGCAGCCCACATAAAATCGTGTACCATTGGAGCTTTAAAGTGCCAAGTTAATTTTTTACCACGTTGCTTTTTTACTTTAGTTCCAGGAGTTTCATATCCGTGACCTATTTCATTAGCGTTTTGTAAATAACCAGAACCACCAACAACATAGTCTTTATCTATTGTAAGTTTTACATCAAAATCTCCCCAAACACCATGAAATTCTCTTGCAATGTATGGGTCTGCGTGCCAACCTTCAAAATCATATTCTGCTAATTTTGGGTACCACTGTGTCATAGACAAAGAAACACCGTCTTTGCTATTACGACCAGATCTACGTATTTGTACAGGAACCTGACCTTTAAAAACCATATCAAAAGTTGTTTTAGACCCAGCAGCAATTGGTTTAGCCAATTCTACTACTAAAACAGTACCTTCTACACTATACTTTACAGGAACACCATCTTGTTTTAAAGATGAAACCTTAATAAAACCAATTTCGTCCTCTTTTAAAGTCTCTATTCTACTGTTTTTGTCTTTATCTACCATTCTTCCGTCAGGATCTGCAATGCTGTGTAAGCGAGCATCCATTTCACTTCCTGGTTGAAAAGCATTAAAATATAAATGATAATATACACGTGTTAATTCTTCAGGAGAATTGTTGGTGTATACTAACTTCTGTGTACCATCATACTGGTAGTTTTCTACATTCATGTCTATCTCCATAGCATAGTCTACGTGTTGTTGCCAATACGAACCATTTTGTGCAGATAAAGGAGAAAGCAACGTTGTAAACGCTGCAACTCCTGCAATTAATAATTTTTTCATAATTATAATTTTATTTTTCCTTTAGAAACACTTTCAGCTAATAAAAGAGCGTTATATAAGTTTACCATTTTACCAGATGTAGATAAATTAGCTAATGTATTACTGTTAGCAGGGTCACCACCAACAACTACTTTAGTTTTAGTAGGAATACCAGACTGCATAATTATTTTTTTAACCTGTGCAGCAGTTAATTTAGGATACTGAGATCTAATTACTGCAGCAACACCAGCAACACCAGGCGAAGCCATAGAAGTACCACCCATAAACTCATATTTACTACCTGGCACTGTAGAGTAAATTGCTGCACCTGGAGCAAAAACATCTACATTAATTTTACCGTAGTTAGAGAAATCTGCAAGCATTGTAGATCCGTACTTGTTAGCCAAAGCACCAACAGTAATTACGTTATCTGCAAATTCTGCACCATTTTTAATTTGGTCATTAGGGTAGTTAGGATTGTTTTCATAATCATCTAAATCTGCACCATCATTACCAGCAGCGTGTACAAAAAGAACATCTTTTTCTGCAGCATATTTTAAAGCTTCGTAAACCCATTCTGCTTTTGGAGAAAATGCTTTACCAAAACTAGCGTTAATTACTTTAGCTCCGTTATCTACAGCGTAACGTATACCTAAAGCAATATCTTTATCATACTCATCACCGTTAGGTACTGCTCTAACACTCATAAGCTCAACATTGTTAGCAACACCGTTAGCGCCTTTACCATTGTTACGTTCTGCAGCAATAATACCAGCAACGTGCGTACCGTGACTTTCTGTATCTACAGAGTTCATAGGATTACCGTTACCATATTTTGTATCTGTAATATCGTAAGGGTTGTCACCAACAGGCTCTCTACCGTTAAAATCTTTGTTTAAGTTGTAATTTACCTGATCTGTAAAGTATGTAATACCACCAGTTATACTTTTAATAGCTTCTGGAATAGAAGCACTAAAAGAATACATTTGGTTTAAAACAGCAAGGTTACGTTGCATAGCCTCGTCTTTAGCAGTAATACCAGCTAGGTCTTCTTTAGTGTAACTATCTTTACCTAATTCTTTTTTAACAGCTTCATCTGCATTTTTTACAGCTTGTAAAATTTGCTCATACCTTTGTTTACCTGCTAAAGCTTCAGCATAGTCTGCTTCTACTTGTGCCTTAGCTTTAGCTAAAGTTGCAGCATCGCCAAGGTTTAAACGTACCATTCTAGCACTTTCTAATTGTTCATTGTAAGAATCTCCTAAAAAGTTATAACCGTGTACATCATCAATAAAACCATTGTTATCATCATCTTTATTGTTTCCTGGAATTTCTTTAGAATTTGTCCATAAAACATTTTTAAGATCCTCGTGGTTTAAATCCATTCCAGAATCCATAACCGCTACAATTACTTTTGTACCTTTTTTATTGCCAATAAGCTCTTTGTAAGCTTTATCTACACTCATTCCTGGTATAGTGTCCGTAGCAAGATCTGCGTGACCCCAATTTTGTTTTTGTTGTTCTGTTAATTCTGATACTTTTAAAGGTAAAGCATCTATATTTTCTACAGGAGTAGAAACTAATGTAGGAGCAGAGCCACAGCTAGCCATAATTATGGCAACAGCTGATAAGCTTAAAACAGATTTTGTTATTCTGATATTCATATTATGTTAATTTAATTTGTGTATTTAATTTTTGATGAATTTAGTAATTTCTTTGTAAATGGTTGTTATACCAGTAATTGAAGCACTTTTTTAATTAAAAAGCTCATTAAACGTAAATGTTTCATTTAGTCTAACTCCTTTTTCTGTGTGCTTTACAGTACAGATTTCATTGTGTGCATCATGTTCTAATACCAAATAATAATTATTATCTGCTGCAGAGTTTAAAAACACTTCTTTTTCAGACAATGTTAATAAAGGTCTGGTATCAAAACCCATTACGTATGGTAATGGTAAATGGCCAACTGTTGGTAGTAAATCTGCCATAAAAACCAATGTTTTTCCTTTGTATTTTATATGCGGAATCATTTGTTTTTCTGTGTGTCCGTCTGCATAAAAAATACCAAAACCTAGTTCAGACTTGGCTTCAAACTGATTCTTATTTGGCTTTAAAAACTTTAATTGCCCGCTTTGCTGCATAGGCATTATGTTTTCTGTTAAAAACGATGCTTTTTCACGTGCGTTAGGTTTTGTGGCCCAATTCCAATGATTTTCATTAGTCCAAAATGTTGCATTTTTAAAGGCAACTTCAAAACCTGTACGGTCTTTATTCCAAACGGCACAACCACCAGAATGGTCAAAATGTAAGTGTGTTAAAAAAACGTCTGTAATATCGTCCTTACTAAAACCTAATTTTTTTAATGAATTATCTAAGGTATGGTCTCCCCACATATAGTAATACCCAAAAAACTTATCGGACTGTTTATTACCCATACCAGTGTCTATAAGTATAAGTCTGTTACCGTCTTCTATTAATAAGCAACGGCCAGCAATATCTATCATATTGTTAGCATCTGCCGGGTTAGTTCTTGTCCATATAGCTTTAGGAACAACGCCAAACATTGCACCGCCATCTAACTTAAAATTGCCTGTTTCTATTGGGTAAATCTTCATATAGAGTGCAAATTATGAAATTGCTTTAAATATGTTGCACTGCTTATGAATTAATTAAGAAAGTACAATCTATTTTTTTTTATCAAACTAAAACAATCTATTTTTGCTTTTCACAAACACTATAGAGTGAAAATCTATTTTTCCTTCATTTTATTTTTCGTATTTGCATTAAGGCCAGTATATAATATTGGTTGTTTTGCGTATTATGAATTAAATATAGATTACATAATAGAGAAATACTGTGTTAATAAAGAAAAACCACAGTTAGAGTGTAACGGAAAGTGTCATTTAACAAATCAATTAGCTCTTAATAATTCAGATTCAGAAGATTCTTCTCCATTATTTACCTTTTTTGATGCTTTTTATCCAGTGTATTTTCAAAAATATAATCCTAATTTTAACTTAAAATGCGATCGTTTTTTTGTTAAAAATAAATGGAATTATAACAACCAATTTTCTTCTGTATTTTATAAAGAAATAGACAAGCCACCACGGTATTAATTTAATTTATCGGTTTAAAAATAGGAGTGTTTAGTTATAAATTTAACTAGACCACACCTGCTATTTAATGCATTAAATTTTACACATGAAAAAAATATTTATGCTTGCCATATTATTGGTGAGTTTAGGTGGCTATGCCCAAAAAAAATACAACGGAAAAGTTGTAGATGCTTATAATAACCCACTACAAAACGCAACAATACAGTTACAATCTAATTTAAAAAACACTGTTGTTACAGATAAAGACGGTAAATTTTCTATTACTACTTTACAAGATAAACCAATAGCAATAATACGTTACGTAGGCTACGTAACACGCACCCAAGAGCTTTTTACTCAAGAAAATAATATTACTTTGACTTTAAATGAAGAGCGTTTAAAAGAAGTTGTAGTTTCTGGAAGTAGAGAAGCGCAACAAAGAAGTGATGTGCCTGCTTCTATTTCTGTAATTACAGCTAAGCAAATAGAGGAAGCAAAAGCTATTGGTATAGACCAATTGGTAAATAATGTTCCTGGGGTTTTAATGTCTACATCTAGGGCAGCAAGTAACGAGCAACATTTTATGTCTGTACGTTCTCCTATATCTACAAAATCTTTGTTTTTGTACTTAGAAGATGGTTTGCCTATTAGACCAACAGCAGTATTTAACCACAATACATTGTTAGAAATGAATGACATTTCTTATGATAGAATGGAGGTTATTAAAGGTCCTGCTTCTAGTATTTATGGTAGCGAGTCTATTGGTGGAAGTTTTAACTTTATAACAAAGCAACCAACAAGAGATTTATCTGGTGGTATAACTTACCAAGTAAACGATCTTGGTTTGTCTAAATACAGTTTAGAGTTGTCACAGTACGCATCAGAAAAGGTTGGTTTTTACATAGGAGCACAATATGTACAGCGTAAAGATGGACCTGTAGAGCATAGCAATTATGAAAAATTTGCACTTACGTTTAAAAACGTAAATCACTTATCACAAACATTAAACTGGACAAATGTTTTTGATATTATTGAATACAGGTCAGATATGTCTGGCTCTATAAGCGAAGAAGATTATTCTGCTGGTAATTATGAAAGTGACCAAACATTTACAGAAAGAGAAGCAGTGGCCTTTAGAGTTAGGAGTACTTTAGATAAACGTTGGAACAGCAATAACAAAACAACACTTAATCTTGTTTTTAGAAGAAACGGAATGGATCAAATTCCTTCTTACAGAGTAAGTCAGTTTAGAGAAAATGGTAGGTTAACAGGTGTAGCAAAAGGAGAAATAAATAGCAACTCATACAACAGTTATGTAAGTTTAATTCAGCATAAAATAAACTTTAATTTTGCTAGTTCATCTTTAATTATTGGTGCTTCTGTAGATTATTCTCCGCAGAGTTACAATGCAGAAAATATAAGTGTAACAGTAGATACAAATACAGGTAAAAACTTAAGCTATACTACTAATTCTGGAGATTATATTTTAAACTATAATGCAGATATTTTAAATTATGCCAATTACTTTCAGTTTGAAATAAACCCAACAGAAAATGTAAAATTAACAGCTTCTGTACGTTATGATGGGTTTGACTATAATTACAACAATTTAATTGATGGTTTAGCAGGTCCAAAAGATTCTAAAAATAACTACAATAATATTTCTCCTAAATTAGGAATAAACTATAATTTAAATAAAAGTATAGGGTTATACGCTAATTATTCTAACGGGTTTACGCCACCACAAACATCTACTTTATACAGAAATAGTTTTGTAGGCGTTGGCGGCGATGTGTTTAATTTAAAACCAAGTAACTATGATAATTTTGAGTTAGGAACCTATTTAAAAATAGAAAATAAGTTAAAGGTAGATGCAGCTATTTACCTTTTAGATGGTAAAAATACATTGGTTACATTACGTGATGATGAAGATAACTTTTTTAACGCAAATGCAGGTAAAACAAGATCTTATGGCGTTGAGTATGGTGTAACATATAATCCAACTAAAGAGATTACCATAACGCACAACGGTAGCTATGCAAAACATCGTTATGTTAGTTTTTTTGATGGAGGAGTAGACTATTCAGACACAGACCGCGAAACAGCACCTAAACTTTTAGGAACATCTAAAATTGCTTATAAACCGTCACTAGTAAAAGGGTTAATGTTAAGCCTAACACATGAAATGGTAGGTAAATACAATACTAGTTTTGAAAATCAAGTTAAAAACAGTGATGATACCTTTAGTACAGCAACATATAAAGGTCACAACATATTTAACGCTTTAGTCTCGTATAACATTAAAAACTGTGAGATTTGGGTAAATGCACTTAATATTTTTGATGATTTATATGCTGCAAGAGCGAGTTATAATAAATACAGAGGAGCAAATAGCTACACAATTGGTAACCCAAGAGCTTTTCATTTAGGAATAAAATATAACTTTTAATTTTTTTAAAATGATAGAGAAAAATAGAAAGTTAAATCAATGGGTATGGAAATGGCATTTTATAGCTGGCTTAGTAGCATTGCCCTTTGTTTTTTTATTAGCAATAACTGGCGGTATTTATTTGTTTAAAGAAACATATGATGCTCCAAAACAAGCGCATATAACAACAGTAGAAGACAGAGGTAAACTTGTTAGTTTTCAAGAACAATGGCAAGTAGCAAAAAACGTGTCTAAACGGCCACCAAATACTATGGTAGTTCCTACACAAAAAAATGAAGCTACAGAGTTTATTACAGGAAGATTTAGCCATAAAACAAGTACTTATATAAACCCTTTTAAAAATAAAGTTACAGGTTCTATAAAACCAAAGGACTCTAATATGCATATTGTTAGAAAACTGCACGGAGAACTTTTATTGGGTAAGTTTGGAACCAAAATAGTAGAGCTTGTTGCTAGTTGGCTTTTTGTGTTAATTATAACCGGAGTTTATGTTTTTTGGCCCAATAAAAAACAAGGGATAAAAGGTTTTTTTACCATACGACTTAAAGAGGGAAAACGTACATTATATAGAGATTTACATACCGTTTTTGGTTTTTGGATATCTATTTTGTTACTACTAACCTTGGCAGGAGGTATGCCTTGGACAGATGTTTTTGGTGATAATTTTAGAAGTTTACAAAATGCCACTAATACAGGATTTCCAGCAACGTGGGATGGTAAAAGTTTAGAATCTACTGTAAAAGGTAATCCTATTTCTTTAGACGAAATGGTTGTAAAGGCAAAGGCCTTAAAGTTAAAAGGTAAATTAAATATAGGTTTGCCAGCAAGTGATAAAGGCGTTTATACTGTGTTTAACGAAACCTTTGACTTGGATAAACAAAAACGGTTTCATTTTGATCAATATTCAGGAGTACAGTTGCTAAAACACAATTGGGAAGATGTAGGTGTTTTAATGCGCGGTAGAATGTGGGTTATGGCTTTTCATCAAGGGCAATTTGGACTTTGGAACTGGATTTTAATGCTTGGTGTTGCACTATTATTAGCTTTTGTTAGTATAGCAGGATTACTATCATACCTAAAAAGAAAGAAAAAAGGAGAATGGGGTGTACCTAAAGTTCCTGTAAAGTTTAAAGTTGGCTACGGTATAATAGCTATAATTGCTTTACTCTCTGTTATTTTTCCTTTATTTGGTATAAGTGTAGTATTAATAATAGTTGTAGATTTTTTCAAAAATAAGAAACAAACAGTAATACAGAACTAAATAAAAAGGGAGCATTTTGCTCCCTTTTTTTATTGTAAAATTTGATGCAATTGCTTTCCAAAATATAGCATTGCTTTAACTTCTTGTACACTTAATAAGCGTTCCTTTTTTATAATTAGTAGCGCAGACCCATTACACTCTATGTGGTAATAAGGATTACTTTCTAAAAATAGAATAAGCTCATTTGTAAATAGCTGTTGTATTTGGGCTGGCTTTTCTCCACTTAGATAAAATCTACGGTTAAAATCTGGGTGGTTATCTATGCTCAACTCTTTAAAACCAGCTAAGCTGTAAAGGTATTTTATAAGTCCTTCTTTATCTAAAGTAAAAACAGGTACTTCCCTATCTAATTTTATATGTAAAACAGTAGTTTTTATTACTTCTCGGGCAATAAAAGCACCTTCAGTAAACTCTACATCCATAAGAGCAACTTTGCTGTTTTTTGCTATAAGTTGATTATAAAAATAACGTATTTCTCTACTTTTAAAGAAAACAAAATCGGTAAAAAAACTAGCATTTTTATTTTTCTCTGGTATGTAATTCCATTTAAAATCTGAAGCTGTATTTTTAAGCAGTAACTGCCTTTTGGTAAGGTTACCACCTACTGGAGCTAATTTTGTAGCAAACGGAAGTATTTTACGTATGGCAAATGGGTGTGCAGAGTCGGTACCATGCTTATCTAGCCCAATAAGCTCTATACTACCACCCTTTTTACTAAATGTGTCTATATAACCCTCTAGGCCTTCCATAACAGTGTGGTCTACAAAATTACACATAGAAAAATCTAAAACTACATCATTATCTTCTGGTATAGCATCTAGTTTATTTTTTAGTTTGTAAAAATTTAAAAAGCTACAAAAATATTTTACACTAATATAAAAGTTACCACCATCTGGCTCTTTATACATTAAAATATTTGGCTTTAATAAGTTGCTAAAAAATAAAGAAAAGCTTTTGTTTAGTATTACGTGAATTAAAAAAGTAATTAAAATACCTGCACTTATACCAGTAATTAGGTTTGTAAACAATGTTGTTAAAAGCGTAACTAAAAATATAATTATTTGCTCTTTACCAATTTTAGCAACTTTTTGTAATGTTTTTGGTGTAGCTAATTTATAACCTGTATATACCAAAATAGCAGCTAAGGCAGCTAAAGGTATTTTACGTAATTGTTCCTGAAAAAGTAGCACAAAAGCAGCTAAAAAGAATGCATGAAAAAAGTTTGCAGACTTATTAGTAGCACCATTATTAACATTTACAGAACTACGAGCAATAACGGTTACAACGTTTATACCACCTAAAAAACCACTAGCAATAGAGGCTACACCCAAGGCTTTTAAGTCTCTATTTACATTAGAACGCCTGTTTAAAGGGTCTAACTTATCTACAGCTTTTATACTAAGTAAAGATTCTATACTTGCAATAAGCGTGATAGAAAAAACGGCTATTATAAAATTGGGCTGGTATATTTTTGAAAAATCTGGAAAAGCTAAATTAGAAGTAACATCTTCAGGTATTTTTACCAAAAAATCTTTAGTTAGCGGATAATTAATATCTAAACTTGCTAACAAATAACTAAGCCCTACAACAAGTACAATAATCCACATAGGAGCAGGTATAAGCTGAAAGTATTTGTTTCTAATTTTAGCATAAAAAACCATAATTAGTAAACTAACAATACCAATTGCAGCAGCAATTAAAACGCTAATATCTGTGGTTATCCATAAATTTTGTATGCCTTCCGGAAACTGTTTTAGTAATGATACTATAGAGCCACTAGCGCCATTATTACCTAGCATTATATGAAACTGTTTAGAGAGGATTCCTATACCAATTGCTGCAAGCATACCCTCTATAGCAGAGGCTGGGAAAAAATCTGCAAGACGGCCCATTTTTAAAAAACCAAGTATAATCATTACCAAGCCAGATACAATAATGGCAGCAAGTGTAAATAAGTATCCTTGGTACAAATCACCATCTCCTAAAGTGTAAATAGCACTTAGCAAAACAATTACCATACCGTTACCAGGACCAGAAATTGTAACATTAGAGCCTCCTAAAATAGATACAATTAAGCCACCAACAATAGCGGCAATAACACCAGAAATTGGAGGTGCTTCACTAGCTAATGCTAAACCTAATCCTAAGGGTAATGCTATTAATGAAACTACAAAACCAGAAAATATGTTTTTAGGTAGTGCACTTACAAATGTTTTTGTTTTATTAGTTTTCGGAGTCAAATCGGTTACGTATTATAAATAAATCTGTTGGTAAGTCAGATAAAATATATTCTATATCATGAGGAAAAATACGATCTAAAATTCCTGTTTTAGACGGAGCATTCATTACCAATAAATCTGCTCTAACAATTTCAGCATAATGACCAATAGAGTATCCCCTTTTGCCAAAAATGCCCTGGTTTTTAATTTTAATTCCCTTTTTACAAGTTTCAGGAATGTCTTTTACAATTTCTCTAACCCTTTGTTCTTCTCGGTGTTTTAATCGTTCTTTAACAATATTTACTTTTTTTAGTGTTTTGTCATCCTGTACACTAACCTGAATATCTTTCTGCAAAATTTCTTCTACAATGGTTACTTGGGGAGCACCAAGTGCATCTGCAATATAAAAAGCGGAATTTATAGTAAGTGGTGTGTCTGGTGCATCTAAACCGTTTACAACAATATTTTTACAAGGTACACGCTCTATAGATGGCTTAATAAGCAGTAAAACAGAACAACATACTTTACGTGTAAGCTTACGAGCAATAGAACCTACATAAAATTTAAACATATTTTCTTTTTGTAGTGCACCAAGAATTAGCAAATCTATATTACTCGTTTTACAGGCATTTGTAATTACATCTATAGGGTCTCCATTTTCCCATTTAACCTCTACATCTAAATTTTTGTATTCTGTTTTGTTTAAAAAAGATGCAATTTTGGTTTCTTTTTCTGAAGTTTTAGAACCAACATGAAGTAGTATTAACTTGGCCTTAAAAAAATGTGCTATCCTTGTAGTCTCCAAAATATTTATTTCTAATTTTGGGGAGAAAGCAAATCCAAAAAGAATCGTTTTAAAAGGACGATTTTTGTAAACCATAAACTAAATTTAGCCCAAGATAGTACAATTATACAAGAAAAGTAATCTGTTCATAAAAATTGCTTTTTAAAATTAAAATGCTATTTTTCAAAAAAAATAAATTATGCTGGAATTAGCCGGAATTATAATACTAGGAATACTAGCACAGTGGTTTGCTTGGAAATTAAAATTACCTGCAATTTTACCCTTAATTTTAATAGGGTTAATAGTGGGGCCAATATCCACTCTTTTTACAGAAGATAACAGTAAAATTATTGAACCAATTTGGAACGGAACAACAGGTCTTTTCCCTGGTGATAGTTTGTACTACTTTGTATCTCTTGCAATTAGTATTATTTTGTTTGAAGGAGGTTTAACTTTAAAAAGATCAGAGATTAAAAATATAGGTCCTGTAATTTCTAAGTTAATAACCATTGGTTCTTTAGTTACGTTTTTTGGTGCAGGTGTTGCTGCCCACTATATTTTAGGTTTAAGTTGGTCAATTTCATTTTTATTTTCAGGATTAATTATAGTAACTGGCCCAACGGTAATAACTCCTATTTTAAGAAACATACCTTTAAAAAAAGATATTTCTGCAGTCCTTAAATGGGAAGGTATTTTAATAGATCCAATTGGTGCTTTAGTTGCCGTTTTGGTATATGAGTTTATTAGTGTTGGTGGTGGTGGAGATTTTACGTTTACTGCTTTAATAGAGTTTGGTAAAATACTTTTATTTGGTACCACTTTTGGTTTTACGTTTGCACACGGTTTAACAGCTGCTGTAAAACGTAATTTTATTCCGCATTATTTACTTAATGTGGTGTCTTTATCTGTAGTATTACTTGTATTTGTAATGTCTGATGTTTTTGCACACGAATCTGGTTTACTAGCCGTAGTAGTAATGGGTATGGTAATGGGTAACACAGATTTACCTAATATTAAAGAGTTACTTTATTTTAAAGAATCTTTAAGTGTACTGTTAATATCTATCTTATTTATATTGTTATCTGCCAATATTAACATAGCAGATTTAGAGCTTATTTTTAATTGGGGTACTTTAATTCTTTTTGCAGTTATTGTATTTGTTGTAAGGCCACTTGGTGTGTTTTTAAGCACAAGAGGATCTAACCTTCATTTAAAAGAAAAACTTTTTATTAGCTGGGTTGGTCCAAGAGGTATTGTAGCAGCAGGTATAGCGTCATTATTTGGTTCTAAATTATTTTCTAAGGGTGTTCCTGGGGCAGATTATATTACCCCTTTGGTGTTTGTTATAGTATTAGGTACAGTTTTACTTAATGCAACTACCGCAAGGATGTTTGCAAAATTGGTTGGTGTTTTCTTAAAAAGATCAGAAGGTATTTTAATTATTGGAGGGTCTAAATTATCTAGATTAATAGCAAATTATTTAAAAGACCACAACAGACACGTAGTATTAATAGACAATAACCAAACCAATATAAGCAAAGCAAAAAAGTTAGGTTTAGACGCTATTAACGCCAATATTTATTCAGATTCTTTAACAGATAATATAGAGTTGAGTGATATGGGCTATGTTATGGCGCTTACTGCAAACTCTGATATCAACAATTTTGCAGTTAAAAAGTTTGAAAAGCAATTTGGTGAAAATGGTTCTTTTAGATTGGTAAATTCTGATGAGATGAACGATCCAGAGAATAACCCTAAAGAAGGTTTATTTTCTCATACAGATGATTTTATTAAGTTGATGGAAGCAGCACGTAAATACCCAACAATACACGAAATAAAATTAAAAGACCAAATCCATTATGAAGGTTTAATAGAGATTACAAAAGCCGATGAAAATATTATTCCAATATTTTTAAAATCACCAGATGGTGAGTTACATATTATACCTGCGTTTAGTACATCTTTTACAGATATTACAGAAGGTTATGAACTTGTTTACTTAGGTAAAATGTTCGATGTAGATAAGCACGCAGACATATCTGAAGAAGAATAAAAACAAATATTGTAAATAAAAAAGGCTTCCTGTTACAGGAAGCCTTTTTAGTTTTTAGCAATTACAATTGGTCATTAAAAAAATAGGGTTCAGCCCCTTTTTATCCCAATTTATCAGAAAATGATTTTTATAAGTGCTTAATTCATATACTTTTATAGCATCAATCATTATCAACAGTCATGAAAACGTTAACAAAAACTATTTTTATTTTACTTCTAGGTGTAATATCAACTCAAGCACAAAACAAAATTTCAGGTAAAATAACAGAGAACAATTTGCCATTAGAATACGCCAACGTAATATTATACAATCAATCTACTAAAGAGGTTGTTACTGGTACCATATCAGACAAGCAAGGTGTGTATGCCTTTAACTCTATAAAAAACGGCACATATTATATAGAGGTGTCTATGCTTGGTTTTAAAACCAAAACATCTAAAGAATTCCAATTATCCACAGATAAAGAACTAAATTTTACTTTAAATGAAGAGGCAGAATCTTTAAACGAGGTTGTTGTAAAAAGCAAACGACCCGTAATTAGACAAACTGCAGAAAAACTTATTGTAGACTTAGAAAATTCTGAGATGATAAATTCTAATTTAAAAGATGTAATGAAACGCGTGCCTGGTGTAATTGTAACCAATAACGGTATAAGCTATGCTGGACAAAATAATATTAGAATTTTAATTAATGGTAAAACTACCGACTATATGGATATGAGTACGTTGCTACGCGATATGCCTGCAGATAACATAGCTAGAGTAGAAATGGTAGAACAACCTGGTGCCGAGTTTGATGCTGCTGGTTCTGGACCAGTAATAAACATAATACTAAAAAAAAATGTAAGGCTAGGTACTAACGGTACTGTTGTAGGTTGGGTAGGAGAAGATGAAGGAGTAGAGTATGGTACAAGTGCTTCTATTGGTAGTTATAAAAACAAGCTAAATTGGCAAGCAAGTGCAGGGTATTCTAGTCCTACTTGGAGAGAAGATTTATTTATTAAAAGGACCGTAGATGGTGCAACTTATGACCAAGCAACAATAGAGCCTTACAACCCTAAAACTGCAAGAGTAAGCGGTAGTGTAGATTACTATATTACAGAAGAACATACTATAGGTGTTGGTGTTAGAAACATTAATACAAACTCGGACCGTAACTCTAAAAGCTCTAATATTATAACAAGTAATAACGGAACAGATTATTTACTGTCACAAAATAGTTTTAACAGGGATCAAGTAGTTTTTAATGTAAATCCTTACTATGAATACAAGACAGATAAACAAAAATTAGCAGTAGATTTTAATTTTGTAGATTATACAAATGATAATCTTAATACCATATCTTCTTTAGATGGCAGTACAGTTCCTTATACAAATCAGCGTTATTTGCAAGACGGTGAATATCAAATAAAAACATATAAAATAGACTACTCTAAGCAATTTACAGAAAACTTTAAACTTAGTTTTGGTAGTAAATACGCAGATGTAGACACAGATAGCGATTTAATGTCTTTTAGTGAAGATACAAACGGAGAATTTGTTTTTAATGAAGATGCTAGCAATAGGTTTTTGGTAGAAGAAAATATTTTTGCATTGTATTCTAAATTAAATATTACTAGCGGAGAATGGTCTTTTTCTGGTGGCTTACGTTTTGAAGACAGCAACACAAAAGGAACTTCTAATAGCACAAACGAGACCAGAGAGCGTAAAATATCTAAATTGTTCCCTAGTGCATCTGTAAGTAAAAAACTAGGGGAAAGCCTAAGTGCTAATGTAGCTTATAGTTACCGTATTAGTAGACCAAGTTACAGTACACTAAACTCTTTTGTAACGTATTATGATCCGCTTTCTTCTGACGTTGGTAATGAAAATTTAAAACCAGCTTTTACCAATAATTATCAGTTTAACTTAACTTTTGATGGTCAACCGTTTTTTACAATTGGTTATAGTGAAACTAAGGACGCTATGTTTCAATACGTATCACAAAATACAGAAACTGCAGAAATTAGCAGAACAACTATAAACTTAACAGACAGTGAAAACTGGAACTTTAGACTATTTGGACCATTAAGTTTTATAAAAGGCGTAGATGGGTACACTGGGTTTATTGTAAATTACAATAAGTTAGAGTCTGTACCAGATAATCTAAATTTAGATAAATGGAGCTTAATTTGGTTTACACAGGCTAGTTACGAGCTTCCTTGGGAAATTAACGCAGAAATAAGTGGTAATTACGGTACAGGAGCATTAGATGGTGGTTTAGATGTAGACTGGTTTGCGGGCATAGATTTTTCTTTAGGTAAAACCTTTTTAGATGACAGACTAAAAGTAAACCTAGGACTAAGTAAAATACTTAATAGAGGCTATGTTGGTAAAATAAATTATAATAATTTAAATGCAGATATAGAGAGTAACGAGTCTAGAAGAAACGTACAATTAAGAGTATCTTACAGTTTTGGATCTAGATATGGCAAGCAGAAAAACAGAGAAAACTCATCTAAAGAGGAGCAAAATAGAATTGAGGACAACAACTAATACACTAGCTGTTTAATGAACAAAAAAATAAACAAATCAGATATACTACTTATGGTAGTTTATTTTATAATTTCTTTTTCTATTCAAGGTTTAGAATATTATAATAAAGACGCTATGTTGAAGGAGTATCTTCTAGATTTTCCAACAGATTTAATAACTATAAGTAGTATTATTTTCTTGTTTGTTTTTTGGCTAATACCCAAGTTTGTAAAAGAAAAAAAGTACGTGCTATTTGCAATTTTTGGTATTGTTATTTTAGTGACACTTACAGGAATTCAATTTACAGTAGGGTATTGGACAGGAGAAAACGATTGGAGTAAGTTTCCAACGGGTTTAGATTTTGTAATAGATATGATAAACAGAGGTGCCAGTGATAGTGCTTTTCCTTTTGCATTATTGCTTACTAAAAAGTTCTACGAAGGGCAAAACCAATTGTTAAAGTTTGAAAAACAGCAAAAAGAAAACGAGCTTAAATTACTACGTTCACAAATAGATCCTCATTTTTTGTTTAACAACTTAAATACATTAGATTCTTTAATAGATAGTGATACCCAAAGAGCAAAAGAATATATAAATCGTTTGTCATTAATATACAGGTATTTAATAAAAACAAAAGATGCAGAGGTTATGGAGTTGGCTGAAGAAATTCAACTTGCAGAAAACTATATGTTTTTAATAAAAACGCGCTTTGGTAACGATTACGATTTTAAAATTGAAAAAGAAACAACTATAAACGATAAATTTATACCCACAGGAGCCATACAAGCTTTGTTAGAGAATGTTGTAAAGCATAACAAACCTAGTGCAGGTGTTAGTATAAAAACAGTAATTTGTGTGGAGGAAAACGCTTTAAAAGTAAGTAATACTAAATCTAGTATAATACCTAAAAACGAATCTTTTGGTATAGGTATAGATAATTTAAAAGCACGTTATAAATTACTATCAGATAAAGAGGTGATTATTATAAATACTGATAAGGAATTTACAGTTTCTATTCCAGTAATTAAATTAATTGAAGACAATTAAAAGCAATGAAAATTTTAATTTTAGAGGATGAAATACCAGCTTTTCAAAAATTACTTTCTTTTGTTAAAGATTATTTTAATGATGAGGTTGTGTATGACTGGGCAAGATCTAACGCAGAAGGTAAGCTATTTTTAAAGAGCAATACATATGATTTTATTTTGTCTGATATTCAATTATTAGATGGTGTTTCTTTTGATTTGTATAATGAGGTTAATATAGATGCGCCAATTATATTTTGCTCTGCGCATGATGAGTATCTTTTTCAGGCATTTAACACAAATGGCATTGCTTATATTTTAAAGCCATACACACAATTAGATTTTAAAAAGGCACTAGAAAAATACCAAGCACTATTTACAAAAGGAGATTACAACTCTTTATCACCAAAAACACTTACAAACCTTAAAATTGCTTTACAAGAAGAGCATAACAATTACAAAACAAGGTTTGTAATTAAAAAAGCAAATGGTATACAACTATTAAATGTGTCCGAAATTAGCACTATAGAAGCATCAGGAGATTTTTGTATTGCTACAGATGCAAAAGGAAAAAGACATACAATATCTTTAAATTTAGGCACAATACACCAACAATTACACCCTAATAAATTTTTTAAAATAAACCGAAGCCAAATTATAAGTATAGATTTTATAGACAATATAGAAAGTCATTTTAAAAACCGATTATTATTAAAAATGGTTGGTGTAAAAGAAAAAGTAATGACAAGCTCATCTACCACAGCAGAATTTAGAAAATGGTTAGAGCAATAAAATAAAAAACCTTCATTTTTTAAATGAAGGTTTTTGTTTTGTATAAGGTAGTTGTATTAATCGTTAAGTTTTAACACAGCCATAAAAGCTTCTTGTGGTACTTCTACGTTACCAACCTGGCGCATACGTTTTTTACCTTTTTTCTGTTTTTCTAAAAGTTTACGCTTTCTAGATATATCACCACCATAACATTTAGCGGTAACATCTTTACGTAATGCTTTTGTTGTTTCTCTAGAGATAATTTTTGCTCCAATAGCAGCTTGTATAGGAATATCAAACTGTTGTCTTGGGATTAACTCTTTTAACTTCTCGCACATTTTTTTACCAATATGTACTGCATTGTCTGCGTGTATAAGAGCAGATAAAGCATCAACCGGTTGTGCATTTAATAAAATATCTACACGTACTAATTTAGAGGTACGCATACCAATTGGCGTATAATCAAAAGAGGCATATCCTTTAGAAACTGTTTTTAATCTATCATAAAAATCAAAAACAATTTCAGCAAGTGGCATATCAAAAGATAGCTCTACACGCTCTGGCGTTAAATACGTTTGGTTTGTAATTTGTCCTCGTTTTTCTATACATAAAGACATTACATTACCAACAAAGTCCGACTTTGTAATAATTGTAGCCTTAATATATGGTTCCTCTACACGGTCTATACTAGATGGGTCTGGTAAGTCTGTAGGGTTATTAACAATAAGAGGAATATCTGGGTCTTTACGTGTAAATGCGTGGTAACTAACGTTAGGTACAGTAGTAATTACAGTCATATTAAACTCGCGCTCCAGACGTTCTTGTATAATCTCCATATGTAACATTCCTAAGAATCCACATCTAAAGCCAAAACCAAGTGCAGCACTACTTTCTGGTGCAAATACCAGTGAAGCATCATTTAGCTGTAATTTTTCCATTGAAGAACGTAATTCTTCAAACTCATCTGTATCTACAGGGTAAATACCAGCAAATACCATTGGTTTTACATCCTCAAAACCTGCAATTGCATTTTTTGTTGGGTTAACAGAGTCTGTAATAGTATCACCAACTTTAACCTCACGAGCATCTTTAATACCTGTAATTAAGTAACCAACATCACCAGCTTTTACACTTTTCTTAATTACCTGCGTTAACTTTAAGGTACCAACCTCATCTGCAAAATAACTTTTATCTGTAGCTACAAATTTTATCTTTTGTCCTTTTTTAATTTCACCATTTATAACTCTAAAATAAGTTTCTACACCTCTAAAAGGATTATAAACAGAGTCAAAAACTAAAGCCTGTAAAGGTTCGTCTATTTCACCAACAGGCGCAGGAATACGTTCTATTACAGCAGCTAAAATATTATCTACACCAAAGCCGGTTTTACCACTTGCGTGTATTACATCTTCTGGAGCACAACCTAAAAGTTCTACAATATCATCTGTAACTTCTTCTGGGTTTGCACTAGGTAAATCTACTTTATTTAGAACCGGAATTATCTCTAAGTCGTTTTCTAAAGCAAGATATAAGTTAGATATAGTTTGTGCTTGTATACTTTGTGCAGCATCTACAATTAATAAAGCACCTTCACAAGCAGCAATAGATCTAGACACCTCGTAACTAAAATCTACGTGGCCAGGAGTGTCAATTAAATTTAAAACAAATTGTTCTCCTTTATATTCAAAGTCCATTTGTATGGCGTGCGATTTTATGGTAATACCACGTTCTCGCTCCAAATCCATACTATCTAAAAGCTGATCTTGTTTTTCACGATCTGTTACAGAACCAGTATAGTCTAAAAGTCTATCTGCTAAGGTACTTTTACCGTGATCTATGTGTGCAATAATGCAAAAATTTCGAATATTCTTCATATATAGTACTAAAGTAGCTGCAAATATAGTTTATATTTTACAGGTTATAAGGGTCTAAGTTTAAAGCACATCTAAAATTAATTAAGAATTTTGCTTAATTATAGTTAAAAATGCAAATCAATATCAGTTTTATAAGGTTATAAGCTGCTTTTAACTTAAAAATATAGCTTAATGTAGTTTTATTTTTAAATAAATTTACATTTTAACTTACTTGTTTTCAGTGTTTAAGGGTTCGTTTTAAAAATTAAAAAATCTATTTCAGACTTATTTACGTATCTACCTTAGAACAAAACAAAAATTATGAAGAAAATATCATTAGCACTAGCTGCAGTAGTTTTATTGGGATCATGTGTTTCTAAAAAGAAATATGTAGAATTACAACAAGCTCACGGTGAAACTAAAAGTCAATTAACCAAGACTGCAGTAGAAAAGGAAGAGTTAGAAGCTAAATTTGCTAAAATAGAAGCAAGAGTTGCTGATTATAATTCTAAAATAAACGCATTAACAGAAGATAACGATGCAAAATTAATTTCTGCAGATGGTGCAGTTATTAGTAATAACGTTAAAGCTAAAATGCGCGAGACTTTAAAAAATGTTAGTCCAGAACAATTAATGGGTGCAAAAACACTTAAAGATTCTATGAACTTAGCATTGTCTCATAACTTAAAAAAATCTATTGGTACAAATAGCTTAAACGAAGATGATGATATTGCAATTGATATTGATGATACAGTTGTTATGATTTCTATTTCTGATAAGTTATTATTTAACACTGCTAGCTACAACGTAAGCAACAAAGCAGATGCTATTTTACAAAAATTAGCAGACGTTATTAACTCTGAGCCAAGTATTGAAGTTATGGTAGAAGGACACACAGATTCTAGATCTATTAGTACTCCTAAAGTAACAGATAACTGGGACTTAAGTGTATTAAGAGCAACATCTATTGTACGTAAATTACAAACTAAATATAACGTAGCTCCAGAAAAATTAATTGCATCTGGTAGAAGTAGTTATATTCCTTTAGCGTCTAATGACACTAAAGAAGACAGAGCTAAAAACAGAAGAACACGTATTGTAATCTTACCTAACATAGATAAGTTTTTTGCATTAATGGCTTCTAACGAATAAGCGATAACACTAGCTAACAACTATAAATTGTTAAAGCGGAAATTCTTAATTGAATTTCCGCTTTTTTTATGTTTAAAAACTAGGAACGCTACAAAGTCCAATACCAACAACCAAGTATACACCCGCTATTATAAAAAGTGTTTTGGCTGTTTTGGGTTTCTTTTTACGTAAAAATAAGCCTACTGTTATACAAATTATTGCAGGTGATAATAACGCTAAAATAATAAGTATTATAAGGGTTAGGTAGTCACCATTGCCGTTGGGACTTTGATTTAACAGTATTGCATTTATCATCTATACTATTTATTTAATACCCTGTCATCATTGCACCACAAACACCCAGACTTATAAGCAGGTAAACGCCAGTTAAAATAAAAAATATTTTAGCTGCTTTTTTCTTTTTTTGCCCTAGCATTACAAAAGCAATAATTAAAAATAACAATGCAGGGCCAAACATAATTAGCACTATTAAAATTACCAAGCCACCAAGGCCACCCACCTCTAAAGGTAATAACTGTATCATGCGTTTTCTTTTTGTAGTTCTTTAAGTCGGTCTATTTTATCATCTCTATAAAAGAGGTTCATAGTCTCAAAAGGGATAATTTTATAATCTTTATTTACAATGTGTACACAAGATTTTTTAATGGCACGTACATCAAAATTATGTGCATCTATAAATTGCATAATTATTATTCTAAAAAGGTTGTCATATCCTAGTTCTGGCGCATCAATCTCTGGCAAGCAACACATAATAGATTTTAAATTTTCTGAGGCCTTATCTACAGAGTTTCCTGTGCTAAACAGCTCTATCATTTTACCGTGTAAAGCTTCATCTTGCTCATAAATAATGGTGTTTTTACCTTCGTTTAGTAAATCATCTGGATTTATATAACGTGTTAACGGGCTAACCTCATCACCTAGTTTTAAAGCATAAGCCATAACCAAAGCATCTGGGTTACAAGGAACCGGAATTAAATCATCTGGTTCAAAAATTGGAGACTGCTCTAAAATATTACGGCGTACTTCTGTAAGTGTAATTCTATTTTCATCAACCTCAAAATTCTCTAACCTACCAGCAATTTGTGTTGGCTGAAAAGTAACACCCCTAACACACTTTTGTTTTAAGGCAAAATCTATGGTTTTACCCATTTCGTGGTCGTTTAACCCTTTTTGCAGTGTAACTACCAAAGTTGTAGCTAAATTTAACTTGTTAAGGTTTTCTATGGCTTTTAAGCGTGTATCTGCTAAGTCTGCACCTCTAAGGGTTTGTAATACATTATTGTCTAAAGAATCAAACTGCAAATAAATTTCAAAATCTGGTGCGTACGTTGCTAATTTTTCTGCAAAAGCAACATCTTTAGCAATTTTAATACCGTTTGTATTTACCATTAAATGTCTAATGGGTAAAGACTTGGCATAGTCCATAATTTCAAAAAAATTAGGGTGTATAGTAGGCTCACCACCACTAATTTGTACCACATCTGGCTCACCTTCATTCTTTACAATAACATCTAACATTTTTTTAATTTCCTCCAATGTTCTGTGTCTGCCATATGTTGGCGAAGAACCTGCGTAGCAAGTAGGACAAGTAAGGTTGCAACGGTCTGTAACCTCTACAACGGTTAAACAAGAGTGTTGTTCATGATCTGGACACAAACCACAGTCGTACGGGCAACCATAATGCGTTTGCGTGTTAAATGTTTTAGGATACTCAGACGCTTTATTGTAGTTTCTTATATTTTTATAATACTCAATATCATCAGCAATTAAAACCTTAGACCTACCGTGTTCTTTACAGTTTTTAAGCATATACACCTTATCATTCTCAAAAACAATTTTAGCATCTACGCGCCTTAAACAATCTGGACAAAGGCTTAATGTAAAATCATAATAAGTGTAATTTTTTTGCGACATATAAGAGTGTTTTGCAGATGAATTTATAATAGTATAAAAAACAAATTACGCATAAATATTGAATACTACTTAGTCCTAATATTAGAAACTCATTTGGTTTTAAAAATTCAATACAAAAACGAAATAAGAAGTACGCAATCATAAAAAACTTAAAATAACTACCGTTCTCTATACTTATTTTTTTATTCTGATGTGTTTTTAGAGCGATAAAGAGTAGTATTAAAAACACAACTTCATACAGCGCAATAGGGTGCCTTAGAACGCCATCACCTAAATCTAAACCAAAGATTGAAGAAGTTTGCACACCATAAGTAAACTCTTTAATACCAGATAAAAAACAACCAATACGGCCTATAATTATACCTACAATTATAGGTAGTGTAAACAAATCGCCAGAAGACGTTTTCTCTCCAATTATTTTTTTAGCAATTTCTACCCCTAATAATCCACCAAATAAACCACCCATTATAGTTTTATTGTTTACAATAGCAATAAAACCTTGTGTAGCGTGCAATGGAGGGTTTTCTAAAAAACCTATAAGCCTAGATAAAAATAGCGCACCAAAAACAGCACCTATTAGTATAGATAATCTATTTAAGCTACTAATTGCATCTGTACTATTTTTACGTAGAAAAACGTAATATCTAAAGCCAATAAAAAATGCCAAATACTCTAAAATAAGGTGTACGTTTAAGTGGTAACCAAAAACCACAGGCTCATAAGGCAGTAAAAATTGTAATGGCATAAGGCTAAGATAGAATGTTTTCTGTTTTTTAGGTAGCGGATATGTTGTAAATTTGCCAAATGCCAAAAATAGGAGACATACAGTTACCAGAATTTCCGTTGTTGTTAGCACCAATGGAAGATGTAAGCGACCCACCATTTAGAGCTTTGTGTAAAGAACAAGGAGCAGATGTTGTGTATACAGAGTTTATTTCATCAGAAGGTTTAATACGTGACGCTGCAAAAAGCGTTATGAAATTAGATATTTATGAGAAAGAACGACCTGTAGGAATTCAAATTTTTGGTGCAAACTTAGATTCTATGTTGCGCTCTGTAGAGATTGTAGAAAAATCTAACCCAGATATTATAGACATTAACTTTGGTTGCCCTGTAAAAAAGGTAGTAAGTAAAGGTGCTGGTGCAGGTATTTTAAAAGACATAGATTTAATGGTAAAGCTTACCGATGCAATGGTAAAGCATACCAAATTACCTGTTACGGTAAAAACCCGCTTAGGTTGGGATGCAGACTCTATAAAAATTGTTGAGGTTGCAGAACGTTTACAAGATGTAGGCTGTGCTGCAATAGCAATACACGGCAGAACCAGAGTACAAATGTATAAAGGTAATGCAGACTGGAAACCTATAGCACAGGTTAAAAATAACCAGCGTATGCATATACCTGTTTTTGGCAATGGTGATGTAGACTCTCCTGAAGCTGCTGTAAAAATGAGAGATGAATACGGTTTAGATGGTGCAATGATTGGTAGAGCAAGTATTGGTTATCCGTGGTTTTTTAATGAGGTTAAACACTTTATAAAAACAGGAGAACACAAAGCACCACCAACAATGCAAGAACGCGTAGACGCTGCTCGTAGACACTTACAAATGTCTATAGATTGGAAAGGAGAAAAACTAGGTGTTTTTGAAACCCGTAGGCATTATACCAACTATTTTAAAGGAATACCAGATTTTAAACAGTACCGTATGAAAATGGTAACTAGTGACGACTCTGTAGATGTTTTTGCTACTTTTGATGAGGTTTTAGATAAGTTTGGTGATCATCAGTTTTCTTAATCTAAAGTATTAACTAATAGCACTTTTAATTTTTATTTTAAATACTTAGAAAGTAGTATAAGGTGTAGCTTTTTGTTATGTACAGACCTAAAATAAGTGTTTTATTGTGTAATTAATTTTTTACTAATTCTACTACTTGCAATTTTAGCAGATATTAATCCTAGTACAATAATAGTAGCTAAAACAATAACAACGTTTAGTAGTTTATACTCTACTGGGTATGCTAAAAAAGCATTTATTTTAAGCCATCCAAAAGCAAGTTGAGACCATATAAGTAATGATCCTATAAAAACACCAACCAGACCACCAATACTGGTAACAAGTGTGCCTTGTACAAAATAAATTTTGCGCAACTCCTTAATAGTAGCCCCAAGGTAGTATAATGTTTTAGAGTTTTCTTTTTTATCTAAAATCATCATAATAATTGCACCTACAACATTAAATAAGGCAATTATAAGCACTAATGTAAAAATTAGGTATGTAGCTAAGTTTTCTGTGTTTAGCATACGGTGTAAGGTGCTATTTTGTTCTTGTCTGTCTTTTAAAATTACATTTTGATTAAAAACAGCAGCAATTTCTTTTTTAATACTGCCAATATCTTTAGAACCATCAATCTTAAAATTTATAGCAGAAATCTGTAAGCTATCTTTTTCTAGTAGTTTTTGTACAACTGGTAAACTTGTAAAAAGATACTTTTTATCTAAGTCCTCTGCAACATTATACATACCACTAACTACAACATTATGTTGGTTATATGGCGTTTTATTAAATCCGCCTTGGTTAACAGCACCTTTTTTAGGTTTTGGCACCAATATTTGCAACGGACTTCTGTAATTATTAACTGTTAAGCCTAGTAAATTAGCAATACCAATACCTACTACACCCCTTTGGCTGTCTAGTAACCACTCACCAAAGTACAAAGTACTATCTACGCTTGTAACTTTGTTATAATTGCTATCTACACCTTTAATGTAGCCAATATGGCTTTTTTCGTTATGTAAAAAGTATACCTTTTCTTCTAGTTCTTTAGAAAAAGAAAGTACACCTTCTATATTATGTAATTTGGTTTCTTGTTTTGGTAAAACCGATATAAATTTTCCGGTTAATGGAGAAGCTTTTAAGTCAGGATCAAAACTTTCACTAAAGCTAAGGCTATACGTTTTTAATCCGGCAAAGCCAGATAATACAATAAAAAGCGCTGCAGAACCAATAACAATTACTAAAAATGTAATAAAATTGATAATGTTTACAGCGTTTTGACTGCTTTTAGAACGTACATATCGCTTAGCGATGTATAGCGGAAAATTCAATCTTAAGATTTTTTTCTGCGTTCTAGTAAATCTGGATTTTCTATAGGGTTATCCTCTCCCTTTAAAGATTTTTCTATACCGTCTATGTACTCTAAAGAATCGTCTATAAAAAATAGCAATTCTGGTACACGACGCAATTGGTTTTTGGTACGTTGTGCAAGTTCATGTTTTATTAATGGTTGGTTAGATCGTATACCTTCTAAAAGTTCGTCTGCATTTTTATGCGGAAAAATACTAATATATACTTTAGCTATAGATAAATCTGTAGTAACAACCACCTTAGAAACAGATATAAGTGTACCACGCAAACCACCATCAATCACCGCGCGTTGTAAGATATCTGCGATATCTTTTTGTATTACGCCTCCTATTTTTTTCTGTCTTTGAGTTTCCATAGGGCAAAAGTACAATTTATATTATTAGAGTCCTATACCTTAGCCTAGTATCCTAGGGGATTAGCTAAAAGATTAATTGTTGTAATTTTAGCCTTTATACTTTTAAAGATAGATTATGCAAAAAATAGAACATATAGGAATAGCAGTTAAAGATTTAAAAGCGTCTAATTTGCTGTTTGAAAAATTGTTGGGCACACCAAGTTATAAAGAAGAAGAAGTAGCGTCTGAGGGTGTTAAAACCTCTTTTTTTATGCAAGGCCCAAATAAAATTGAACTGTTAGAGGCAACTAAAGAAGATAGCCCTATTGCAAAATTTATAGCTAAAAAAGGCGAAGGTGTACACCATATAGCATTTGCAGTAGATGATATTGTTGCAGAAATTGCACGTTTAAAAGCCGAAGGTTTTGTGGTTTTAAACGAAACACCTAAAAAAGGTGCAGATAATAAACTAGTTGCTTTTTTACATCCAAAGGGTACAAACGGCACATTAATAGAGCTTTGCCAAGAAGCACCAGCACCATTAAAATAAAAAAGTTAATATAACTACAATCTTCTTTTGGATTGTAACAAAATAAATAGTAATATTGCATCCGCAATTTGCGGGTCCTATAGCTCAGCTGGTTAGAGCACCTGACTCATAATCAGGGGGTCCATGGTTCGAGCCCATGTGGGACCACTTTTAACATTGCTAAAGCCTTGTAAACTAATAGTTTACGAGGCTTTTTTCTTTTTAGGGGACAAGTCAGGGGACGAATAATTATTTTTTTTATCAGTAAGATTTTATTTACTTTTATTGAGTTATAATATCACTTCCCTCCAATGATATTTATTTAATAAATTTTACCAAACAAATTAATTGATTAAATGGAACTAAATAAAATTGTTTTACACCAAGTGATAAAAGAAAAACTAGGGAAGCCTTCACTAAAATTATCTAAATCTTTATTACCGATTAACCCGACTACAGAAGAATTTGTGCAGAGGATAATAAAAAGTTATTCATCTAAAAATCCTACTTATGGAATCTTTGAAGCTGACTTGACTCTTTACCCTTTTCAAACTTATATTAATAATTATGTAACAGGTGGTGATTTCTTAGATTTCACTGTTAAATCTATGAAGATTTTAGAAAAGGAGATTAGCGGACCGACTACTACAGGTGGCTATGTTGTTTTTATTCATTATACAGAAAAAGGTTTTGACTTTTTAACATCTGTTATGCTGGATAATTCTAATCAATTTTCTGTAGATGATATCGATCTTACAATTAAAAAATTACTAGGTTTAGACATTGATAGACTTGCAAGGGCAAATAGAGTTAACATCAACAAATGGAAAGCTGGAGGGGAACAATATTTATCTTTCATAAAGGGAACGAGAAATATATCTCGTTACTTTCAGAGATTTATCGGAAGCACAGATTTAACATCCTCAAAACAAAACACTGATAAGTTAAAAGTTGCTTTACAATCCTATATGGCTGATAAAGGTTATAATGATGACCAAAAAAGGAGTATTTATAGTAAAGTAAGAAATTATTCATTAAAAAAAGTAGGGGATGACCAAGACCTTGAACTTAGAGCAATTTCAGTACTAGTTAATGAAATTGAACCAGATGATTTTATTGAATATATTTCAGAAAGAGATGATTTAGAAGTAAGTGGGGTTTTTAGAGTAACACAAAAAGCTCATTTAAAATTTCTCAATAGAATAATAGTCAGAGAAAAAGGATACTTACTTGAATTTAACAGAGACTTAATAAAATCGAATAAAATTATTAAAGAAGGGAACGACATTATTATAAAAGATATTCCAGCTGATATTCTTAAAAATTTCTAAAAATGGAATTAGATGATTTTGTCGCAATACGCAAAGACTTATTGAAAATTAAAAAAAACGATTCAAATTTATTTGGAGAAATTGCGCGACTTACCGAGAGACAAATAATTTTACTTCAAAAATTAGAAGATTGTATAGCTGAAATTAAAGACATTAACAAGAAACTATATTTACCCGACCAACTACATACACTAAAAAACAAAAAAATATTTATACAATTTGCGATAGGGGAAATTCCTAATTATTTTGAATCTTTTTCAGATTTTATTATAAATAATAAATATTCATTTGATTTAGACAAGTTTTATATTTATGATGAAAAAGTAAGTGATTCAGAAAACCTAGAGCACCCATTAATGCAAGCTTACCTAACCAATATTAATTTTATTGCTTTTTTATGTGAAATAGCGGATAACAAAAATTCTACAGCCGGAAATTTAACATTATACTTTCATAAGGTAAACCGAAGTCTAAAGCTCCCTATAGATTACAATTATGATGACCTTAAGTCATCTAATCTAAAAGAGATGAGTAAATTTATTGAAGACATTAAAAATGGAATTCATAAAGAGGATAGAAAAAAATTATTCGTAAATAACCTAGCTGATTTTTCTTCGAGTAGAGACAATAAATACAGCTCCATAATCAAAGAGTGGATAATCATTAATGAAAATTATACGCATAGTTTTAATATTTATCTAGAAGGATTTTCCTTTGAAAAAATTAAAACCTCATCAATAGAACATTTTCAAGAATTATCAGAAAAAATAAATGAAACAATTAGAAAAGTTTCGAATTACTTATTTGCTATCCCCGTTGCATTTGTTTTTCTAACAAGTAGACTAGACTACGAAAATAGTTCATTACCTAAAAATATTAGTCTAATGTTTTTAGGATATCTATTTACCTTTATTATATGGGAAATATTTTTTAAAAACATTAAAGAATCTCTCGATTCCATTAAAGAAGAGATAAACAGGTACGAAGATAAAATTAAAAACGTTAAGGATTTAAGAGGAATAAAATCTCAATTAGAGAATCTTAAAGATATTTCTCTTCAAAATCAATATAAGAAACTAAAAACTTTAAAAGTTGTGACCTTTTTAATTGTTTTGATTTTAACTCTTGCTGTTTGTTTTATTTATTTAACTGAAATAATTAAGATATCCAATCAATTCTTTCTTTTTTTAAAATCAATACTGAACATTTAGGTAAATTTGTTTTACTTAAATTAAACCTTAAGAGATAATGTTTAAAGATATCTTAGTTTCATTCAGTGATAATTTTAAGGAAAAAACAAGAAATCCATTTTTGGGAACCTATATTTTTATATGGGTGCTGAGAAATTGGGAATTGGTATACTCACTTTTTAATTTTGATAACACCTATAAATTAGCGAATAAAATTGACTTTGTTAAATCATATTACAATACTCATTCTTTCACTGAAGGAGTATTATGGAATATTGGATGGACTTTTCTTGTGTTAACAATCACATATTTAGTTTTAAATATATCTAGAGTTATTATAAATATTTCAGAGAAACAATTAAAACCCTGGGTTTATAAAAAAACAGATTCTAAATCAATTGTGCTTAAGTCCATTCACGAAGAAGTTCGAAACGAAAGAGATACTTTACAACTTAGACTTGATAAAGAAAGAGAATCAAAGTCAAAGCTTGAAATTAGAATTAAAAGTTTAGAAGAGGAAATTATAGAGGTAAAAAAAAAGGGGGAGAGTATAAAAGAGAATTCTAACAAACTAAAGGAGGTTTCTGGTGAAGCAGAAAAATTGTTAAAAAAATTAATAGATATTGATATGCTTAGCTATTTTAAAAAAAGAGCAGTCGATATAAAAAAGAATGATTTTATAGATAAGAGGGATAGCAAAATGAATAAACTAATTGAATTAGGTCTTGTAGTTCATAAAGAACAAAGCTTTGGAGGAATAGGGGATTTATATAGTTTGACTACAGATGGAGAGGAAGTGTTCAGGTTAGCTAGGCTTATGGAGTAATAAAAGTATAATAATAAAAACACAAAAATCCTGTAGTTAACTACAGGACTTTAATTTTTTAATAATCAAAATATGAAAAAAGTAAATCAATAATTTGATAGTTAACATATTTGCTTAAATCTTCTCTTTTAAGATATTCAAAAACATTTCTATCCTTAATTAAAAATTGACTGTTTGAAATTATACCATCCTCTAAAAAAGTTAAAATTGTATTTTTTTTATATTCATATACAACAATACAATACTTACAATCTTCCCACTCATATACAGCTATAGTGTTCTTTTTGTAATGTTCTGCGTTACTAGAAATTTTAGATTCTTCTAAGGTTATAAAGAGTTCTCCTCTAATATTAACATCATATTGGTAATTATCTACTATGTTTTCTTCTTGTAATTTTTTCATAATTATTATTTTATTGCTTTGTTTTTATCGTCTAATCTTTTGTAAAGTGGTAATGTTTGCCTGTTTAAGTTTATCATCTTGATATTTAAAAAGGGTTTTTTGTTTTGGTCTTTTATGTCAAATTCTTTCATTACTGCGTTTAATCGCTTGAACTGGTCTGTAAACTCAGTAGTAGTGTAAAAGTCTGTGTATAGTTCTGAAATACGCTTAGAACAGTTCCAAACCTGACATTTAAAACCTGCATTATTTTTAGTAACATATTTAGTTACGTAGGATGCAATAGATTTAATGTTGCTAGAGTTTAATTGCTTTACATCAAAAGCACTAGAGGGTTTAAAGTTTTTATCTCTTGGTAAAACTCCATTTTTGCGCTGTAGGTCTAACCAGTAATTCCACCACTTGTCTATTTTCCAATATTTGTTAGTGATAATGTGGAAATGTACATTTTCTACAAACTCGGTGTTTTTATCTTGGCGTTCTGCAACCCATACATATTGAAAATCTTTACTACGTTTTTTTACGTTATCTAAAAATTTACGTAGTAAGTCTACAGCTTGCTTGTCTTCAACTTTATTTAAAAAAGTAAGTGTAACAAAACTTAAACGCTTGTAGCACCTAGCAAAGCAAGTTATTTTCTTTCTTATTTTCTGTTTAGACCGTTTAGAAAGTGAGCGGAGTTTTACCTCTCCGCTCGCTTTTAAAGGTTTCTTAGATTTTCTTTTACTAGGTTCTTGCTTTTTGCGTTGTAGCGCAGAGCCTGTAAATTCATCTTTAGGAATTACCCCAAACATTTTGGTTGTAAATGCCACGCTTGTGCCATAAGTGTTCTTGACTATCATAATCTGAATCGTTGCACATTTATTAAAACCATTAAAAGGTTTTTACTGATGGTTGTAATTAAAGGTGCTTAGTTTTAAAGGTTAAAAAAAAAGAAATTACTCCGTAATGAATGGAGGGATGAAACTGTCTCTCTGAAATCTGCGCATAAAAGTTCCTGCTCTTCTATTGTAGACATTCATATACTGCCAATTTGGATGGCTCTTTTTAAGGAACATTGAGAAGCCGTTTAGCTTATGGACATAACTCCATTTTTTGGGCTTAGTTCCTTCTTCAAAAAATACAATTACCGAATAGTCGTTTTTCTTTTTTAGCATAATAACCCCCCTTCATTTTTTGATGTTTTAATTGAGTTTAAAGCATCATTAACTTCTTCCAGTTTGTAAAGAATTCTGTTCCCAATTCTATGAGCTTTTACAACTCCTGTTTTTGTCCAATCGTGAAGTGTGGGCAACGAGATACAAAGTAGTTTAGCTGTATCTTTTCTTGATAAGAGTTTTAGACCCTCCTTTTCAGGAGGGTTTAAGTTTTTCAACTTGTTTTCAATAACTTCCTCAACAACTTTTTTAATGTCGGAAAGCTCTAATGTACTTAGCATTACTTTTGTCATTTTTAATCGTATTTAATTATTTTTGACGCAAATATGCTTTGGAAACTAGCGAGTGGTGGGTAGTGGGGTAACCACAACCTTTATTTCATTTTTTCTAAATCTTTATTTATACTGTTAGAAATACTGTCTAAACCAGTACTTTTATATAACTGAAAAACTTTGTCTAAATTAGATTCAGTTCTAACATCATTTTTACCAGCCGAAACATATGATAAGTTTTTTCTTATGTTTTCTTCCCCTAAATCTAATACTTGAGATAGAATCTTAGCTAAACTAGAATTATCATATTTACTAAAATCAACACCTAAATAGTGTAATGCTAACAGTTTTTGCTTTTGTGTTAATTTTTGTTTTCTAGGTTGATTAACTGGTTGTTTTTTTATTTCTCTTAGCCATTTATAGTACTTAACAAATAACAAACCAGTTTCAACATAATTAGCTTTAAATGGGTCACTGTAAGGCTCAAGGTTATCAATAGAACCATTTAGCATATACTCATTAAAAACCTCACTAATAATTTTAGAAGAACCTAGATTGCTTAAGTCAAAAACACTTTTAGTGCTATTGATTTCATTTATAGCAATAGGTTTATTTACATAACTTTCAATTAGGCTAATTTCATTTTCAATTAAAAACTCTTTATTGTCAACTTCTAAGAGTCTTTTTTTAAAAGCATCTATGAAATAATTTTGGGGCTGTTTTATCATTAGTTAAAAAATGGGTGTGTTAGTAGTTTGTCAGCGTTTTCTTTTTGGGAAACTCTTATATATTGTAAGAATGATTTTTCTGTTTTGTGTCCTGTTATTTTCATAATTGAAATAGATGGAACTTCTGCTAGATATAGGTTAGTGGCGAAACTTCTCCTAGCTGTATGGGTTGAAATTAGTTTGTATTTTGGTTGAGCTGTTTTCTCTATTTTACCACCTTTTGTAATTGTTGTTTCTACAATTTCTTTAATACCAGCAATACTTCCAATCTCCTTTAAATAATCATTCATTGTTTGATTAGTATACGCTTTAGGAAGTAAATTATTGTATTCATTAAGTATTCTTTTAACCGTTTTATGAATGGGTATTGTTACTCTTTGACCTGTTTTTTGAGTTCTTATTTGAAGCGTTGATATATCAGTAGAAATGTTTTCGGGTTTTATTTGGGTAAAGTCTGAAAAACGCAAACCAGTATAACAGCCGATTAAGAATAAATCTCTAACTTTTTTAAGTCTAGGACTTGCATCTAGCTTTAATTTCTCAATACTTTTTAACTCGTCTAGATTTAAATAAATAGTGTCTGCTTCTTCTCTTATAGTTTTAAACTTTCGCTTTCTAAACTCTAAATTTGTGTTTAGACCTCTTTCTGTAGCTTCGTTCATAAAAGATTTAATAGTCTTAATATGTTTACCTACAGTATTAGAAGATAGGTTAAAGTCTTTAGTTAAGTATGTTAAATAGCTGTTATAGAACTCTAAAGTTATAGAATCAAAGTCAATAGGCTTGTACTTTTGTGCATACTCTTTTAAGTATCTAAACGTAGTGTTATAAACTTTTATAGTGCCTATCTTTTTTAAAGATTTACTTTCTTCAATATAACTTTCTATGAAGTCAAAAAAAGTTGTTTTTTTGGTTTTTATAAAATTATCAGACAACTCTTCTTCTAGTGCAGATTTTAAATTTTTATTATCTGGCTGTACTCCATCATTTAGTAATTTTCTAAAAGCTGTGTTTATTCCATTTTCAATTATGTCTAGTCTAGAATTAAATTCGGGGTATTCAATAAACTGCTTCGATGCCTTAACCCTTTGTGTTGATTTATTCCAAAACTTAGGATTTATCTTTTCTCCTGTAGAATATTTAAACCTTTTATATTGGTAATTGTAAACCAAATATATTAGCGTTTCTACTTTTGCGTTAGGTTCTTTAAGTATAAATTTAGCTTTTGACATAAAGCAAATATATATTAAAATCTGACTATAGGGGACGAATCAGGGGACGAATAATTTTAATTACCCTTGGTTTAGGTTGTTTTAGGTTTGCTTCTTAATGTAATGTTTTAGGGGTTTAAGCTGCTAAAATTCAATAAAATAGAATAAGATTTAGTAAAAATCACTGTGGTGCATGTGGGACCACAAGCAAACAAAAGCCTTTACAGAAATGTAAAGGCTTTTTTGGTTTTAGGGGACGAATTTAGTTTTTATTCATCAAATAGAACTTAGGGATTGATCCAATTCATCTTGTACTTGATATAAAAATCGCAATTTATTATTACATTTGCTAAAAATAGGTCAAATGACAAGTTTCGGACATTATATAAAAACAGAAAGAGAAAAACGAGAATGGACGCAAACCGAACTCGGAATAAAAATCGGAATTAATACAAGTGCAATATGTCGCATTGAAAACGAAAGTCAAAAGTTTAGCAAAACGAAATTGAGAAAGTTAGCTGAACTATTTCAAACCGATTTACAAACCGTTACTGATTTGTTTTTTGCAGATAAATTCGTTAAAGAAGCAATGAAATATAAATGTTCTGAATCTATTTTTTCGGTTGCAGAAGATACTGCTAACTATTATCGCAATGTAAACGTAAAACAAGGAAAATTAGAATTATGAAAAAACCATTAACATACATCAGCTTATTTAGCAGTGCTGGAGTTGGATGCTATGGCTTCAAACAAAATGGTTTTGAATGTATAGCAACGAATGAACTACTAACAAAGCGCTTAAAAATTCAACTTTACAACAATAAATGTAAATACGAAACTGGTTATATTTCAGGTGATATTTCTAATTCAGAAGTTAAGAATAGACTTTTTTCTGAATTAAAATTTTGGCAAAACAAACATAAAATAAAAGAACCTGACGTAATTATTGCAACTCCACCTTGCCAAGGTATGTCTGTTGCTAATCACAAAAAAAACAATGAAAAGTCAAGAAATTCATTGGTTATTGAATCTATTAAAGTAACACAAGAAATACTTCCTAAATTTTTCATTTACGAAAATGTAAGAGCATTTTTAAATACAATTTGTACAGATGTTGATGGCATAGACAAACCTATTAAAGATGCAATAAAATATAATCTTGGAGGTCAGTATAATATTCTTTCTAAAATTGTAAACTTCAAAGAATACGGTTCAAATTCTAGTCGAACAAGAACTTTAGTAATTGGAATTAGAAAAGATATTCAAGATGTTTCACCTTTTGATATTTTTCCAAAAAAACAAAAAGCAAAAACTTTACGTCAACTTATTGGTGATTTGCCACAATTAGAAGAAATGGGTGAAATATCCGAAGATATTTTTCACGCTTATCGTGAATTCGACAAAAGAATGCTTCCTTGGATTGAAAATTTAAAAGAAGGTCAATCAGCTTTTGAACAAACTGAAGAATTAAGAATACCTCACAGAATCATTGATGGAAAACTAGTACCAAACAAAAGTAAAAACGGAGATAAATATGCTAGATGGTATTGGGACAAAGAAGGTCCTTGTGTACACACAAGGAATGATATTTTATCAAGTCAAAATACTGTTCACCCAACAGATAATCGTGTATTCTCAATAAGAGAACTTATGCGAATGATGTCTATTCCTGATAGTTTTGAATGGTTTAATGTAAGCACGAAAGATTTAAACGAAAAATCAGATTTAGAAAAAAAACTATTTCTAAAAAAAGAAGAATTAAATATAAGACATTGTTTAGGTGAAGCTGTTCCAACCGGTGTTTTTAAAAGTATTGCTTCTAATATTAAAAACTTTTACAAAAAAGAAAAAATATCAAGTACTGAAATAAAAAATATTATTGAAGAAAATAAATTGAATATTACAGAAAATTTAATTCTATTTATAAAAGAAAACTTCAACAAACTATCATTAGAAAACATCTTTTTAATTGCAGAATTTTCTAATTCTGAAAGACAAGAAACTTCTGCTTATTTCACAAGAAAAGACATTGCTTTTTCAGTTATTAAAGATTTACCAGAACTTAAAAAGAAAAAGAAAATTAGAATTTTAGAACCATCTGTTGGTGTTGGTAATTTTATTCCTCAATTAATTGAAAAATATAAAGCCAAAGAAGAAATTGTTATTGATGTTTGTGATATTGACAATAACTCATTAAAAGTTTTAAAAACTATTTTAGAGAAGATTAAAGTGCCAAAAAACTTTAAAATAAATCTAAAAAATGTTGATTTTCTATTATGGAACACTAAATTAAAATATGATTTAGTTGTCGGAAATCCTCCATATAAAAAACTAACAAAAAACAAAGAATTACTTGACAGATATAGATTTGGTTTGCAAAACACAGATACCAATAACTTGTTTTCTTTTTTTATTGAAAAATCAATAAAATTAGGTAATTACATTTCTTTAATTGTTCCCAAAAGTCTTTTAAACTCTCCAGAGTTTAATAAAACTCGAAAACTAATTAACGCTCATAATCTAGAAAAAATTTGTGATTATGGAGAGAAAGCGTTTAAAGGTGTAAAAATCGAAACTGTTAGTTTTTTAGTAAATACTATCAAAACAGAAAAATCCGATAACATTAAAATTGAAAGCTATATAAGTAAAAAATACTCTCTAAAAAGTAAAAAATATATTTTATCTAATGATTTTCCTTATTGGTTAATTTATAGAAGCGATAAATTCGATAAAATTGCTTCAAAAATGAAACTTGATATATTCCAAAGTTTTAGAGATAGACAAATAACAAAATCATTAACTAAAAATAATGGTGAAATAAGAGTTTTAAAAGCTAGAAATATTGGCAATAACGAAATTAAAGACCTTGCTAACTATGATTGTTATGTAAATGATTTAGAAAACTTGGCAGTTTCAAAATACATCAATGAAAAAGATGTTATAATGGTACCAAATTTAACTTATTACCCAAGAGCAGCGTTCTTACCTAAAAACACAATTGTAGATGGTTCAGTAGCTTTATTGACCTTAAAAAACGGAAGCAGATTACCAACTAAACAGGATTTAGAATTTTATAGTACAAAAGAATTTGAAAATTATTATCGAGTAGCAAGAAATCACGGAACCCGTTCTTTGAACATTGACAACAACTCTGTGTTTTTCTTTGGACTTTTAAAAGAATTATCTGAATGATAGAAAACATTACCAACCACTTGCAAAAATTTGACTTTGACGTAAGAAAAAGTAAAGACGCAAGATTTATGGACCAAAAAGTAACACCTGACGTTTTAAGCATAATTGCAGATTGTGTTTTAAATTATGATGCTGACAGGAATATTGAATTTACTAAAGATGATATCTGGAACGACAATTATTTCAACACAAATGTAAAAGGCATTTTTAATAAACCTGATGCTCAAAATGAAACAACTCGTCAAGAATATGATAAATTCACTTCTCAACCATTGAGAACTTTAGCATATTCAGGAGTTTTAGAAATGCGAAAATCTGGAAATAAAAATCTATATAAAATAGCAAATAAATCCATATTGGAATTTATCGGAATGAAAGAGAGAAATGCTTACATTTTTCTTTACCACTATTTAGAAAAAGTTTTGTCAGATAGTAATCTATTAAGATTTTTTGAAGATTTTAAAAACAAATGTATAGCTAAAACTATTGACAATGCTGAATTTCAAGATTTAAAAACTCGTTTTCAAAGATTTATAATTGGTAATACACCAATAAATGGAACTACAGAAGTAAATAGAATTTTTCCAAAAATATTAAATGTTTACGCTTGTGAAAACAATATTTCTGGAACAATAAAAGGTCGTTTATCCAAAAGACAAATCTATTACACAGATTTGATGTATAATCGTCCAAATTGGAGAGATATTGATAAAAACAAAGGCATTTCAAGAACAGAAGCTATTTCAGAACACGAAAACTTAATGATTGAGCAAAATGAAGCTTATTCAGATTACCAAGTCCAAAAGGCTATGAATATGATTCGTAAAATGTATACTCAAAGTGAAGTTACTGACCAATGGTCAAATGGAGAAGCGACACAAATACATCATATTTTTCCAAAAGCAGATTTTCCTCAATTAGCTCATTATTTAGAAAATTTAATAAAATTAACACCAACACAACATTACACAAAAGCACATCCAAGTAATAAAACACAGCAAATAAATAAAGACTATCAACTTGTTTGTTTATTAGCCAAAACTGATAGCATAGAGCAATCTTTGAATAAAGGTGAATTTGTTTACCGAAAAGAATCTTTAATTTATGTTGTCAATACAGGTCTAACTGAAAATTTAGAAATAGACCTTGATTTCAGAACAATTAAAAGAGAATTAAGTAGAATTTATAATGTAGCATAAAAAACAAAACATATGTATAAAAAATATTTTGGTGTAAGAAAAAAAATGAGATTTGATTCTCCTGAAGAATATTATGAAACTTTAGGGTTCATAGCAAAATCTGATGGCTCTTGTGATTTATATAGAGAAGAGAATCAAAACCAAGGAGCTTGGGGTCCAGAAATAAGAATGAATTGTTATAAAAATCTTCATAAATTCACTCCACCATTAAATAGAAAATTCACAAAAGGAAGAGGTAAAAAAGTTTTACATCGTATTAACTGTAATGAGTTCATACAAGATTTAATAAATAATCACGATTTTGTTTTTGGACCTATTCAAAATTCTGTGCAAATACGAACAACAATTCCTTCTCAATATCAAGTAGATTTTGATAGAGGTTTAGCTTTGTGAGAGGATATTTAAATTTAAGTTACGTTAAAAATAATCTACTTTTTCTCACTTAAAATGCTTAATAGTAGCTATTGTTGCGCATAACATTACTGTTGCTATGGCCATTTCTTTAGCTTCTATAGTTTTATATTTTTTACTTTTTCCTAGTAGCGTATCTTCATTTAAACACAAATAAAAATAGTACTCGTTATTTTGGGTTACTTTGCTATGGTAGTAATCATAGTCGTAGGCGTGTTGTTTTACAAAAATAATTTGTTGTTTGCACTTGGCTATATTTTTAAAAGTTTCGCCATATAATACTATTTCCCCTTCACTATTTTTTAAGTTAAAACAGTACTCATTAGTATTGGTTTTTTTAATTTCATAAAATGGTTTGGACATAGTGTTTGTGAGTAGAAAAATACAAATTTACATTATTTAACTTACAATAAAATACAGAAACTAATAAAGAAAAGGTCTTACCTACTAACTTGAATAACTTCCCCATTACCGCATTAGCAAGCAGACCAAATACTTTAATAATTAGAACTATTAATAATAACATTGCAAAAATAAACTTACTGCTAAAAATAGTTTTACGGATATCCGTAATGATGTTTGTTATTATTGGTTATTGGCTATAAAGAAAAACAAGTATTGCTACCTTTTTACTACGTGTTTAAGTAATACCAAGCATTCTTTTTTAGTTACTTTTGCGTTTAAATATTAATTAATATGCTAAAAAAACTATTATTACTGTGTATACTATCTTTTCATTTTTCTACATATTCTCAGTCTAGAGAAGTAAAAATAATTTCTTGGAATATTAGAGATTTTGGTAAGACAAAAAACAGTGAAGAATTAGATAAAATAGCAGACATTGTTAGAGATACAGATATTTTAGCAATACAAGAAGTTGTATCTGGTTACGGTGGTGCACAGGCAGTTGCCAAACTAGCAGATGCTTTAAACAGAAAAGGTAGTAAGTGGGACTATGTAATTAGCAACCCCACCAACAGCTCTAAATATGTAACAGAGCGTTATGCCTTTATTTGGAAAACTAAATACATAAAAATAAAAAATAGAGGTTTTTTGGTAAAAGAATTAGACGAGAAGGTAGAGAGAGAACCTTTTTTATTAGATTTTTATGTAAACGGAGACAAGTTTACGGTTCTTAATTTTCACTCCAGACCATATAACAAAGACCCCGAAAGTGAAATAAAAGAAATATCAAAATATATATTAGATAGGTTTACTTCTCCAATATTGTTTGTAGGAGATTTTAATGTAAATAATAAAAACACAGCGTTTACTAACCTTAAAGATAAAGGCTACAAAGCAGCAGTAGTAAATAAGAAAACAACACTAAAAAAGAAGTGTTATAGAGGGCAGTATGTAAACTATGCTATTGATAATATTTACTACTCTAAAAAAATAAAAAAGGTAGATAGCAAGGTTTTAGATTTTATTAAAAATTGTACCAACTTAGAAACAGGAAGATATTTATCAGATCATCTTCCTGTGTATATGAAATTTTCTATTGTTAAGTAGGCTTTAGAGCTTAGAATTATATAATTCCGTCTCTAGTTAATTTAGCAATTAGGTGTGTTGTATTCTTAGCCTCAAAATCATCAAATAACTTGCCAATTCTTTTGTCTATTGTACTTTCGCTATTAGGAGTAATATTGTTTTGTTTAAACTTTAATACAATTTCTTTTTTACTTAAGCCTTCTGCTAGCTCTTTTAACATAAGTATATCAAAATCATCTAACTCTATAATAGTAGTGTTAGAAGACATATTTATTTGTGGAGATACGTAGTTGGTACCGTTATAAACATCTTGTATAGCAGTCATAAGTTCGTTTAGGTTTTCTCTGCCTTTACATACAAAACCATTTATTTTTTGCTCTTCAAAAAGAGCTTTTATTTTTGTTGGGTTATCTTCCATAGAATTTACAATAACCTTAATATTTGGCTGTACTCTTTTTATAGCATTTATAAGCTCTATGCCAGAGGTAAGCTTACGGTCTGTGTAACCTTCTTTAAACTGTAAATCTGTTACCAAGAGCTGAAAAGGAACGTTGTTTTTATATGCAACTACGGCACGGTTGTAAGCTTTGTCGCAGTACAACTCTTCTTTAATATCTGTAATAAAGAGCTTTTTTGTTATGGCAGCTACAATACCATTGTTGGTGTCCTGAAAATCTTCGGCTATTAACACTTTAGTAAACATAAAACAGCTATTTTTTAATTAGGAATTTCAATTACGGATTTAAAACCCTCGTTTTTCTTGGTTTCAAATATAATTGTTCCGTTTATGGCTTTAATACGCTTTTCCGTATTCAGGAGTCCATTTTTTGTATTTAGTGCTTTTTTTGTTGCTCCAATGCCATTATCAGAACATATAATTTCTAATTTTTTAGAGTTTTGCTTAAAACTAATGTTAATAACAGTAGCTTTACTATGCTTATTTGTATTTATTACAAGTTCTCTAAGTACCTTATAAAGTACAGTTTTGTTTATTTTATTTACAATAGTCCAGTCTATATTTTTACCACCAGTAATTACTAGTTTTATATCTTGATTATTGTTTTGTTGTAACATACCATATAAATGGTCTTTATAATTTTCACCTGTATCTACATCATTTATTTCTCTAGAAAAATCTCTGCTTTGCTTGTATAAATCTTCTAAAGAATCTAAAACCTTTGTTGTTTCTGTATTGTTTTGTAACAATACCATTGCGTGATTTATTTTTGCTCCAAAATCGTCATGTAGTTTTCTAGACAGTTGTGCTTCGGTTTCTAAAGTAGCCTGTAATTTGTCTAATTTGTTTTGTTGTTTTAGTCTTTTATTACGCTGCATATAAAAGTAAAACAGAAAGCATAAACTTAATAAAAGAACAGCAATACCAATACTATATCCTTGTTTTTGTGCACGTTGTTGGGTTAGTTCTAGTTCTTTTTGAGCTTTTTCTTTTTCAAGTTGTAAAATAGATTCTTCTTTTAAGGCATCATCATATTTATACTTAGCAAACTGAGTTTTTACTTTTAAATCATTTTTATAAAGACTATCCTGTATAAATAAATACCGATCTCTATAATTTATATTTTTAGGGTGTATTTTAATTAAAAAATTTAATGCGTCTTTTTCAGCTTTAGGGTTTTTTACCACCTTAGATAAGGTAATAACCGAATCTAAATATGAAGAAGCTTTTTTAGGGTTTGTACTCGTATAAAACTCACCCAAATGTGTATAACTAGCAATTTTACCCTTTAAATCTTTATGCTTGGTTCTTTGTAGTAAAGCGTTTAGCAAGTCTGTCTCTATATTATGTGTACTGCCGTTTAACCATTTAGTATAGGCTAAATTATCTAGTACCCTTGCTGCTTGTTTTTTATCATTTTGGGTTAAATCATTTTCATATACCTCAGTTAATAAAGTAATTGCTTTAGAATATTTTTTACTGTCTATGTAAGAAGCAGCTAAATTATTTTTATAAATAAGTATACTTTTATAGCTTGTAGTTAAATTAATAGCCTTTTTATAGTACAGTTCTGCATCATCAAAATTTAATAATTTTCTGTGGTCACTAGCCAATGTATTATAGGCATGGGCAGCGGTTATACTGTCTTTATTTGGGTTTAAATAATGCAATGCTTCTGTAATGGTTTCTTTACTCCCAAAAAAATCGCTTTTATTTTTTTGAATATTACTAATGCTAATTAAGTTTTTAGCTATCCAACTACTATCATTAACAGCTTTATACTGGTTTTTAGATAAATTGTAGTTTACAAAAGCACTATCTATATTATTAGCTATAGTGTGAAAATAGTATGCCTTTAAATAATATATAAACCCTAGATTTGTTTTGTTTTTTGTGTACTTAGAATGATTTATAAACAGTTTACTGTAAAACAACAAACTATCATATTGTTGTAGAAGAAGGTGAGTATGTGTTTTTTGAGTTAAAACAGTATTGTATAATTCATCATCTGTAAACTTTACCAGCTTATAGGCTTTGTTAACAATCTCTATTTTTTTAGAAGGTTTAAGTTTTGTGTTGGCAACCTCATTAAGGTAAAATGAAACACTATCTAATTTAGATGCTGTACTTAGTGTAGTAGCGTTTTGTTTAGAAGTACAGGAAAAAAATAGGAGAACTACTATAAGTGCAAAAAACTTACCCAAAATATAATTTTTTGTATAAATGTATTCAAAAAAAGAGAGCCACACCAAAAGGTGTAGCTCAATTTTTTTTTAGTTACCAGTATTAGGTATTGGAGGTGGTTCTGGTAAAGGAATATCTTCTCCTTCATCACCTTCTGTAGCCTGTGTTTCATACAACGCATCGTTAGCATCAGCAGAATCTACAGAGCAAGAAAACATAGACATATTAAGAACTAGTGCCATTAAGGCTATAAATACTTTTTTCATAATTTTTTTTAAAATTTTTAGACATAGGCGTTGCTGTCCGATCTTCCGTTCGAAAGTTTTTTATAGGTTGCAACAACCCTTTAAAATGGTAGGATTACTCCTGTTTTTTGAGAAGTAGAAATTGTAATGCAGCAGTTTTTAACTACTTCTCGTCCGGCTAATCACCAACCGCATTACAGATTTCCGTAAGAAAGATTTTTCTAGAATAGCTATGTTAGCAACACACAGCTGTAAACCAATCTTGGGGCAAAGTAAATTGATTAAGAAAGTTTTGTTATAGACACAAAACAGACTTATGTAAGACAATTAGCAGACACCAATGTTTACAGCGTTTGTAGAGGGTTGTGTCTGTACTTTGTCTAATTGATAATTTGTATTTTTGAAGTAATGGAGCGTTGTTATTTAAGAGAAATTGTTTGTGAATCATTTAAAAAAGCGGAAAGTGAAATTCCATCGCATTCTAGGTATGCATTGGCTATGCATATTGCAGATAAAACAACTTTAAGCTCAAAAACTTTAGAACGGGCTTATGATAAATATGTGAGCAATAAGGAATCTAAATATAAAAAGATAGGAGATGCTAGTGTTAACTTGCTATGCGAGTATTTAGGGTTTAATAATTATCAAGAATATGTAAAATCTAAGAATAGAAATATTCAAAAAAAAGAAGATGTTGTAAGTGACTCTAAGCCAATTAATGTTATTAAAAACAATAAAAAAAACTTATTAATAAAAATAGCAAGCATAATTTTTATAGTTGTTGCTATAGGTTATTTTTTTAGTCAAATTACAGGTGCAAAAATTGCTAAATGTATGGTTTGGGTAAAAATGGAATATCAACAAGTAGATTGCAACACTAGTCTACAACCAGAGTATGAAGCTGATATAATGCCTTTTGATGCTAATAAATTGAAGAATTTTAAAAAACTAAATGTAACAATCACTACAGATTTTTTTGACAAAGTAACAAATAAACCACTAGTTTGGTATATTAAAAATAATGATGAAATAGAGTATTTTTCTAGTCCAGGACTGCATCCAGTTACTGGTAAAACATTAAGGGCTATTACGCCGTACATTATTAATAAATATGTGCCTATACATACAAATAATAAAAACTCTTTTATTAGCGAGTAAATTATTTTTTGATTTATTTTGATGACTAAACAAAGAAAACAATTAACCCATTTAAGGTTAATAATAATTACGTAGGTATGAAAAAGGTTTATCAGTATACATTAGTTGTATTTTTAATAATAGCAGTACAGCAAGCTGTATTAGCTCAAAAAAAGTATGAAGCTCCAAAGTTATCTAATCCTAATTCTTGGACACTAATTTTAGTGCCAGACACACAAAACTATGTAAAGTACCAACGCAACCAAGGAACATTAGATTTAATGACAGCTTGGATTAGTGAAAACATAGATTCACTAAACATAAAAATGGTGCTGTGTACCGGAGATTTAGTAGAACAAAATGACATGATTGTTCCAGACGGTAAAAACGGAAACCAAACAAGTAGACAACAATGGTTGGCTGTGTCTAGAATGTTTGGTAGGTTAGATGGGCAGGTTCCTTATGTTTTAGCTGCGGGTAATCACGATTATGGTTATAAAGGAGTAGAGCACAGAGGTTCTAATTACAATACTTATTTTCCGGCACATAAAAACCAAGCTAATTATAAATTACTTAGTGCAGCTGCTAAAAATGCAGGTGGACACCCAAGTTTAGAAAACTCAGCTTTTGATTTTACAGCACCAAACGGACGTAAATTTTTGTTTATGACCTTAGAGTTTGCACCAAGAGATACTATTGTGCAATGGGCAAAAAATGTTGTTGATGAAGAGAAATATAAAAACCATACTGTAGCATTACTTACGCACTCGTATTTAAACTCTAAAAACGAGCGAATAAAAAAAGAAAATTACCCAATAAAAGATGGTAATTACGGAGAAGCTGTGTGGCAAAAATTGGTAGAGCCATCTAAAAATATACAACTTGTTTTTTCTGGCCACATTGGTGGTGCAGATGATTTTAAAGCACATGTAGGTTTTAAAGAAGATAAAAACAAAGGAAGAAAAAAGGTAAATCAAATGGCATTTAACGCCCAAGCTATGGGTGGCGGTTGGCAAGGTAATGGTGGTGATGGTTGGTTACGAATTTTAGAATTTTTACCAGACAATAAAACCGTTAAAGTACATACATTTTCTCCGTTTTTTGCAGCATCACCAGTAACAAAACACTTGGCTTGGAGTACAGAAAGTTACAACGACTTTACTTTTACTTTAGATTAAGAATAGTTTATAAACCTAACTAGTTAATAACTAACTGTCATTAAAAATTAGTCACTAGCGTACTTAGGCTATATTTGTGTTTTTATAAACATAAAATTAAACTATGCTTAAAAAAATTACATCAAACCTGCTATTTAAAGTGTTTATCGCAATCATTTTAGGTATACTTATAGGTTTGTATTTACCAGAATCTATAAATAGGTTATTTAATACTTTTAAAGCTGTTTTTAGTCAGTTTTTAGGTTTTGCTATTCCTTTAATAATTTTAGGTTTAATAATGCCTGCTATTGCAGATTTAGGCAAAGGAGCTGGTAAACTATTACTTATTACAGCTGCTATAGCTTATGGTTCTACTTTGTTCTCTGGATTTTCAACCTACTTTGTAGCATCTGGTTTTTTCCCTTCGTTTATAGAAGCACAAACCGTAGAAAATGTTGGTGAAGGCGTAGAAAAATTAAGTCCGTTTTTCTCTATAACAATTCCACCTGTGTTAGATGTAATGTCTGCCTTAGTATTGGCATTTGTTATAGGTTTAGGTTTAGCATCACAAGGAGAAAGTAGTTTAAAAAAAGTGGCTAACGATTTTCAGAAAATAATAATGATGGTTATAGAGAAGGTAATAATTCCTCTACTTCCTTTATACATCTTAGGTATTTTTTCTGCCATTGCTTATAATGGTCAAGTAGAGTCTGTATTAAGTGTGTTCCTAAAAATTATAGGAATTATTTTTGTAATGCACTTTTTACTAATGTTAGTACAGTTTATCATTGCTGGAGCAATAACCAAACAAAATCCAATAAAAGCATTGCTTAATATGGCACCTGCATACTTAACAGCTTTGGGTACACAGTCTTCTGCAGCTACCATACCAGTTACATTACAACAAGTACAAAAAAATGGTGTTTCTCCTAAGGTTGCTAATTTTGTGGTTCCGCTTTGTGCAACCATACATTTGGCTGGTAGTACAATGAAAATTGTTGCCTGTGCAGTAGCGCTTATGCTTATGCAAGGTTTAGATTTTAACTTTACAATGTTTGCAGGTTTTGTAATGATGTTGGGTATAGCAATGGTTGCTGCTCCAGGAGTTCCTGGTGGTGCAATTATGGCAGCTGTTGGTATTTTGCAAACAATGTTAGGTTTTAATGCAGAAGCGCAAGCGTTAATGATAGCACTTTACATTGCAATGGATAGTTTTGGTACTGCTGCTAATATAACAGGCGATGGTGCAATTGCACTTATTGTAAATAAGATAGTAAATAAGATAGTAAATAAAGATGAGGTTGTAGTTTAACCTTAACTTTTTAAATTATATGAAAAGAGCCTTGCTGTAGAGTAAGGCTTTTTCTGTTTCTTGTTTTTTAATTAACAAGAATAATTTTTCAATATATATAGTATAAAACATATGGTAACACACAAGTTATTAGGATTTTACTATTTGTTAATGTTTTTAACAAAAACCTTTTAATTACTTAATCTGTACAGATACATTACCTAACAATGAGATTTGATATTTGCGAAAGAACAACTAATAAAAGTTTCCAAATATTAAAGAAAATGAAAAAAAACCAACTAACCCTAATTATTGCTTTATTGGCAATTTTTGTAGGCTATTCCCAAGGTTCGCTTAAAGGAAAAGTCTTAGATGAGAGTAATGTTCCATTGGGTGGGGCATCAGTTATTATAAAAGGAACCAAAACAGGTGTAGCTACTGATTTTGATGGTCGTTTTGAGATTAACTCCCTGCAAGAGAACACAGTAATTTTAGTGTCATACATAGGCTATGTAACAAAAGAAGTTACTATTACTAATGAAGCTTTTGTAACAATTCAGCTTTTTCCAGATTCAGAAAAGTTAAATGAAATTGTTGTTACCGCATTGGGAATTACAAAATCTGAAAAAAAGATTGGGTATGCAACACAGAAGATAGAAACAGAGATTATAGATGAAATAAACGCTCCTAATGTTGGTAATTTATTTACAGGTCAGGTAGCAGGCCTTTCTGTTAGTAACCCAACAGGTCTTTTACAAAGTCCATCTTTTTCTTTGCGAGGTAAAACACCTTTAATTGTAATAGATGGTATAGCTGTAGAAACAGATTTCTTTGACGTGTCTGCTAACAACATAGCAGATATAAATGTACTTAAAGGTACTACAGCATCTGCTTTATATGGTTCTAGAGGTAGAAATGGAGCTATTTTAATTACAACAAAAAATGCTAAAGTAGAAGGTCTAGAGGTTTCTGTAAGTCATAATACAATGGTATCTGCAGGTTTCACAGTTTTTCCAGAAACACAAACAGAGTACGGTAATGGTTCTAATGGTAAATATGAGTTTTGGGATGGTAAAGATGGCGGTATTTCTGATGGAGATATGATCTGGGGGCCAAAATTTGAGCCAGGTGTACTTGTATCACAATGGAACAGTCCAATTTATGATAATGTTACTGGTGAAACTACACCTTGGTGGGGAGATGTTGCAGGTACACAATATGATGATAAATCTCGTTATTCTAGAGTTCCAACTCCTTGGGAATACCATAATAACTTAAAAGACTTTATGGAGACAGGAGTTATTTCATCAACAGATTTTTCTATAGCTAGCAAGTCAGATAAAGGTTCTTTTAGGTTGTCTGGTAATTACTCTTCGCAAAAAGATAGGGTGCCAAATTCCGAGTTAAAAACTGGTGGTTTAAGTTTTAAAAGCAGAACTAAGCTAACCAACTCACTTACTTTAGATAGTAAACTATCATATAACAAAGTTTACTCTCCTAATTATCCACGCCATGGTTACGGACCTAAAAACCATATGTACACTATTCTTATTTGGATGGGAGATGATGTAGATGGCCAAGATTTAAAAAATCATTTATACGTACCAGGTCAAGAAGGTTACAGACAAGCAAACTGGAACTATGCCTGGTATAATAATGTGTACTTTGCTGCTAATGAGCTCAACCAAAAGTATGACGCTAACCTTATTAATGCACAACTAAAATTAAACTACAAAATAACAGAAGATTTTAAACTGCAAGCTAGAGGGTCTGCAGTTTTGAAAGATGTTTTTGAAGATAGAGAAAGTCCTAAAACATACTTAAATTATGGTGATGCAAGAGAGGGTGATTATAAAACTTGGAATAATGAAAGGTTAACAGTAGATTATGATATTTTAGCATCATACAACAAAGCTATTAATGATAATATTTCTTTTGATATAAATGCTGGTGCGTCTACTTTTTACAGAAAATATCAACAAGAATATAACTCTACAGATGGTCTAGTAGTTCCTTTTGTGTACAGTTTAAATAATACAAAAGGAAACTTAAACGCCAGTACGTATTTAGAAGAAAAAGCTATAAACAGCGTATATGGTACCCTAGGTTTAGACTTATATAATGCAGTGTTTTTAACCGTTGCTGCAAGGAACGACTGGTCTTCTACTTTACCAAAAGAGAATAGGTCTTATTTCTACCCTTCGGCCTCATTAAGTACCATTGTGTCTAACTACATAACAATGCCAAAAGCTATAGATTATGTTAAGTTTTTTGGATCTTGGGCAAAAGTATCTAACGATTTAAGTCCGTATAACACAGAAGCATATTACTCTAATAATGGTGTTTTTGGTGGTAATGTAAAATTACAATATCCTAATGGGTTGGTTAATGCAGATATTAAACCAGAAAGCTCTACATCTTTTGAGTTAGGTATGTCTACTGCGTTCTTAAAAAACAAACTTAGTTTAGATGTAACTTATTACAATGTAGTAGATACAAACCAGATTATAGATTTACCAATATCTAATACTTCTGGATTTGAAAACAGAAAAGTGAACGGTAATGAGTATACAACTAATGGTTTAGAAGTGGTTTTAAACGCAACACCTATACGTACAGATAACTTTAGATGGGATATTGGTACAAACTGGAGTAAAAAAGTAAAAAAAATCACTGAAATTTATGGTAATAATGATAGGTATAATAATTTAAAATTAAACGAAAGAGCAGATAGTTACTATGCTACGGTTTGGCAAAAATCTGCAGATGGTGACTTAATATTAGGATCAAACGGCTTACCTATTAAAGATAATTTCCAGAGAAACTTAGGGCATTCAGATCCTAGCTGGACATTAGGATTGCAAAACTCTTTTAAGTTTAAAAATTTATCTGTAAATGTTGGTATAGATGGTGTTTGGGGAGGATTAATGAGGTCTTTAACAGTAGAGAAAATGTGGTGGGGTGGTAAACATCCAAATTCAACCGAATTTAGAGATGCAGAATATGCAGCAGGGCAACCTGTTTATGTGCCAAAAGGAGTAAATGTAACAAGCGGAGAGTTGGTTACAGACACAGATGGTACTGTAATTTCTGACACAAGAGAATATCAAAAAAATACAACGGCAGTTAGCTGGCAGACTTGGTCGCAAAATTATCCATATAGAGCAGCTGTATCTTATAAAGAGAATAAAAAGTTTGCCAATATTTTTGATCGTAGCTTCTTTAAACTACGTACACTTTCTTTTAAGTACAATTTTACAGAGTTAGTAAATATAGAAAGTATTAAAAACCTAGATATAACACTTAGTGGTTACAATTTATTTGTATGGAAAAAGGCAGATATTATAGACCCTGATTTTGGTAATGATAATAATTTACAAGATCCCTCTACAAGATATTTAGGGCTTGGTGTTAACGTTAAATTTTAGAAAAGAAACAAAAATGAAAAATATAAAAATTTTATTCGGTGTACTTATTTTGATAGTGGTTTCTGCTTGTCAAGATTTATCAGACATAAATGACAATCCAAATAATGTCAATCAAACTCATCCGCAGTTATTATTAACAAACATAGCGAGTAGTGCTTTTAGTGTTAATGGCACATCTTCTTTATATGCATCTCGTATGTTGGTACAAACAGATGGTGAAAATAACAATCAATATTACAATTGGGATAGAGCCAGTTTTGGCAATTACAATATGTTAGGTGAGGTTACCAAAATGATACAAGAAGGTAAAAGAATAGAAAGTAATGAATACGTAGCTATTGGTAAATTTTTTAGAGCTTATTATTTTTATAATCTAACTTTAACCTTTGGCGATATACCATATAGTGAAGCTTTACAAGGAGAGACAAATGATAGTTTTAGTCCTAAATATGACTCTCAAAAAGAAGTTTTTATTGGTATTTTAAAAGAACTTAAAGAAGCAAACACACTGTTAAAAGAGAATAATGCTATTGTAGCAGGAGATATTATTTATAATGGAGATACGTCTCAGTGGCAAAAACTTATAAATTCGTTTAGGTTAAAAGTGCTTTTAACGTTATCTAACAAAGAGGGAGATTCAGATTTAAATGTAAAAAGTACTTTTTCGTCCATTTACGATAACGAATCTATTATGCAGTCTATAGAAGATAATGGCCAGCTTGTATTTTTAGATCAAGAAGGCAGTAGGTATACAGAGTTTAATTCTAGTGGATATGGATCTGGTATGTATATGTCCTCTACATTTATTAAAAGGTTACAAGATAGAGAAGATCCTAGGTTATTTATTTTTTGTGGAAGAACAAAAAATGCTAAAGAAGCTGGCTTAGGTTTAGATGATTTTAGTGCTTATGAAGGAGGAGATCCTCTAGCTCCGTATGCAGAGGTTAATGATAAAGCTGCTGCTGGTGATGTTTCTAAAGTAAATTTAAGATATACAACAGACCCAACAACAGAGCCACACAATTTGTTAAGTTATTCTGAAGTAGAATTTATTTTAGCAGAAGCAGCAGTTCGTGGTTGGATTTCTACAGATGCCAAAATGCATTATGAAAATGGAATCAAGGCGTCATTTAGTTTTTACAATACTTATGCCAATGGTTATGAGTCCTACGTAGAATCTACAGATGCAGAGACATATATAGCAGGCTCTATGGTTGCTTTTAACACTAGTGCCAGCTTAGCAGAGAAGTTGGATTTTATTTTAACGCAAAAATATTTTACTTCTTTTCTTCAATCAGGGTGGCGTATGTATTTTGATCATTTGAGGACAGGTTATCCTACATTTGTTCAAGCTCCTGGAGTAACGCCACCAACAAGATGGATTTACCCTTTGTCAGAATACAACAACAATTCAGATAATGTCGCAAAAGCAATAGAGTCACAGTTTGGTGCTGGTAATGATAAAATTAGAGAAGCAACGTGGTGGTTAAAATAAGGCATTTATAAGATAACTACAGTAATTAACATTCTAAATAGAACATTTATGAAAATAAGACACAACCTGTTATTTTTAATATACTTTACAGTTATTCTAGGTACAGCCCAAGCGGTTAAACCAGAAATAATAATTAAGCCATACATACAAGATGCTACACCCAATTCTATTATAATTAAATGGGAAACATCTACAGGAGAAGAAAGTATTGTGGAGTATGGTTTAACTCCTAAATTAGGTAAAAAAGCTAAGGGTACAGCTTATGATATTAATTTTAGTGAAAGTAGAATTCATGAAGTTAAGTTAACCAGTTTAAAAAGGTTTACTCCTTATTATTATAGAGTTATAACAGGTAAATTAAAGTCAGATATATATCAATTTAAAACACCTCCTTTTGCAAGCGATAATAAGTCGTTTAATATTGTTGCTATGAGTGACATGCAGTATGATAGTAGCGAACCAGAAAAATTCTCAGAAGTTGTAAATCAAGGGGTTCTAGAGTATATTAAAAAGGAATATAAAGGAGATTTACCAAATAACTTAGCAATGGTTATGATTCCTGGAGACTTAGTAGTTACAGGGTCTAAATATTACCAATGGAAAGAACATTTTTTTAACCCTGCAGAAAAATTATTTGCTGAGGTTCCTTTATATCCTGTACCTGGTAATCACGAAAAGAACTCTATTTTCTATTTTAAATACTTTAGCCTACCAGAAAATGGTTCAGCTGCTTATGCAGAACATTGGTGGTACAAGGATTATGGAAATACTAGAATTCTTGGTTTAGACTCTAATAGTGGTTACCGTGATCTTAGTGAACAATTAAATTGGTTGCAAAAAGTATTAGATGAAACAGCTAAAAATGATGATATAGATTTTGTTTTTGCACAAATGCACCATCCGCATAAATCGGAATTATGGATTCCTGGTGAAGAAGATTTTTCAGGTAAAGTAGTAGCAAAACTAGAAAAATTTTCAACTAAAACCGGGAAACCAAGTGTGCACTTTTTTGGGCATACACATGGCTACTCTAGAGGGCAGTCTAAAGAGCATAAACATTTATGGGTAAACGTTGCATCTGCAGGTGGAGCTATAGATAATTGGGGTGAATTTGAAGGTAGAGATTATGACGAATTTACAGTAACGCAAGATGAGTATGGTTTTGTTATGGTAGAAGTAGATGGTAGTAAAGACGATCCTAAATTTACACTAAAAAGAATAAGTAGAGGAAACACTGTTTATCCACGTAATAATGAGCAAACAGATAGTATTACAGTTTGGAAAAAAGATAGAAGACCTGAATCTCCCAAATCACTAAAAGTAATTGCTATTACAGACGGATTTAAAAATATTATTTTAAAGGCAGGGGATTTTAAAAGCAGTTTTGATAATGCGTTTCATGCAGCATCTCATTGGCAAGTTTCAGAAAAGTATAATTTTGAGAAGCTTTCTTATGATAGCTGGAAACAGTTTGAGAATTGGTATTATAAAGAGAACAGGCAAAAAGATGATGATTTAACAGATGAAAAAATAAAAAGACTAAATCCTAATACCACATATTACTGGCGAGTTCGTTATAGGGATCAGAATTTAAACTGGAGCAATTGGTCTAACGTAGAAAAGTTTAAGACCCTGAAATAATTAAATAAATTATTAATACAACTTTGATATTAAATTAACATTTAACAATCCAAAAACCTTAACATTTGCGTTAGATTAATTGTTCTTTTATTAATCTAATTTAAGTCAGTTAAAGTCGGTGTGTAAGCACCGACTTTTTAATTTATTGGTGTTCCTCTTAATTTTTTAAATTGCTTGTATGCCTTGTTTATAGAAGCCTTACTGGCTTTTGCATACTCTTTATTAGTTATACTGTATTCTTTTTGAAGTTCTTTCAATTTAGTATGCATTAGTTCAATTTCTTCTACATACGTAGTATTATTAATTTGGTTAATCTGCTCTTTAGGGTCTGTTTTTAAGTCGTAAAATTCCCAAGCATCAATATCATCATAAAAATGAATAAGCTTATAGCGCTTTGTTCTAATACCGTAATGTTTTTTCACCATATGAAAAGCAGGATAGTCATAATAGTGGTAATAAATAGCATCTCTAAAGTCACTCTCATTAACAGAACCATCTAACAAACCCTTAAAAGATAATCCCTGCATATTTTTTGATTTATTGGGCACACCAGCAAAGTCTAAAATTGTAGGTGCGTAATCTAAATTTTGTACCATAGCGTTTACTTGTGTGCCTGGTTTTATTGTTTCTGGATACTTTATGAGTAGTGGTGTTCTAAAAGAGTCTTCATACATAAAACGCTTGTCAAACCAACCATTTTCACCCATATAAAAGCCTTGATCAGAAGTATAAATTACAATAGTGTTTTCTTCTAAATTATTCGTTTTTAAATATTCTAAAATTTCACCTACTCCTTCATCTACAGATGCAATAGTAGCCATATAATCTTGTAAATAGCGTTGAGCTTTCCAAATGGCAATTTCTTCATTACTAAAATTGGCATTGTAAAAAGCATTGTTTTTTGGTAAATATGCCTTGTCCCAAGTAGCTCTTTGCTTGGTAGACATGCGTTCAAAATCTGTTTTCCAAGGATTATGAGCCAGTGTAGTTTTGTTTAAGCCGCTAGATAATTTTAGGTCGTGACCCTCATACATATCTTTGTAAATGGTTTGTAATTGAGCTGTGCTTGCTTGCTGATTTTTAAAATCTGGAAAGTAACTGGTTGGCAAAGGAAAACTAACCGAATCATATTTGTTTAAATGGCGTAAAGCTGGCATCCAATTTCTATGAGGAGCTTTATGTTGTACCATTAAAAAGAAGGGCACACTGTCTTTCCTTTTATTTTTAAGCCAGTCTATAGCATCTGCCGTTATTAAGTCTGTAGCATAGCCTTTAACACGTGTAGTGTCTCCGTTTTCTATAAAATCTGGATTGTAATAATTACCTTGGTCTACTAGAATTTTCCAATCGTCAAAACCTTGTGGGTAATCATGTAAATGCCATTTACCCATTAAGGCAGTTTGGTAGCCTTCATTTTTTAAAATTTTAGGTAGCGTTTCTTGGCTTCCATCAAAATGATCTCCGTTTTGCCTAAATCCATTTATATGGCTGTGTTTACCAGTTAATATTACGGCTCTGCTTGGCCCACAAATAGAGTTGGTAACGTAGCTACCATTAAAAATTGCACCTTCTGTAGCTATTTTATCTATGTTTGGCGTTGGTGCCAATTTACTAATAGGGTGGTTGTATGCGCTTATGGCTTGTACTGCATGATCGTCAGACATAATATAAATAATATTAGGCCTTTTGTGTACTTGCTTTTTAGGAGATTCTCTTTGCTTACAACTAATAAACGTTAGTACTAAAACTACAATATAGAACTCCTTTTTAAACATAATTAATTTTTGTGTTTTACCTTAATTGTGCTTTGTATATTTTGTTTTTCTAAAACGCTTTCTGTAATAAATTTAGCAATAAGGTTGGTGTAACTGTAAGGTATGTTAGCCCAATTATGGCTCCCATCTTTATCGCTTATAAGTGTGTGTGCAACATCCAATCTTTCTAATTTTTTTGCAATAGTATAAGAGCCATCTAGCATCATAAAACCAGGTTTATTTTCTTCACATAAATGGTGAGGTGCTGTTGCGTATGGTACCAAATTATCTTTAGCTCCGTGAAAAAGCATTGTTGGTATAGCTGTATTTTTAGTAATGTAATTTGCATTAACTATTGCACCAGCAAAAGAGATAGCTCCCGCGTATTTAACAGTAGCGTAAGGTAATTTTTTAAAGGCGTATTCATTCTTCATAAATACGGTGTTTAAAACAGCTTCTGCCCCAGCGCTACTACCAACAAGTATTATACTTTCTGGATTAAATTTTAACTTATCTTTCTTATCAATTAAAAACTGTGTTGCTTTAATAATATCTCTAGATACAGATACAAATGTTTCTATTTTTTGATTTGCCGGACAATTACAACCAAAACCAAGCGGGTTGCCTTTACGCACCAATCTATAGCTCATAGAGGCCACTGCGTAGCCTCTTTTTGCCATATCTTCACAAAACTTCACCTCTAACGGATTATCGCGTTTTCCCCCACTGAAACCGCCTCCGTGAACTAAAATTAGCAAAGGTTTGTTTGTAACTGTATCTTTTTTAATGCTATAAAAATCTAACTTTAGAGTATCTGCATAGCTATAAGTTTTTACCTTAATGTCTGAAAATACTTTTTGCGTATACCTTGTTTGCGCATAACCAAAAGTAGTTGTAAGTACAATTAATATTAAAAAAGTAGCACGTTGCAAAAAAGTTAAATAATTAGGCATTTGTATTTTCTATTTTAAGGTTAAAGTCGCCTTTAATTGGGCGGTAGAATTTGTGCCTACAAATATCTCAAAACTCCCAGCTTCTGCAACAAAATCTAAAGTACTGTTGTAAAACTTTAAATCGTCTGCAGTAAGTATCAATTTTACAGTTTTAGATTCTCCTTTTTTTAAGAATACTTTTTTAAATCCTTTTAGCTGTCTCATTGGCGGCGTAATGCTACGTACAACATCTCTTAAATACAATTGCACAACTTCTTCACCATCAAAATTACCAGAGTTTTTTACTGTTACAGATACTGTTACGTCTTCTCCTTGTACAATTTCTTTTTTAGATAGGTTGATGTTAGAATATTCAAAGTTGGTATAACTAAGCCCGTAGCCAAACGGTAGTAAAGGTGCGTTTTTAACGTCTAAATAATTGCTTTTAAACTTTTCAAAAGCAGGAGAAGGAGCTGGTCTACCTGTATTTTTTGTACTATGATAGATCGGAATTTGCCCTACGTTTCTTGGCCAAGTAGCTGTTAGTTTACCAGACGGATTATAATCACCAAAAATAACATCAGCAACAGCATTACCTGCTTCTATACCAGGATGCCAAACCTGAAGAATGCTAACAGGAAGATTAAACTCTTCTTCAATAGTTAACGGTCTGCCGCTCATTAAAACCAATACTACCGGCTTACCCGTTTTAACGAGTTCTTGTATTAGTCTTTTTTGACTATTAGGAATAGAAATATCTGTTCTACTTGCTGCTTCACCACTCATTTCTGATGCTTCACCAACTACAGCAACCACAACGTCTGATGTTTTAGCAAGATCTAAAGCTTCTTGTAAAAGTTCGTCAGAAGAATGTTTATCTATGTCTACACGTGTACCAAAAACATTGACTTTTTTAGCTAGTTCGGTATCATTTGTAATATTTGCTCCCTTGGCATATGTTATTTTTGCCTTTGGCGCAACACTTTTAAATCCTTCTAAAACAGGAATAGATAATTGCGGATCTCCTGTAGGAGCCCAAGTACCCAACATATTATTTTTATTGTTAGCTAAAGGTCCAACTAATGCAATTTTAGTTGTTTTTTTAAGCGGTAATATGTTGTTATGGTTTTTAAATAAAACAAAAGAACGCTTGGCTGCCTCTCTAGCTACAGCTCTACTATCTTTAGTTAGGATTTCCTTTTTAGGTCTCTTGGCATCAATATATTTATACGGATCATCAAAAAGGCCAAGTTTGTATTTTGCTTCTAAAATTCTGCGACAAGCGTTTGTAATTTCTTCTTCAGTAACACGTCCTTCATCTAAAGATTTTTTAAGTGTAGTTAAAAAACCTTCGCCAACCATATCCATATCTAAACCAGCTTTTAAAGATAAAGCAGATACATCTTGTAAATCTCCAAGACCGTGTGCAATCATTTCATTTACAGAGGTGTAATCTGACACTACAAAGCCTTTAAAACCCCATTTTTTACGTAATAAGTCTGTAAGTAACCATTTGTTACCACTTGCAGGTATACCATCTACATCATTAAAAGAAGTCATAATACTTGCAGCACCGGCATCTATACCTGCTTTGTAAGGAGGTAAATATTGATTAAACATTTTTGTTCTGCTCATATCTACAGAATTATAGTCTCTACCAGCTTCTGCAGCACCGTAAAGTGCAAAGTGCTTAATTGTAGCTATCATAGTATTTTTAGCCGTTAAATCTGTTCCTTGGTAGCCGTGTACCATAGCTTTTGCAATGGCAGAGCCTAGGTAAGGATCTTCACCGGCTCCTTCTGCAATTCTTCCCCATCGTGGATCACGAGCCACATCTACCATAGGAGAAAAGTTCCAGTTTATACCATCTGCAGTAGCTTCTTGTGCTGCAATTTGAGCCATTTTTTTAATCAAATCCATATCCCAACTAGATGCAGTACCAAGTGGAATAGGAAATGTGGTTTTGTAACCATGTATTACATCAGAACCAAAGAATAAAGGAATTTTTAATCTGGTTTCTTTTACAGCAAAGTCTTGCGCTATTTTTAATTTTTCTGGACCAGAAATACCAAACATACCACCAACCTCAGCAGCTTTAATTTTTTCTTCTACATTGCTACTTACAACAGATCCTGTAGCAATACCACCACCTGGTGTTACTAAGTTTAATTGTCCAATTTTTTCCTCTATTGTCATTTTAGCAAGCAAGTCTTCTATAAAAGGAACTTTAGTTTGCCCTATAGCTAAAAAGCTGCTACAAAAAGTGACTACTAATAGTAGGTTTATTTTTTTCATATGCTGTAGTTTTATTTTCCCGATACGGGTATTTTTTTATCTTTTAGATTGATGTTTTTTATTCTGTATAGCTATATTCTAACTTGTCTAAACCGTTTTTAACATCAGTATTTTGCATAAACAGTTTCCATAGTAAACCAGTTCTGTGGTTTTCTATCATAACTATAATTGGTCCTTGGTCTATAGCTAAATATTGTTCTGCAACCCAATAATTATATTCAGGACTAAAGGCATCGTAGAAGCCAGCCGGACCCATTAACTTGTCTTTGTTTTTATAAAAATAGTGTAGTGCCTGCATAGACTCCGTTGGTGTATACGGCATAGAACTAATTGCTGCTGTTGGTGATATTACACCAGTGTCGTTAGACGGACTATGAGCATTATACCCAATTGTGCCATCTGCATTTCTAGTATAACTAGCTGTTAATCCCCAGCAATCTTTTCCGTAATCTGTAAATTGCTTTGGGTTTTCTATACTATAACTGTAATTTATTTTAGCGTGATTTGTGTTTACGTTCCAGTAATTTAAATACTCATCTGATAACCCCTTAGGGTTTAAACCTAAGTACGAGTAATGTGCCCAAAATAATGGTCCGCCATAAGTTTGATTGCCTGCGTGTTTAGCCAACAAAGGAAACCCATATTTTGTGTTAGATGAAGTGATGCTACCATTAGATGCCCAACCGTTTGTATACACCTCTTTAGAAATTGTATAATTGGGTGATGCAGCAGCTAAAACATAAGTAATTAGTACTTCATTATATCCTTTTAACTCTAAATTAATAGTAAAATCGTTGTTAGGAGACCAGTGCCAATACAGCGTATTTTCTCCTTTTGTATACCAATTCCACTCAACACCTTTCCATAACTCATCTGCTTTGGCAGCTATAGCTTTTTCTGTATCTGTACCGTTTTTTAAATACTCTTTTAAACAAATTAAGCCTTGAGCTAAAAAAGCGGTTTCTACCAAATCTCCACCGTTGTCTAAATTGCTAAATGGCATAACCTTAGCCGTTTCTCCATTAATCCAATGTGGCCAAGCACCGTGAAAACGATCTGCTTTTTCTAAAAAATCTAAAATTTTAGCAAACCTATCTACGCCTTCCTCTTTGGTAATAAAACCCCTTTCTATACCTACAATAAGTGCCATAATACCAAAACCTGTACCACCTGTTGTAACTGTATATTCACTATTACTTGGGTCGTTAGGATGGTAGCGTTCTCTTGCTGCGCCAGAATTTACCTCAGCAAAATTCCAAAAATATTTAAAGGTTTCAGCCTGCGTAATATTTAGCAGCTCCTCGTCTGTTATTGTAGGCGTAGAAACAGGATCGTCATCCGTAGGAAATTCAATTGGAGTATACTCGTAATCATCCCCACTTTTACAAGAGATAATTACAAGTATAAGTAATGTTGTAAAAAGACTATTTTTAATTGTCATTTTTGTGTTTTGTAGAGAAACTAAGTTTTTCTAATCCTTTATGCAAGTCTTTGTTTTTCATAAATAAATCCCATAGTAAACCTGTTCTGTAGTTTTCTATCATTACAGGAATAGGACCTTGGTCTATAGCTAAATAGCGAGGTAAAGACCAATCACTTTCTAAACTAAAAGCATCATAAGGACCATATTTACCAATAAGAGAATCTTGTTCTGTGTACATATAGCGTAAAAATTGTAAACTCTCTTCTGGTGTATAGGCTATAGAAGATAATGCTGCAGTAGGTGATATTACACCTAGATCGTTATCTGGTCTGTGGCCAGCGTAGCCTTTTACAGAATAACTAGATGTTAACCCCCATAAATTTTTGCCATAACCTTTATATTTATTTGGATTTTCTACTGCGTGTCTGTAGTGTATTTTAGCGTGATTTACATTTAATTTCCAATAGTCTGCGTAGGCATCTGTTAACCCTTTAGGGTTTAAACCTAAGTAAGAGTAATGTGCCCAAAATAAAGGACCAACAGGTGATGCATCATGCTCATAATGGTTTAACTCAGTTTCTAAACCATAATAAACAGTGTCTTTAGCTATTTCACCTTTTAACGCCCAACCCTCGTCATAAACTTCTTTAGATACTGGGTGAGTTGGTGATGCAGCTGCAAGTATGTACATTATTAATGCTTCATTGTAACCACCCACAGGGAAATTCATTTTCCACGTTACATTAGGAGACCAGTGCCAGTATAAGGTATTTTCTCCTTTTGTGTACCAATCCCATTCTACTTCTTCCCAAAGTTTCTGAATTTTAGCAACTAGTTTTTGTTCACGTTCTCCGCCGTTTGCATAGTATTCTTTTACAGTTAATAAACCCTGAATTAAAAAGGCAGTTTCTACTAAATCTCCACCATCATCATACGTACTAAAAGGAGCAACTTTACCACTTGGTAGTAACCAGTGTGGCCAAGCACCATGAAAACGATCTGCTTTTTCTAAGAAATCTACAGATTTTTCAAATCTAGATAAAGCTTCTTCTTTGGTAATATAACCACGCTCTGCACCAACAACTATTGCCATTAGTCCAAATCCAGAACCACCAATAGTTATAATGTCTTTATCGTGTGTTGGGTAAATGCTATCTAAATGTATACGTTCTCTAGCCAAACCAGAAACAGGCTCTGCACCATCCCAGAAATAGTTAAATGTTTGTTTTTGTACAGTGTCCATTAAGGCTTCATCTGTCCAAACTTGTTTTTGTACTTTTTTTGGCTTGTTGTTGCATCCTGTTAATAAGGATGCAACGGCCAATACTACTAAAATTAATCTCATAAATATGAATAACTAAAAACTAAAAAATGTATTTATTATAAATCTGCGTCTCTAATAGACTGTATTTCTTCTTGTGAAAGTGCTTTGTTGTATAGGCGCAGTTCATCAATAGAACTATTATCTGATTTATGATCCCAGTAACTAAATGTTTCACCACCAGAACCAACAGTAATTAAGTCGCAACCTGTCCAATCTATAGGAGCAGCCAAATCTGTAGAGTTAACGGCAACACCATCAAAATAAATGGTGCTTTTTGTGGAAGAAATAACTAGTGATACAAATACCCATTCATTATCTGCTACGTTTATAACATCACCATCATTCCAACTTTCATCAGTACCAATACCAATATTTGCTTTTATTCTCTGTTCTGTGTCACTACCTTCTCTAAATAGTCTTAACCCTTGAAAACGATCATCTGCATCATCACCAATAACTAAAATACCTGCCCTATCTGGATTAGCATCTACTTTGTACCAAAATGTTGCGCTAAACTCTGTACCGTTTAATAAATCATTTGTAGGATAGGTTATATAAGAGTCTGTTGTACTAGCAAAAGAATTACTACCAGCAACACTTTCATCTGCAAAGCCAGGCAATCCAATTACAGTTGCTTCTTGCGTTGTAAATTTGTTTTTAGTGTCGTTATCAAAAGGAGCATAAAACATTTCACCATCATAAACGCCAGTGTATGGATTTGTAACGTTTATCATATTTTCTATGTCATTAGTGGTTAGTGCTCTATTAAAAAAGCGTAATTCATCTATAGCACTGTTGTCTGACTTATGATCCCAGTAACTAAATGTTTCTCCGCCAGCACCAATAGTAACCGTATTACAATTTGTCCAGTCTACAGGAGCTGATAGGTCTGCAGTATTTACTGGTATGCCATTAAAAAATATGGTACTTTTTGTAGCAGAAATAGCAAGTGTAATATAAACCCATTCATTATCTGCTACATTAATAACAGCTCCATCATTCCAACTTTCTCCTGCTCCAGTACCAACATTAGCTTTAATTCTTTGTTCAGCACCATTACCCTCTCTAAATAATCTAATACCTTGAAAACGGTCATCTACATCATCACCAATAACTAAAATACCAGCTCTGTCTGGACTAGCATCTACCTTGTACCAGAATGATGCACTAAACTCTGCACCGTCAATTAAACCGTCTGTAGGGTATTCTAAATAAGCATCTGTTGCACCAGAATACGCATTAGTGCCAACAACGCTTTCACCAGCAAAACCGGGTACGCCAACTTTTTCTGCTGACTGTAAACCAATAAGGTCTACGTAATCACCATCAAAAGGCATATAAAGAGTTTCCCCAGCAAATAGTGACGTGTAAGCAGGCTCTTTTTCAAAGTTTACTGATGCTTCAGTGGTCTTGCCTTCTAAATCTGTAGCGGTAATAGTTAGTTGGTGTGTACCATCAACTAAATTATCAAAAACTAAATCATCTATTAAAACACGTCTGTAGTCTTTAAAGCTTGTAAAAGATTGAATATTGTTATTATCTATAGCTACGTTAATAGAGGCAACTTCTATATCATCAGTAACTTCAAAATCTATAATAATAGAAGTAACAATGTCTAGTACCTTAATTTTTGTGCCTTCTGTAGGGTAATTTATTTTAACTGTTGGTGCCGTAGCATCTTTTCCCGGTGCTACTTGTGTAATATCATCTATACCTTGATCACAAGAATAGAAAAACAATGCAGAAACCAAACAGGTTATTGTATATTTTAAATTTTTCATTGCTTTTTGTTTTTAGTTTGATGGGTTTCCTAATATTGGAAATTGATCTACCTGTGGTTGTGGGTAAGGAAGGTATATTTTATCTTCAGAAAATGTTCTTCCGTCATAGCTTAATTCGTTATACCTACCAAGTCTAACCATATCATAATAGCGTTTGCCCCACTCCATACCTAGTTCTGCAAATTTTTCATCTATTACATCGTCTAATGTTACACCAGTTAGTGATGGCATACCAGCTCTCTCCCTTACTAAGTTTACAGCATTATCTGCAGTTATAGATGTTGCAGATGCTCCTTGTGTAACCGCTTCTGCATACATTAATAAAACTTCTGCGTAGCGTAGTAAATTGTAGTTTTTATTACTACCGTACTCTGTTCTGCCCTCTATAAGTTGGTTTGATGGTAAGTAGTGCTTACCGCTAGAAAAAAGTGCTCTAGCATAGTCCTCTATAACATCACCATCTCTAGTAGTTTTATTTACAAAACTTGGTAAAGTTGCGTAATCTGGATCTGTTTGAAGCTCGGCAATACCACGATCTGTAAAAAGTACGCTAGTTTCTAAACGAACCGCTTCTCCACGATCTAACATAAACTTTATAAATTTGATGCTAGGCTCATAAAATCCCCAGCCAGAACCAGCACCAGTAACTGCAGGTGTCCAGTTTTGTGGGCCATAAGGTTGAAATAAATGACCTTCACGATCTCCTTCTCCCTGTCCAAAATCTGAGTACTGTAAATCCAATATGCTCTCATCACTTAACTTACCAGGAGTTTTAAAAAGTTCATAATAATCTGAGAATAAACTAAACTTACCAGAATTAATAATTTGACCTGTAGCAGAAGCAACTTCTTGGTAATTTTTAAGTTCTTGGTTTGCTAAAGCTTTAATTGTTAAAGCAGTGTATTTAGTAACGCCACCTGGGATGTCTGTACGCTCATTAGGTCTTGCGTCTGGTAAAAATGTAATTGCCTCATCCATCTGGTCAGATATATGTTGCATAACCTCATCTTTGGTAGGCAATTCTGTAACACTTAAAAGAGCACCTGTATCTGAAGATTCTGGAATAAAAACATCTCCCCATACCTGAGAAATTTGAAACAACATCATTCCTCTTAAAACTTTTGCTTCAGCAATATATTGGTTTCCTTTTTCTACACCTTCTGCATCTGCAAATTCTTGGTAACGAGCAATTTGTTCCATTGCAGTGTGTGCAGTAATTACGTCTACGTACACATTTTCCCAAAGAGAATTGTACATCCAGTAATCCTTATTGTAGGTAAAAAGGTCTGTTTCAGAAAAATCTTGTTGATCTCCTAAACCACCAGCATTAACATCATCTCCACGAACAGAAATTAATAAAGGTTGTTCCCATCCACGAGACTGAAAAGCATCATAAACACCAATGACAGATAAAATCATATCCTCGGTTTTTGTAAAATCTGTGCCACCAGCAAAATTGTTATTTTCTTGTGGCTCATCTAACTTGTCTGAACACCCTACAAATACCGATGCAATAAATGCTAGTATAAGTAGAGGTGATATATGTTTTTTATACAGTTTCATAAGTCTTATATTTTAATGTTAACTCCCATTGTATATACTGCAGGGATAGGATATGTTTGGTTATCTATACCATTAGCAACCTCTGGGTTAAACCCGTTATAACCAAAAATGGTTAACGGTTTTTCTGCTGTTAGGTAAATACGAGTTCTAGGAACACCTTTTAGTTTACCGTTTTTGTTAATAGTATACCCAAGTGTTATGTTCTGAATTCTAAAGTAGTCACCATCTTCTACGTAGTAATCGTTTAATTTTTGGTTCCATCCTTTACGTACTGCGGCTGCAGATGGGTAAGAGTTTGTAGTACCTTCACCGTGCCAACGGTTTACAGCAAAGTCTCTGTCCCAGTTAGTATCACTAGTAAAAATTACCTCTAATCTTTTGCGGTTAAGTATTTTGTTACCACCTTGACCAGAAGCAGTAGCTGTAAAGTCAAAATTTTTGTAGTTAAACCCAAAGTTAAATCCGTACGAGTATGTTGGCAGGTAAGACCCTAAAACTACGCGGTCATCATCATCAATAGTAGTAGGGTCACCACCGTTTTCTTTGTATTTAAAATCGCCAGGAACTAAGTTATTAGCTACGGCAACAGGGTCTGCAAGTATTTCTGCTTCATTTTGGTAAATACCAACAACTTCGCGACCATAAAAAGCGTAAAGAGGTTCACCAACTATAGAACGCTGACGAAATTCTGCTGAGCCAGCATCTATGTATTGTTGGCCATCTAAACTTAATACTTCATTTTTAAGTGTAGAAAAATTACCGCCAATGTTATAACTAAAATTATCTGATACTTTTTTACTCCAGTTTAAAGACATCTCAAAACCAGAGTTTCTAATTTCCCCTACGTTTTGTCTGGTAGAACCAGGTATTAATGGTCTTTGTACAGGAATAACTGCGTCTTTTGTATCTCTAACATAATAATCTGCCTCTAAGGATAAATTGTTAGCTAAAAAACTAGCATTTATACCAATATTAGTTTCCTCTGTAACTTCCCATTTTAAAGAAGTAAAATCACTACCTGTATTTAGACCGCTAAACATAGTGTCTCCTAGCGCAGTTGTAACTACAGAAGAAGTAATAGAGCCGTTACTACCAGAAACATTGTCATTACCTAATTTACCCCAACTACCACGTAGTTTAAGAAAATCAAAAACACCATTGTTTTGCATAAAAGGTTCTTCAGACACTACCCAACCAGCACCCACAGTAGGGAAGTAACCCCATTTTTCTTGGTATTTGTTAGTTCCGTCTGCTCTAAAGGTTCCGTAAAGCAGGTATTTGCCATCATAATTATAAGATACTCTACTAAAATAAGAGAAACCATATTCTCTTGCTCCACCGTCACCAACACTATTCTCTACAATAGTCTGTGCTTGGTCTAAATAATAAGCTTCTTCACCAGACAACGGAAAGTTTAATCCTGTGGCAGTTAAAAACTGATAAGACTCGTCTCTAAACGAAGTACCAGCTAAAACAGTTACATCATGATTACCAAAAGATTCTTTATAGGTTAATGTATTATCCCATATTTGGTTTGATATTGTTGTGTTACTTTTTGTTAATGAGGCATCTGGCCTCTGAAAACTATCACCAATGTAGTACGGTAAATTAACACTTCTGTACTCAAAAGTTTGGTAGTTGTGATTGTATGCAGTTTTAAACTTAAGTTTAGTAGGTATTAAGTCTAGTTCTGCATAAAAATTAGCAAGTACATTTCTAATTTTTGTTCTGTTTTCATTAAAATCTAAAAGGGGAAAAGGGTTTTGGCCACCTCTGTAGCCTAAGTCTTGAGCATTAGCGTAGTTTGTAGGGAAAACATCTGGGTCGTTAGCTAAAACCTCATCATATACAGGTAAAATAGGTACAGCAAAGTAAGCTGCACGCCAAGCAGAGTTATCGCCATCATACCTAGTAGCGTTACTAATTACCGTGTTAGCACCAACTTTTAACCAGTCGTTAGCATTAAACTCTATTTTACTTCTTAAGTTAAAACGCTCATATTCATTTTTAGTGTCTAATATACCTTGTTGTCCAAAGTAATTTGCACCTACAGAATAACTAACATCTTCACTACCACCAGTTACACCAATACTATGGTTTTGTATTAGTGCTGGCCTTATAATTTCATCATACCAATCTGTGTTAACATTAGGTATATTTGGGTTAACTCTACTACGACCGTAGCGTTGCATTGCATTTAAAATATAGTCTGCATCTGGTGCAGAACCAGATTCTAGAGCTAAGGTTGTAAACTGTTCTGCATTGGCAACTTTTAAAACGTTTTGTGCAACCTGAAAACCAGTATAGCCATCATATGTAATTTCTGCTTTTTTGTTAAAAGCTCCAGATTTTGTTTCTATTAAAACAACACCGTTTGCGGCTCTAACACCATAAATTGCAGAAGCAGAAGCATCTTTTAAAACAGAAATAGATGTTATATCTGCAGTATTTAAAAAGTCTATATTGTCAAAAAACATACCATCTACAACATATAAAGGAGCAGAAGCTCCCGTGTTGTAAGATCCTATACCCCTTACTCTAATAGTTGGTCCTTGCCCAGGAGAACCACTACTTACTACTTGCATACCAGCAACCTTACCTTGCATAGCTTGCATTGCAGAACCTGTAGGTACAGCTGCTAATTCCTCGGCTTTAACAGTGGTTATAGATGAGGTTAAATCTTTAGACTTCATTTCACCATAACCAATTACAACAACTTCATCTAAAGACTCTGCATCTTCTTCTAAGGTTATATTAATTGCGTCGGAACTATTTACAGCAATTTCTGATGTGATAAAACCAATATAGCTTACAACTAAAGTTCCGTTGTTAGGAACGCTGTTTAATTGGTAATAGCCATCAAAATCTGTTTGTGTTCCTGTTGTAGTACCTTTAATAATAATACTGGCACCAAGTAAAGGTGTACCATTATTGTCTACTACTTGTCCTTTAACCATTATATTCTCTTGGGCGTAGGCAGATATCCCGAACAGAATAAAGCAGATTAATAATATTTGATTGAGTATTTTCATAATACATTAAAAATTGAGTTAGATTTTTACTAAATTAATAAAACAAGGTATCCAGAGGTGTTTTGGTAACTACATAAAAACTACATCAACACCTAAAATGGGCTATATACCGCCAATAGTATGGTTTGCAGTAGTGTTGTGACTTTGTTTTTTATACACTTTTAACACTTTGATGTAGTAATGATGTACCTCGTGTTAGGTAATTGTTAAGCCGTTTTTGAAAGAAAAACCTTTATTTAAAGGTGATTAAGAAGTTAGATATGTTTTCTGAACTGTCTATGTTTAACTTTTTACGTAAACGGTAACGATGTATTTCTACACCTCTAATTGTAATGGCCATTAATGGCGCTATCTCTTTGGTAGACAGGTTCATTTTTAAATAAGCACACAATTTTAAATCTTTAGGAGTTAACTTAGGGTATTGTTTAAGTAAGTTTTCAAAAAAGTCGCTATGTAACTCTTTAAAATTCATTTCAAAACGTTTCCAATCCTCTTTATTGTTAACAGAATTGTTTAACCTTTTCATAAAAGATTTATAACGTTGTTGGTTAGGGAACTTATCTTTATTTTGAGTTAGTAAGTTTTTAAGATCAAGAATTATCTCGTTCTTTTTGGCAATATTAAGTGTGGTATTAGCTAACTCTTTTTGTTTAAGTTTTATTTCTTTAGCTAGCTTTTCCTTTTCTAAAAGCGCAATTTTTTCATCTTGTTCATGCTGCAAGCGTTCCTTTAGCTTATTATGCTTTATATTTAGCTTATACTTATTATATTTTCTGATAAGAATTACGCAGACTATAGTTAGTAAAAAGTAAATTAATATTGCGGGACCAGATAAGTACCAAGGTGCTTTTATAGTAAAGTTGATGTTATTTGGAACCGATTTTTTATTATCTATACCAACACCAAATACTTCTAAAGCATAACTACCGTAGCCTAAATTTTGAAATGATATAAGTCCGTTATTTAGCTCTGCAAACTGCGCATCCTTACCATTTAAACTATAATAGTACTTTGGATGCATTATGCCCGAAGATGCAATTTTTACAGTAATGTTACGAGAATCTTTATAAGGTAAAGTTATACTTTTTGTGTGTATTGGGTAGCTATTTTCCTTACCATTAAAACTAATTAGTTTAGGAACTGGCAACCTGTTGTTATCTTTTAATTGGTTGTTTAGCTTGTTAAAGTTTATTTGACTGTAACCGTCTACTAAAGTAAAATAAAATGTAGAGTCGTTTACTTTTATAATGTTTTCGGCTTCAGGAATTATACGTTTTTTTAAGCTTTGGTTTTCAATAATAATATTGTCTTCCTTAAAGTTGGTATAAGTAATTTTTTTACTGTTTTCGTTATCTATAAACCAAAAGTGATCATTGTTGTAATACAACAGCTCATTGTTTTTAAAAGAACTAAACTCTTCTAATGTTACAATTTTGTCTAAAATAGGATCGTACTTATACCAATTTCCTTGACTGTAAAATACAATCTGGTTTTTAATATTGTATAGCTTAACATTGTATTTGTTAGGTGCGTCTTGTCCGTTATACTCTTTAGTACTAATTACAGAGTCGTAAGTACTGTTTAGTTTAAGTTTATAAAAACCTTTATATGGGTGTGCAACCCAAAGCGTTTTATCATCTTCAAAACACAATTTTTTAACAGGTAAATTAAAACCTTTAAGTCTTTCTACAGACCATTGGTTGTCATTATCCTTACTATATTTTGCTATACCTGTATAAGTGCCTTGTAAAAAGGATGACTTATTCTCTGGTATTTTTTCTATTTGATAGCCTCCAGAAATAGTAGATACTTTAACCGAGCCATCTTTATTTAACTTAAACGTTCCTGTGTTATGTCCGCAAAAAAGTTCATTGTTAACAACGGCAATATCCCAGACGTGACCTTGAGTTCCTTTAACAAAATGCAATACATCATTATCTACATAATATAAGCCCGTATTAGAACCTAAGTATACTTTATTATTGTACAAGGCAATATCGTAAACAGTACCTAAAACACCTGTAAAATCTGTATAATAAGTAACTGCATGATCTAATTGTATATGGTCTATTCCGTTATCTAAACCAAGCCAAAGTTGATTTTTATAAGGAACCATAGATAAAATAGTGTTATTTTGTAACCCTACTTCACGGTTAATGCTTTTGTAGGTTTTAGTGTGGTTATCGTATAAAAAAAGTCCGTTTTTTATGGTGCCAAAAGCAATTTTATTTTGATTTAATACTATTATTTTATTTAACTGATGTTGTTTTAATGTGTCGTTAATAGTGCTATTCCAAGTTTTAATTTCTTCATTCTTAATTATATAACAACCATTTAACTTAGTGCCAATTAATAAACCTTCATTAGTAGAAGCCATATCTACTACAGTTTTATTTACAAAAGATATGTTGTTCTTTAGTACAAGAGGTTTTAGTGTGTCTCCTTTTAAATAAAACAGCCCATCATCACCGCCAGCAACTATAATTTGGTTATTGTGTTTTGTAATGTTGTTTACTATAATATCAGCCTTAATTACTGTTATTTTATTGTCTTTGTAAACATATACTTTAGAGAAAGACCTAAATACAATAGCATCATTAAAAGGAATAATTTGCCAAAATTCTTCACTAGTAAATACGTGGTTTTTTATAAGATGAGTTAATGATGTGTATTTTAAAACACCTAGGCTATCTTTTTCCCAAAATCCAAATTCTTCATAAGAACCTGTGTATACTTTATTATTAATACAGGCAACAGAGCGTATGGTAGTTTTACTAGGCAAGGTGTTAAGTTTCCACTCCTCACCATTAAAGTGTAAAAGGCCTGCGTTGTTGGCAGAAAATAATTCGCCATCTTCATTGGTGGCTAACCCCCAATTTTTACTAGCGGCATTGTAATCAAATATTTTATAATTGTGTATTGGAGGAAAAAGATTTTGACCAACAATAATGTAGCTACTAATAAAGAAAAGTAAAATAAGCGAGGTTAAATTTTTCATAGGGGATATAGAAAACTTAATGATTTTACGTATGAATATAAGATTATTACAGGGAAAACCAATTAATTATCTAAGCAAGATTAGTAAAGCGCCTATAGCTGTAAGAATTAGTATCATTTTTCTGAAAAATTTATCCTTAATGTACTTTACTAAAAAGGTGCCAATAATAAAACCAACAAAAATAGCAGGTAAAAGTTTAAGGTTTAATGTAAGCGATTCTTTTGTGATCGTATGCCAAACAAAAATGTGAAAAGGTAGCTTAAAAACATTGGTAATTAAAAAAAGCCATGCAGCAGTTCCTATAAACTGGTTTTTAGGTAAACGCATTGCTAAAAAGTAGATATTAGAAAAAGAGCCTGCCAAATTACCAATCATAGTAGTAATACCAGCAAGTAAGCCCATAGAACCTGCAAAAGCCCAATGTGTTGGTACGTTTTTAGATTTTTTTTGGTCCCACCAAAGCATCATTAATACAGTAACTAAAATAATGCCTCCCATACAGTATTTAAAAGAGGCTTCTGGTAAGTCTTTGCCAACAAATACACCTATTAATATACCGCCAACCATCCAAGGTAAAAACTTAATAATATATTTCCATTGGGTATATTTACTATAATAAATTACGGCAAAAATATCTCCAATAACAAGCAACGGAACAAGCAGGCCTGTAGATGCTTTAGATCCAAAAGCCAAAGCCATAAGAGTAACTACAATTATAGAAATACCTTTTAGTCCAGATTTAGAAACACCCATTACAAATACGGCTGTAAAAGCCAAGACCCATGCAGTTGTAGAAATATTTGCTGTTATTAATAGACCCATAATTGGCGTTTAGCTAAAAAAGACAAAAGTATTGTAAAAAATAATATCTTTACTAATTAACCAACTACTAAAAAATGGAATTAAGTGCACTGGATTATACGCTAATCATTGTTTTTTTTACAATTGTTTTGGGTATTGGGATTGTTGTTTCTAAAAAATCAGGAAAAAGTTCATCAGAATATTTTTTATCGGGAAGAACAATGCCTTGGTGGTTGTTGGGTTTGTCTATGGTGGCAACAACATTTTCTACAGATACTCCTAATTTAGTTACAGATATTGTTAGGACAGATGGTGTTTCTGGTAACTGGGTATGGTGGGCATTTTTAATTACAGGTATGTTAACTGTTTTTGTATACGCAAAGCTTTGGCGTAAATCTAATGTAAATACAGATTTAGAGTTTTATGAATTACGTTATGGTGGAAAACCGGCCAGCTTTTTAAGAAAATTTAGGTCTATATACTTAGGTGTTATATTTAATGTAATTACAATGTCTGCTGTAACACTAGCAGCAATAAAAATTGGAGGAATAATGCTAGGTTTAGAGCCTTGGCAAACAGTAGTAAGCGCAGGTTTAATAACGGTTACTTTTAGTGCATTAGGCGGATTTAAAGGTGTTGTGTATACAGATTTTTTATTGTTTTTTGTAGCAATGGGCGGTGCTATAGGAGCAGCGTATTACTTAGTAAATTTACCAGAAGTAGGCGGAGTAACAAGCTTACTAACACATGAAGATGTGAAAGGGAAATTATCTATTTTACCAGATTTTAGCAATACAAATGCTGTAATTACCTTATTAGTTATTCCTTTAGCTGTACAATGGTGGAGTTCTTGGTATCCAGGAGCAGAACCTGGTGGCGGTGGTTACATTGCACAACGTATGTTGGCTGCAAAAGATGAAAACCATGCTATTGGTGCAACTTTCTTTTTTAATATTATGCATTACGCATTACGCCCTTGGCCTTGGATTTTAGTTGCTTTAGCATCTATAGTTGTTTACCCAGATGTTGCTAGTATAGCAGAAGCTTTTCCTAATATAGCAGCAGATAAATTAGGACATGATTTGGCTTACCCTGCTATGCTAACAAAATTACCAAGCGGATTATTAGGCTTGGTGTTAGCATCATTAATAGCTGCTTATATGAGTACAATTTCTACTCAGCTTAACTGGGGATCATCTTATATAGTATATGATTTTTACAAGCAACAAGTAAATCCTAATGCATCAGAAAAACAATTGGTAGCTGTTGGTAGACTTTCTACTGTTGTGTTAATGGTATTAAGTGCTTGTTTGGCCTTGTTAATGCAAAATGCTATGGAGGTTTTTGATATGTTATTGTTGTTTGGAGCCGGTACCGGACTAATTTTTATTTTACGTTGGTTTTGGTGGCGTATTAATGCTTGGACAGAGATTGCAGCAATGTTTGCATCAGGAGTTTTATCTATAGTGTTAAAAGTGACTCCGCTAGGAAACTACCTTTTTGCTTTAGATACAGGAGTTTTTCCAGATTGGTTTCAAATACCATTTGTAGTATTAATAACAACCATAATTTGGGTAGCAGCTACGTTTATGACTAAGCCAGAGTCTAAAGAAGTCTTAAATAGTTTTTATAAAAAAATACAACCAGGAGGCCCAGGCTGGGAAAAGGTTGTAATAGATGCTAAAGCAGACAATATAGAAATTGTAAATCCAAATGAAAAATGGAGTGTGCCATCTGGTATAGGAGCTATGGTGCTAGGTTGTGTCCTTATATATACCTGTATGTTTGCAACAGGGTATTGGATTTATGGCGAAAAAACAAAAGGGATAATATTTACAGGTATTGCATTAGTGGCAGGTTTTTTATTAGTAAAAGCTTGGAATAAAATGAAAACAAATATTCTTTAATAAAAAAATAAGCCGTGTATATTTCTAAAAGAGATACACACGGCTTTAATATTAAAAAATATAAGTTTTTATTTTGCAATTAGTTTAGCAACATACTTACCAATAACATCAAACTCAAGGTTTACAACTGTACCTACTTTATAGGTATTAAAAACAGTGTTTTCAAAAGTATAAGGTATAATAGCTACGCTGAACGTGTTTTTTTCAGAATTAAATACAGTTAAACTTGTGCCGTCTATTGTAATAGAACCTTTTTCAATAGTTACGTTGTTGTATTTATCATCATATTCAAAATTAAAAATCCAGCTACCATCTTGCTCTTCAATAGCAGTACAAACAGCAGTTTGGTCTACGTGCCCCTGCACAATGTGTCCGTCTAATCTTGTGCCCAATATCATAGCACGCTCTAAGTTTACCGTAGAATTTAATTCTAAAGCCCCAATACTTGTTTTTTGCAATGTTTCATCAATAGCAGTAACTGTGTAAGTATCATTTTCTATAGCAACAACAGTAAGGCAAACACCATTGTGAGCAACACTTTGATCTATTTTAAGCTCTGGTGTTAAAGTAGATTTTATTGTAATGTGTAGGTTGGTGTCTTCTTTACGTAATGCGGTTACTTTCCCTAAAGTTTCTATAATCCCAGTAAACATATCGTTTTAATTAAGTAATTTTGCGGTGTAAATTTAGACATTATACAGTTGAATTATGCAAGAAGGCAAAAAAATTAAGGTAGGAATTTCTATAGGCGATTTAAACGGAATTGGCTGTGAAGTTGTTTTAAAGACTTTTGAAGACAACCGTATGTTAGATTTTTGCACTCCAGTTATTTTTGCATCAAACAAAACCATTTCTTTTCAGAAGAAAGAGTTAGGTTTAAATATAAACTACAATGGTATACCAGATGCAGACAAAACTATAGCAGGCAAAATTAATGTGGTTAATGTATGGAAAGAAGTTCCAAAAACTCAGTTTGGTGAAGCAACTAAAGAGAGTGGAGATTACGCACTAAAATCTTTGCAAGCAGCAACCAAAGCATTAAAAGAAGATAAGATTGATGTATTGGTTACTGCACCAATAAATAAAAATAATATTCAGTCTGAAGAATTTAATTTTCCAGGCCATACAGATTATCTAGCAAAAGAATTAGGTGGCAATAGCTTAATGTTTATGGTAACAAGCTCTTTAAAAGTAGGACTGTTAACAGACCATATAGCTGTTAAAGATGTTGCAAGCGCAATAACAGCAAAGCTTATAAAAGAAAAAGTAGCTACAATAGAGCGTTCTTTAAAAGAAGATTTTGCAATACAAAAACCCAAAATAGCACTATTAGGTATAAATCCGCATAGCGGAGATAATGGTGTTATAGGAAAAGAAGATGATACTGTTTTAAAACCAACAATTACAGAATTAAAAAATCAGGGAAAAATGGTTTTTGGTCCCTATTCTGCAGATAGTTTTTTTGGGTCTGATGCTTACAGTAATTTTGATGCTATATTAGCAGCCTATCACGACCAAGGATTAATACCTTTTAAAACATTATCCTTTGGCAAAGGAGTAAATTATACAGCAGGTTTATCTAAAGTACGTACATCGCCAGATCACGGTACCGCATATGAAATTGCAGGTAAAGGAAAAGCAGACCATAGTTCTTTTAAAGAAGCAGTTTTTACGGCATTAAAAATCTTTAAAAACAGGGAGGAGTATAAAGAATTAACTCAGAATCCTCTAAAAAAACAACGTTTAAAGAGGAAAGAGTAAAATATTTTTTATAAATTTAAGTGAAATTAGCCCCTAAAATAGGGCAAAACAATAGCTAAACTATTAAGTAGTAATATATTTACGCATAATAGTTGGGTTTAATTAAAAAAATAATATCTTTGCACCCGCCTTTAAGGAGGCTGGTACTTATAAATATAGTGTTGTTATGATGAAGCTAAAGGAGTTTTCCATTCCTTTTTCTGGATTAAAGCAGGGAAAGCACAGTTTTGAGTATAAAATAGACAATAAGTTCTTTGAATCTTTTGAGTACAATGAGTTTAATGATGCCAATATAGATATAGAGGTAAAGTTAAATAAAATGAGTACAATGTTGGAGTTAGAGATGATTGCAGAAGGAACAGTAAATGTTTTCTGTGATATTTCTAGTGAACCTTATGACCAAGCTATAAGTTCTACGTTAGAACTGGTAGTAAAGTTTGGCGAAGAGTATAATGATGAGAATGAAGAAATACTGATAATTCCTCACGGAGAACATCAGGTTAATATTTCGCAATATTTATACGAAATGCTGGTATTGGCTATTCCGTCTAAAAGAATTCATCCGGGAGTACTGGATGGCACTTTAAGATCTAAAGCCGTAGATAAGTTAGAAGAGCTACAACCAAGAGAAGAAAAGGAAAATAAAGAAGATATTGATCCCAGATGGGACGCATTAAAAAAATTAATAACGGATAAATAAAGTTTCATAATGGCACATCCAAAGAGAAAAATTTCAAAAACCAGAAGAGACAAGAGAAGAACGCACTATAAAGCGGTAGCTCCAACACTTGCAAAAGATGCAACAACAGGAGAAATTCACTTGTTCCACAGAGCACACTGGCACGAAGGTAAATTATACTACCGTGGACAAATATTAATTGACAAAACAGAAGAAGCAGTAGCTTAATTCTATCTTTGTACAATCTTCAAAACTCTCACCGTAAAAGTGAGGGTTTTTTTATTTTTCATCAATTTTTATCAAAAAATAAACAGTTTTGGTAAAAAGTCGTAAAAATTGACTAATTTTCCATGATTTTTAGACTTTTTTGAAACTTTTTGATTAAAAAATCAAACTTATATATGGGTAAAGTATCAGCGGCAATAACTGCAGTAGGTAAGTATGTTCCTGACTATGTTTTAACTAACAAAGAACTGGAAACGATGGTAGATACAAATGATGAGTGGATTACCACTAGGACAGGTATCAAAGAAAGGCGAATTTTAAAAGGAGATGACAAGGGAACTTCTTTTATGGCAATTAAAGCAGCTGAAGATTTATTGCAAAAAAGAGGCATAGATCCAACAGAGATAGATTTAATTATTGTTGGTACTGCAACTCCAGATTTACAAGTAGCAGCTACGGCAGCTTTTGTAGCCTCAGAGATTGGTGCAACTAATGCTTTTGCTTTTGATTTAGAAGCGGCTTGTTCTAGTTTTTTATACGGTATGTCTACAGCTAGTAGTTATGTAGAATCTGGTAGGTATAAAAAAGTATTATTAATAGGGGCAGATAAAATGTCTTCTATTTTAGATTATACAGATAGAACTACCTGTATAATTTTTGGTGATGGCGCAGGTGCCGCACTTTTTGAGCCTAATGAAGAGGGCTTAGGTTTTCAAGATGAATACTTAAGGTCTGATGGTATTGGGCGTAATTTCTTAAAAATTGATGCAGGTGGATCTTTATTACCAGCATCTGAAGAAACTGTAAAAAATAAACAACATTACGTTTTTCAAGACGGAAAATCTGTTTTTAAATATGCTGTATCTAATATGGCAGACGTTTCAGCAAAAATTATGGAACGTAATAGTTTAGAAGAAAAAGATGTAGATTGGTTGGTACCACACCAAGCAAACAAACGCATTATAGATGCTACAGCTAACAGAATGGGTGTAGATTCTTCTAAAGTAATGATGAACATTCAGAAATACGGAAACACAACTTCTGCTACATTGCCATTATTATTAGCAGACTACGAAGATCAACTAAAAAAAGGAGACAACTTAGTATTTGCTGCATTTGGTGGTGGCTTTACTTGGGGTTCTATTTTCTTAAAATGGGCCTATAACTCTTAATCAAAAAATAAAAACTTACAACTAAACAAAATCTAATTTTTATGGATATTAAAGAAATTCAGAGTTTAATTAAGTTCGTTGCTAAATCTGGCGCTAGCGAAGTTAAATTAGAAATGGAAGACATTAAAATTACCATTAGAACAGGAGCGTTAAACTCTGGTGGAGAGACAACTATTTTGCAACAAATACCAATGGGGCAACCTCAAATGGCTCCTGCCGCTGCTGCACCAGCACCAGCTGCTGCGCCTGAAGCTGCACCTGCAAAAGAAGAAAGTAATGACGATAAATACATTACTATAAAGTCGCCAATTATTGGTACTTTTTACAGAAAACCATCTCCAGACAAACCTGTGTTTGTAGAAGTTGGTGATACTATAGGTCAAGGAGATGTTCTTTGTGTTATTGAAGCAATGAAACTTTTTAATGATATAGAATCTGAAGTTTCTGGTAAAATTGTAAAAGTATTGGTAGATGATTCTTCTCCAGTAGAATTTGACCAACCTTTATTTTTAGTAGATCCATCATAAGAAATTTTAGACGCTAAATACTTTTAGTTTTTTAGAATTTAGAATTAAAATTTAAAATTTCATAAGATGTTTAAAAAAATACTTATTGCAAATAGGGGAGAGATAGCCTTACGTATTATTAGGACCTGTAAAGAAATGGGAATTAAAACGGTAGCGGTATACTCTAAGGCAGACGAAGAGAGTTTGCATGTTAGGTTTGCAGACGAGGCTGTATGTATTGGCCCTGCTCCTAGTAATGAATCTTATTTAAAAATACCAAATATTATTGCAGCAGCAGAAATTACAAATGCAGATGCAATACATCCAGGTTATGGTTTTTTATCAGAAAACTCTAAGTTTTCTAAAATATGTGCAGAGCATGATATTAAATTTATAGGCGCATCTGGCGAGCATATAGACCGTATGGGAGATAAGGCTAGTGCTAGAGAGACTATGAAAAAAGCTGGTGTACCAACTATTCCTGGTTCTGACGGTTTACTTAAAGATGTTGCCGAAGCTAAAAAAGTTGCTAAAAAAATGGGATATCCTGTTATGATTAAAGCAACTGCTGGTGGTGGTGGTAAAGGTATGCGTGCTGTTTGGTCTGAAGATAAAATGGAAGCTCTTTATGAAAGTGCTGTACAAGAAGCAACTGCCGCTTTTGGTAATGGTGCTATGTACATGGAAAAACTTATTGAAGAACCAAGACATATAGAGATACAAGTTGTTGGTGACCAGTACGGTAAAGCCTGTCACTTATCAGAAAGAGATTGTTCTATACAAAGACGTCACCAAAAATTGACAGAAGAAACTCCTTCTCCATTCATGACAGATAAGCTGCGTGATGATATGGGAGCTGCAGCAGTTAAGGCGGCAGAATATATTAAGTATGAAGGGGCCGGTACTATTGAATTTTTAGTAGATAAGCACCGTAACTTTTACTTTATGGAGATGAATACCAGAATACAGGTAGAGCATCCTATAACAGAACAAGTAGTAGATTACGATTTAATACGTGAGCAAATTTTAGTTGCTGGTGGAGTGCCAATTTCTGGTAAAAATTACTACCCTAAATTACACTCTATAGAATGTAGAATTAATGCAGAGGATCCTAGAAATGATTTTAGACCTTCTCCAGGAAAAATTACTACATTACATACGCCAGGCGGACATGGAGTGCGTTTAGATACTAACGTATACAGCGGTTATACAATTCCTCCTTACTATGATTCTATGGTTGCTAAGTTAATTACAACTGCGCAAACTAGAGAAGAGGCAATTAACAAAATGAAACGTGCTTTAGATGAATTTGTAATTGAAGGTGTAAAAACTACAATTCCTTTTCATAGGCAATTAATGGATCATCCAGATTATTTGGCAGGTAATTATACCACGGCCTTTATGGAGAGTTTTGTTATGGAACCTAGTAAAGATGATGAATAAATTAAAAACTCCGATATAGTATCGGAGTTTTTTTTTGGCAATAACTAGCCTTCAGGTTTTCACGGTTTACAGGGTGTTAGCTACTTGTTTATGACTATACCTTTGTAGTGTTAAAAAAATGAATTCAACAGAAATTAAAATATATGAGCAATTCAGAAAATAAGCAAGAAGTGTTTTTTGCGAAAGAGGATGATAAAATGTCATTAGCATTTAAAAGAGCGCAAGAGACTTTTAAATATTTTTGGAGAGAGTTGTATTGGGAGCACAGGCGTGTTATTCCTGGTCATGATTTAGCTATTGTGAAGTTTCCTTTTGAGCAAATGTTTGATGGGGAAGAAGAGCCAACTGTAGAGCATATGTGGGTTCGTGATATAAATTTTGATGGTGAAATAGTTACAGGTGTTTTGGCTAATAACCCAATGCAATTAACAAATGTTACAGAAGGTGAAACTGTTAGTTGTAATGTAAATAAAATAAGCGATTGGATGCTTGCTATGTCTGGTGAAACCTACGGAGGCTTTACAATACACGTATTAAGATCTGGTATGAGCCAAGAAGCTAGGCAACAACATGATAATGCTTGGGGTTTAAATTTTGGAGATTTTAATGCTATTTTATTAGTTCACGGTCAAAAAGAAAACCCAGAAAACCTTATAGAGCACCCAATGTGTGTAAACACAGCAGACCAGTTTTTAGAATTCTTTAAAGAAAATCCAGAAGAACTTACTATTAAAGATGAAGCTGGCTATACGGTTTTACACAGGCAAGTAATTGCAGGTAATAAAACTACTGTAAATATATTATTAGAGTTGGGGGCAGATAAAAACGTAACAACAAATAATGGTTTAACAGCACTTGATTATGCTAAAAAATTAAACTGGGAATATATTATTCCAATACTGGCGTAACAATATTAGGTACTAGTAGTCTAACTAATAAAATTAGTTTCAATTACAATTTTAACATTAAAACATAGTTTACTATTATAATTTAATGCCAATTCATATGCTTAAAAAACTATTCACGTACGTTCCTTTATTTATTTCCTTACTATTATTTACAAGTTGCTTTGAAATTTTAGAAGAAATTAGCTTTAATAAAGACGGTAGCGGACGTATAACCGTTACAGCTAACCTAAGCAAGAGTAAGTCTAAGTTGGCTTCTGTTATGCTTTTAGACAGCGTTAACGGTTATAAGGTGCCATCTAAAAAGGATATTGACTTAGCTATGAAAAATGCAGTGGATCATCTTAAAAAAACACAAGGCATATCTAATATAGAAAAAACAGCAGATTATGATAATTATATATTTTCTATAGCTTGTGACTTTACATCTGTAGAGAGCGTTAATTCAATTTTTAAAGAAATGATTAACAATCAAAATAGAAGAGAAAAAACAAGTTTTAGTACCACTAATTTTTCATATAATGATGAAAATCATCAATTTAAAAGACATTTTAAATATGATGGTAGTATAAAAAAGAAATTTAATTCGCTTAAATCCGAAGATAAAAAAGTTTTTAATGATGCTAGTTACACAACAATATATAGGTTTAATTCATCTGTAAAAAGTGTTTCTAATTCAGGAGCTAAAATAGCTCCAAATAAAAAGGCAGTATTTATGCGTGTGTCTGCATTGCCTTTAATAACAGGCCAACAAACTTTAGAAAATACCATACAATTAATCAACAATTAAAAGAATGAAAAAATTATTATTAAGCCTAACTATTTGTTGTGCTGCATATACAACGCAAGCACAAGATTTAATACAAAATATACCTGCCAACTCTAGTGCAGTTGTTACTATAAAAGGAAGTAATGTTACAGATTTGTTTTCTATTAAGGAGTTTGAGAACTCTAAAATAGGTCAAGAAATGGTAAAAGAACTAGCCAGAGAATCAGACGGTGACTTAACAAGTCTTAATGATTTAGGTATAGATTTTAATGCAAGCGCATACTATTTTTTGCAAGCAGAAAAAGGTGTTTTTTCTAATTACTTTGCTATTCCGTTACGTTCTAAAAGTGGGTTTGATAACTTAATTAAAAAGAACAATAGTAGTACCGAAAAGATAAAAACTGACGGTGATATTACTTATATGCAAGATAATTATGATGGCATTACTGTAGCTTGGAATGATAGAATGCTTGTTGTTGTTATTTCTGAAGATGCAAACGAAGATAACGACTACTATAATTATAGTGATGCAGTAGAAGTTGAAGAAGTAGTAGAATCTGCTGTAGACGTTGCAGAAGATGCTGTTGAGGAGGTTGAAATTGAAGTTTCAGAAGTAGAAGAAACAGTAATTGAATCTACCGAAGATGCAACATACTCTAATGATGATTACTATAAAAAAAGACAAGAACGTTACAAAAGAGAACGACAAGAAAGAGAAGCAAGAAGAATAGCTAAAACTCAAAAAGCAAAAGTGCGTAATTTACAAAAAGCAAAAGCTTTTATAAATGGCGACCACTCATCCAATAATATTTTGCGTAACAAGAGTTATGTTGCTAGTTTAGGAAAGCAAAACTTTGAGGCACACGCTTGGGCAGGCGATTTCATAAATCTTTACCAAGAGCTAGTGTTAACACAGGGTTTTAGTAATGCTTTTGGTATGTATAATGTAGAGGAGTTGTATAGAAACTCTTCTATGTCTTCTACCTTAGATTTTACTAACACTAGTGCTGTTTTAAACATAGATTATACTATGAGTGATGCTATGGCAAAACACGCCAAAGCTATGTACAATGGTAAAATGAATAAAGATTTTTACAAGTATTTTAACCAAGATAAAATGCTAGGTTATATGTCTGTTAATGCAAGTACAGAAGGTATACTTACAGAGTATCCAAAGCTTATGAAATCTATGTTTGCTAATTCTTATGATAAAGAAGTTGCAACCTTGGCGCCATTAGGAGCAGACTTATTATCTATTTTTTTAGATGAAGAAGCTGTTGGTGAATTGGTTAGAGGAGATATGTTATTTGTAGTTAATGATATTGCTAAAAAGCAAGTAACATATACAACATATGATTATGATGAAAACTACAATAGAATTCCAATAGAGAAAACTAAAGAAGAAACGGTACCAGATTTTATTTTTATGGCCACTTCTAACGGAGAAAGTATTTTTAACAAGCTTATGAATATTGCTGTTAAAGAAAACGAAATGACGGTAGATAACGGTATTTATAAGTTTAACACACCAAGAAGTGTACCTGTAAATGTATATGCAATGCACGCTAAAGGAGTGTTGTTTTTTGCAACGTCTAAAGACCATTTGTTAGCTATTAGAAATGGTAGTTTTAAAGGTAGTGTAAGTGGTGAGCACAAGAAAAATATTAGTAAAAATACTTCTGCGGCATATGTTAACGGTAAAAATATAATTTCTCAAATACCAGTTAATGAGTTGCCAAGAGAGTTTAAAAGAAAAATAAACTTTTTAACTAGTAATACAGAAGATCTTTTAATTACAACAGGTAAATTAAAGGGGAATAAATCTAGTACTAAAGTTGTTTTAAATACTCCAGAAGAAGGACATAAAAATGGCTTAGCATACTTTATTAATTTTATAGATGCATTTATAGATTAAGTTTTAAGCAATATGCGTTTAAAAAAAATAATAAAAATAGTAGTCCCAATAATTATACTTGCAGGTATAGTTTATTGGGGCTATAAGTTTGTAAACAACACATCATCTTTATTAGGTGTTGTGCATAAAAATGCAGATGCTGTTGTTAAAATAGATTTACACGGTATAAAAGAAACTATAGTTTTAGACGCGCTATCTTCACCTAAGTTTTATTATGATAACATATCATTTTCAAGTAGTAAAAAAGAGAAAGATTCTACTTTAGAAAAAGGCATTAATCTAAAACCATATACTGTAGTTTTATATACACTTAAAAATGTAGAAAACACTGTCTTTTCTACATTTCCAATAGATAATTTTACAGGTTTTACTGCATATGTAAAAGAGTATGTAAAAAATAAAAAAGGTAAAATACTGGAAGCAGAAGGTTATAAATACGCAGTTTTAGAAAAATCTAAAGTTTGTATAGCTTGGAACTCTAAAAACCTTGCTGTTGCGGCTGCACCAGATAAAATAGATCTTACAAAGGTTTCTGTTGTTTTTACAGATGTTTTGGTAGGAGAAAAGTTGATTGTAGATAAAAATAATAGTCTAATTCAGAAATTAAAAAGTACTAAAGATCACATTGTATACGTAAAAGGAACAAGTGTAATTGGTTTAAATTTTGAAGACGGAAAATTAGCTGTAGCCGGACAATTAGAAGTTGATGAGTCCTCAGTTTTTTCAAAAGAAATTACAGTAAATAGTGTACGCAATGCATCTTTGCAAATGTATTTAGATTATAATTTTGCTAATGAGAATCACAAGAGAGACTTTATATCAGCCTTTAAAAATAGCTCTTTTTTACAAAAAAGTAATTTACAAATAGATAGTATTGCAAAATACAGTAATGGGTTTTTTAGTTTGGCTGTAAGTGGTAAAACTAAACAGCAAGACACTATTATTACTTATGATTATGATGATAATTTTAATAAGGTAGAAAAGAAAACTGTACAAGAAAAAGAGGCGCCAAAAATGTATGTAAATTTAGGTGTAAATAAAAACGGCTTGTCAACTTATTTAAAAACACAAGGAGCTATAGAGCAAGGCGTATTTACTGCGTTGCCAATATATAACTTTTATGTGTCATCAACAGACAAAGTAAGTTTGTTTGCAACGGCTAAAAACAACCCCAAAACAGAGGTTTTTAAAAGCGCTAACTTTTTAGATATTACCGCAGATTTCTCTAAGTTAAATAACGATATAAGCTTTCCTAAGTCTAACTTATTATTTGGACTTTTAAATAAGCTAGATGTTAAAGCCAATGTGGTTAAGAACGGAGTTGTTGGTGTAGAGGGTACATTATCAGCAAAAAAAGAAGATATAAATATTATAACCCAAATCTTTTTTGGGTTAGAAAATGCCAAATAACACTTTTGCATTCACTTACTTAGTTTTAGTTCTTATTTTAGTAAAATGAATTTTAGCTACTGGGAACATAAAACGTGGTTGTCTGCAATAGATTTTACTATTGTGGGCAGTGGTATTGTGGGGTTAAATTGTGCATTGTACTTAAAAGAGCGTTTTCCTAAAGCCAAAATTTTAATTTTAGAAAAGGGAATGTTGCCGCAGGGAGCTAGTACTAAAAATGCTGGCTTTGCTTGTTTTGGTAGCATATCAGAAATAGTATCAGATTTAGACTCGCATACAGAAGAAGAGGTTGTGGAGCTTGTACAAAAAAGATTAGATGGTATAAACTTATTACGATCAAATTTAGGAGACAAAGCTATTGGGTATAAAAATTATGGAGGTCATGAGCTATTTTTAGATTCTAACTCTACATTGTATCAACATTATTTAAGTAAATTAAGTGGTGTAAACACGTTATTAAATTCTGTTTTTAAAGGTGATGCATTTGTGTCTACGCAAAATAAATTCAACTTTAATAAAATACAAAAAAACTACATTACACATATTTTTGAAGCCCAAATAGACACTGGTAAAATGATGCAGAGTTTGTTGGCAAAAGTCATTCAAAAAGGTATTTTAATTTTAAATAACACAAGTGTAAAAGCATTTACCACAACGGCTAATGGTGTAGCGGTAGAAACAAGTAATTTTACTTTACAGACTAAAAAGTTAGTGGTTGCAACCAATGGTTTTGCGGCAGAATTACTACAGGAAAAGGTTAAGCCGGCTAGGGCGCAAGTTTTGGTAACATCACCTATACCTAATTTACATATTAAAGGTACTTTTCATTTAGACGAAGGATATTATTATTTTAGAAATATTGATAATAGAATTTTATTTGGAGGAGGACGAAATTTAGACTTTAAAGCAGAAGAAACATTGGTCTTTGGTGAAACAGAAATAGTGCAACAAAAGCTTGAAGAGATATTAAGAGAAACAATTTTACCTAACACACCTTTTAAAATAGATAAAAAATGGAGTGGTATAATGGGTGTTGGGAGCCAAAAAAATCCAATAATAAAAGAGGTTGAACCTAACGTGTATTGCGGTGTGCGTTTAGGCGGGATGGGAATTGCTATTGGTAGCTTAGTGGGTAAAGAATTAGCAGATAAAGTAGTATGGTAAATAAAGAAGAGCTTTTAAAGTTTTGCGCAAGTTTTATAAACAATAGAGTTTCTAGAATACAAAAAAACATTGCAGGTGTGCAGGAGTCGTTAACATCAGAAACAAAAAGTAGTGCAGGTGATAAACACGAAACTGGAAGAGCAATGTTGCAATTAGAGCGCGAAAAACTTGGTGCGCAATTATTAGAGGCAGAAAAAATGCAACAGTTATTATCTAAGGTAACAGCAACTAAAAATGCAACAGTAATTGGCTTAGGGAGTTTGGTGTATACAGAAAAAAACAATTATTTTTTATCAATTTCTGCAGGTGAATATGCCCATAATAGCAAAAAGGTGTATTGCATATCTGCAAATACGCCAATAGGTAAATTGCTGTTAGGTAAAAGTGCAGGTGATAGTTTTGTTTTTAACGGATCTACAATACAAATAACAGAGGTTATTTAAACAAAAAATCCTTGAGTAGCTTACAATAGCTAGTCAAGGATTTTGTCACACAAAAAAGATTAAACTTTATTTTACTGTAATTGTGTTGTCTGTTGCTGTTGGGTTTAACGGGCAAAAATATACGTATTCCCCTTTTTCTAAAACAGTAGCGTTAGACTTTTCTGTTTTACCGTTTGCAACTGCTTTTGTAACGTATGCAGTTTTAATGTGGTTTTCTGGTTTGCTAACATCTTGTCCTTTTTTAACAAGTACAAAACCTACATCATGACCAACGTTATTGTTTGCAACCTCAAAAACATAAGTGCCAGGCGCTACAGTTAAATTTTTCTGTGTAAACTCTCCTTTAGTTTGTTCTAAAGAAATTACTTTACTCATTTTATCTTGAGCGTTACTTGTAAATACAATACCTACTAATAAGGCTACTAATGCAATTGCGTTTTTAAAATTTTTCATCTTGTTTTTGTTTTTATTGTTTGTAATTGTGTTTAAGTTTATTTGTTATAAAGCTTGTGCTACAGGAAAATCTACAGGAACATTTGTTGTGCTGTGTATGTAGTTAGATATGGTTTTATCGCCAACTAATACAATAGTATCTATTAGGTTTTCTTTAGTGTAACCTGCGTTTAAAAAGTTGTCTACAATTGTAGCATCTGTAGCGCCTCTTTTTTCGGTAACGTTTTTAGCTAAAGCAGCCAATGCGTTTAATTTAGAGTCAAAAGAAGCTTTTCCTGCTCTTAATTCTAGTATTTCTTCATCAGAAAAACCATTCATTTTACCTATTGCAGTGTGTGCAGATAAACAGTAAATACAATTATTAACTTCGCTTACTGCTAAGTTTACTGCTTCTTTTTCTTTGGCAGATAAAGATGTTTTTGCTCCACTTAAATTAAGGTAGTTTTCTAATGCGTTGTTAGAGTATGCGTATGTTGCATATAAGTTAGGTACAAAACCTACTTTTTTCTCTAATGAATCAAAAATTACTTGATTTTTTTCGCTTACTTCTGCTCTTGTGGGTACGTTAAATTTGCTCATAATTATTTTGTTTAATGTCATTTATTTTAAAAGACAGTTAGTATTAATGTTTGTTATTGAAAATGTTGGATAAAAGGTTTTTCTGCATCACAGTAGAAATCGTGATGGTACTTTTTTTCACAATGATCTGTAGCTAATACAGTCTGTTGTTTACTTTTTTTATCTGACCTAAATATTTCAATTAGGTTAAAAATAGATGTATGTATTAAGTTCATAATTGCGTTGTTTTATAATTACAATGCAAAGATGCAATCTATTAAGAGCTATTTGTTAATAGCAATTTCCCGACGGCTTGTAGAAATTTCCCGACAGCCTATTTTTTGTGTATTTCTCGGTATTGGGTAGGAGAATAGTTGGTCATTTTTTTAAAAAATGAACTGAAATGTGCAGGATCGTTAAAACCTAAGTCATAAGCAATTTCTTGGTTTTGTTTGTCTGTAAAATTCATAAGTCGTTTTGCTTCTAAAGCAATTCTGCTTAATATTATTTGTTGTGGTGAATTTTGATTGTAAAGTGCAAAAATATTAGAAAGGGTTTTTGGACTTTTAAAAAGCAGGTCTGCATAGTCACTTACTTTACGTTTGGTTTTAAAATGCTCATCAACCAAAACATTAAACCTACGTACAAGATCTATTTGCTCATTGTTTAACTTTTTTAGAGTAAGTTGTTCTTTGGCCAAACGCGTACATATAATTATAAGCCTTTTTAAGAGCATTTGTAGCATATCTCCTTGTATTTTGTCAGATGTGCTAAACTCATCTATAAAAATCTCATACAGCGTGCTAAATTTGCGTTCTTGGTCTTTTGGTATGGTTACTATTGGTAACTCTTGTGTTCCAAAAAATAAAATACCATTGCATGATACCTCACTGTCATGATCTCTAATACAGTAAAAAGGCCTGTTAAACATAAAAGCGATTAAAGGTTTTTCTGTTTTTTGATAAGATACATGGTGTAAATAGGTGGTTGTAATTAGTTGATTGGGTTGTAGCTCTATAATTGTGTTATCTATTTCTAAAGTAACAGGGGTGCTATTTTGGTTCCATAAAATGCTTATGGTGTCTTTATTGGTGTCAAAGTAAGTTAGATTTTTTTTGATATCATCTGTCATTCCAAAAACAGAATCTACTTTTGTATCAGTGTATTTAAATTTCATAAAGACAGGTATTAATAAGGTAAATTAATAGTCTTTTAAATTAATACTAACTTACATTTGGGATGGTTATAAACAAAAAAAATCCTGAGCGATAACTCAGGATTTATATATAAACTTAAATGGTTGTTTATTTTTTAATGTTACAAGATTCTATTTCTGTAACACGAAGTGTATTTACCATACCTTTGTTTGCAATTGGCATTGCAGCAAGGCTAATAAGCATATCACCAACTTCTAAAAATCCTTTTTGGCAAGCAATAGCATTTACATCATCTATAGTTTCGTCAGTAGTAACATACTTGTCATAATAAAAAGCCTTAACACCCCATAAAAGGTTTAATTGTGTTAAAATTCTTTTATTAGATGTAAAAACTAAAATATGTGCACTTGGTCTCCAAGCAGAAATTTGAAAAGCAGTATAACCACTATTTGTTAATGTAGATATTGCTTTTGCCTTAATTTCGTTAGCCATAATAGCTGCGTGGTAACATACAGATTTAGTAATGTATCTACTAGTTTTAACATGAGGTGGGTTGTGAGGTACCGATATAAGATCAGATCCTTCTACGCTCATTAAAATGCTAGACATTTTTTCTATTACTTGTACAGGGTAATTACCAACAGAAGTTTCACCTGAAAGCATTACAGCATCTGCACCATCCATTACAGAATTGGCAACATCATTAACCTCTGCACGTGTTGGTGTAAGGCTAGTAATCATTGTCTCCATCATCTGTGTAGCAATAATTACTGGAATACGAGCTTTTTTAGCTGTAAGTACCAATTGCTTTTGAATTAATGGTACTTCATGTGCAGGAACTTCTACTCCTAAATCTCCACGGGCAACCATTAAACCGTCACAGTAAGCAACAATTTTATCTATATTTTCTACAGCTTCAGGTTTTTCAATCTTAGCTATAATAGGAATTTTATGATCTGTGTGTTTCTTAATTAAAGCTTGTAAGTCAATTAAATCTTGACTAAAACGTACAAAAGAAAGTGCTATCCAATCTACATCTTGAGAAATTGCAAAAATTGCATCTTTAATATCTTTTTCTGTAAGTGCAGGTAAAGAGATATTGGTATTAGGTAAGTTTACTCCTTTTTTAGATTTTAAAGGTCCACCTTGTACAACCTCTGCTTTAACTTCATCTTTCTTGTTTGTAGAAAGTACTTTAAACATAAGTTTACCGTCATCTAAAAGTACTAATTCTCCTGGTTTAACATCTTTAGGAAAAGATGCGTAATTCATATATACTTTTTCTGCAGTACCTTCAAAAGGCTTACCTGTTATAAAAGATATTTTATCGCCAGGAGCAACAACAACTTCGCCAGCCATAACCCCAACTCTAAGTTTAGGACCTTGTAAATCTGCTAAAATAGAAGTGTTAGAGCCTAGCTCATCACTTAATTCACGTATCATTTTAACACGCTCTGTAACATCTGAATAATCTGCGTGAGAAAAGTTAATTCTGAAGACATTTACTCCAGCATTAATCATATCTCTTAAAACTTCTTTTTTGCTTGTAGCAGGCCCAAGGGTTGCTACTATTTTTGTTTTTTTGTTAGTTGGCATTGTTAAAAAATTAAGTTGTTTTTAGATTTTAGGTTATCAACATCTATATTATAAGCAGTCACAATTTTTGGTATACTTACAATTTGTTTTAAAATTGAAGTAACAATTTCTTTGTTTTCTTGCTCTATTTTTAAAAAGTAATCTACGTCCTTATATTCTGGGACTAGATAGTGTGTTGTGTATGATAGTTCGCTACCAAACAGACCTCCTTGTTCCTCTTGTTCTTCTATTGTACTATGGTTGCTAATTAAAGTCCAGTAATTATCATTATCTGTGTCTTCCCATTCAAAAAAAGGAAAAGAAATACGCTTATTTACATCTAAATCTATTTTGGCTCTTCTAAAATTAGATTTTAAAAATAAATTAAGATTATAGCCAATTGCGTAATCTTCTAGACTGCTGTGTAGGGCAATTAATGAAAAAGAATCTTCAAAAAAATCTTCAGAAATTTTATGTATAGCTCCCATATTCTTTATGTCTGAAAGAGTAAATATAGGATTAAAACTTATACTAGCCTAGTATGTTTTAAGGTTTAAGCAAGGTATTTAAAACGAAAACGTTTTAGTTAACAATTATTTTACTTAGACTTCTTAATTTTGTCTTGTAAAGCAAAAAAAGCACGTTTAGAAGCAGCTTCTTCTGCCTTCTTTTTTGATGTTGCTCTGGCTTTTGCAATTATATTATGATCTATAGATAGTTTTACGGCAAAGTGTTTTAGCGTGTCATTACCGGTGTCTTCATATACGTTATAATTAAATTGCTTTTTTTGTTTTTGGCACCATTCTATCACCAAGCTTTTGTAGCTAATTACTCGGCCTTCTAATTGCTCTATATCTACGTACGGACCAATTACTCTTTCGCTTATAAATTTTTCGCAATAATCATACCCTCTATCTAAGTAAATGGCGCCAACAAGTGCTTCAAAAACATTACCGTGTATGTTATCTCCAAAATGAGATTTAGAAATTCTGCTCTCTACATACTTTATAAGTTCTAAATCTTTACCTAATTCGTTTAAGTGCTCTCTACTAACAATTTTAGAGCGCATTTTAGTAAGGTAGCCCTCGTCTCCTAACGGAACTTCGTTGTATAAATATTTAGAAATAATTGTACCTAGCATAGAATCTCCAAGAAATTCTAGGCGTTCGTAATTTAAAGGATTACCGTCTTTATCTTTTTTATTTGCAGACCTGTGCAAAAAGGCTTTGCGGTAAATCTCTATTTTTTTAGGCTTAAAGCCTAAAATGTGTGTTATTCCTAAAAAAAAATCCCCATCTTTTTCTGGATGGGAATTAAATATTTTGGAGATAAAACTCATTATCTTAGTTTAATTTTTTAAAAATTACACATGCATTGTGCCCTCCAAATCCAAACGTGTTGCTTAATGCAACATTTACGTCTCTTTTTTGAGCTTTATTAAGTGTAAGGTTTAATTTAGGATCTATATTTTCATCTACATTTTCATGGTTAATTGTAGGTGGTACAACACCATGCTCCATGGCAAGGATAGATGCAATTGCTTCTATTGCTCCTGCGGCACCAAGTAGATGCCCTGTCATAGATTTTGTAGAGTTTATATTTAAATTATGTGCGTGCTCACCAAAAACTTTACTAATAGCTTTTAGTTCTGCAACATCTCCTAACGGTGTAGATGTACCGTGTGTATTAATAGCGTCTACATCTTCTGGCTTTAAACCAGCATCTTTAAGACAGTTTTCCATAACACGTACAACGCCTATACCTTCTGGGTGAGGTGCTGTCATATGGTATGCATCACTAGATAAACCACCACCAGCAACTTCAGCATATATTTTTGCTCCTCTTGCTACAGCGTGTTCATATTCTTCTAATACAAGTGCACCAGCTCCTTCACCTAAAACAAAACCATCTCTGGTAGCGTCAAAAGGTCTAGATGCTGTTTCTGGACTATCATTTCTTGTAGATAATGCGTGCATAGATCCAAAACCACCCATACCAGCTATAGTAACGGCAGCCTCACTACCTCCAGTAACAACAACGTCACAATGGCCTAAACGTATTGTGTTTAGGGCATCTATAATTGCATTAGCAGAAGATGCACATGCAGATACTGTAGTATAGTTAGGCCCCATAAAGCCATGCTTTATAGAGATATTTCCAGGCGCAATGTCAGCAATCATCTTTGGTATAAAGAAAGGGTTAAACCTTGGCGTGCCATCACCGGCAGCAAAGTTTAAAACTTCGTTTTGGAAAGTTTCTAAACCTCCAATACCAGCTCCCCAAATTACACCAACTCTAAATTTATCTAGAGTATCTAAATCTAATTTAGAATCACTAATAGCTTCATCGGCAGAAACCATTGCATATTGTGCAAACTTATCTAGTTTACGCGCTTCTTTTCTATCAAAGAAATCGGCAGGATTATAGTTTTTTAATTCGCAGGCAAATTTGGTTTTAAATTTTTCTGCGTCATAATAGGTAATAGGGGCACATCCGCTTCTTCCATTTACTAACCCATCCCAGTATTCTTCTATGTTATTGCCTATAGGCGTTAAAGCTCCAAGACCAGTAACTACAACTCGCTTTAATTGCATGAACTCAAATTTTGTTAAATCTATTTATTAGATATGTGTAAATTAAAAAAAAAAATCCATGCAGCAAGACTACCACATGGATATTTTTTTAAATCTTGTTCAAGATATAATAAATTACTTTGCTTCTTCTATATAACTTATTGCTTGACCAACTGTTGCAATGTTCTCTGCTTGATCATCTGGAATTTGAATATCGAATTCTTTTTCGAACTCCATAATTAACTCAACAGTATCTAAAGAATCTGCTCCTAAGTCGTTAGTAAAGCTCGCTTCTGTAACAACTTCGTTTTCGTCAACTCCTAATTTGTCAACGATTATAGCTTTTACTCTTGATGCAATGTCTGACATAATAATTTTGTTTTAATAATTTTAATTGAAGGCAAAAATAAAAAACTTTGGTTTAAATACACCATTTGTCGTTAAAATGTGTCAATTTTTAATTTAATTTAATATTGAAGTGTTAATTTTACACCTCATTTTTTATTCAATAATAACCCTATTTAGCGCTCTATGAAACGTATTGTTCTACTTGCTTCTGGTTCTGGTTCTAATGTAGAGAACATAGCAAATTATTTTAAAGACAACTCATTGGTTACTATTGCCAGTGTATTTACTAACAAAAGGGATGCCAAAGTTATTGATAGGTGTAAAAGGTTGAATATCAATTGTTTATTTTTTAACAAGGAGTCTTTTTCTAAGTCTGACTGTCTTTTAAACATAATTAAGAGTATGGATCCAGATTTAATAATTTTAGCAGGTTTTCTACTCAAAATACCTAAAAACTTCGTCACAGCCTTTCCTAATAAGATTGTAAATATACACCCGGCACTACTTCCAAAATATGGCGGAAAAGGAATGTACGGAATGCATGTGCATAATGCTGTAAAAAATAATAATGAGACCGAAACAGGTATCACTATTCATTATGTAAATGAAAATTATGACGAAGGAGCAATAATTCATCAAGCAAAAGCAAGTGTTTCTAAAGAAGATACTCCAGAGCATATTGCAGAAAAAGTACATGCGTTAGAGTATGAGCATTTTCCTAAAGTAATAGATCAAATTTTATCAAACTAAATGGGTAAAAAAGGAAAATTTTATACCGTTTGGAAAGGTAAAAAGCCAGGGATCTACGATTCTTGGGCTGCGTGTAAAGCTGCAATTAATAAAGAAAAGGGCGCGCAATACAAGTCTTTTCCAACTTTTGAAGCTGCAAAAAAGGCCTTTAATGGTAGTTATGATGATTACAAAGGGAAAAAAATTACAACTACACTATCTAAATTAGAGTTAGATAAAATAGGGCAGCCAAACTACAATTCTATTTCTGTAGATGCTGCATCTAGTGGTAACCCAGGTATTATGGAATACCGTGGTGTAGTTACGCAAACCGCCAAAGAACTTTTTAAACAAGGACCTTTTAAACAAGGAACCAATAATATAGGAGAGTTTTTAGCTTTGGTACATGGCCTAGCTTATTTAAAAAAAAAATAATAGTGACCGTATAATTTATACAGATTCTAGAACTGCTATGAGCTGGGTTCTTAAAAAAAAGTGCAATAGTAAGCTAAAAGAGTCTGCAAAAAATAAAGATGTATTTGAGCTAATACGTAGAGCCGAAGATTGGTTAAAAACAAATACATACACAACAACAATTGTAAAATGGGAAACCAAAGCGTGGGGAGAAATTCCGGCAGATTTTGGTCGTAAATAGCACTTTTTCTTGTTTTTATAAATTGATGTTCTAATGAATCGGAATTGCTATTTCAAAAATGTATCTTTGCACCAAAATTAACTTATATGAGCAAATTGTTAATTGTGGGTACGGTAGCTTTTGATGCTATAGAAACCCCTTTTGGTAAAACAGACGTTATTCTTGGTGGCGCAGCAACTTACATAGCTTTAGCTGCATCACAATTTAAAGTTAACTCTGCAATAGTATCTATTGTTGGTGAAGATTTCCCTCAAGAACACCTAGACTTATTAAAGAGTAAAAATGTAGATTTATCTTCCTTAGAAGTAGTTAAAGGCGGTAAAACATTTTTTTGGAAAGGTAAATACCATAACGATTTAAATTCTAGAGATACTTTAGCTACAGAGCTAAATGTATTGGCAGATTTTAAACCTGTAGTTCCAGAGAGTTATAAAGAAGCAGATGTTGTAATGTTAGGAAACTTACATCCTAGCGTCCAAATGAGTGTTATTGAACAAATGACAAAAAAACCAAAACTTATTGTTTTAGATACAATGAATTTTTGGATGGACAATGCATTAGATGAATTGTTAAATGTAATTAAACATATAGATGTTATTACAATTAATGATGAAGAGGCTAGACAATTAACAGGAGAGTACTCTTTGGTTAAAGCAGCTGCCAAAATACAAACAATGGGACCAAAATTTGTTGTTATTAAAAAAGGAGAGCACGGAGCTTTATTGTTTAAAGATGATAAAGTGTTTTTTGCACCGGCATTACCTTTAGAAGAGGTTTTTGATCCTACGGGAGCAGGAGATACTTTTGCAGGTGGCTTCTCTGGTTATTTAGCAGCCTCAGGTAATATTTCTTTTGATAATTTAAAGAGTGCTATAATTCACGGTTCTAATTTAGCATCTTTTTGTGTAGAGCGTTTTGGAACAGAGCGCATGGAGAAATTAGAAAAAACAGAAGTAGACAAGAGACTGCGCCAATTTGCAGAATTAACGCAGTTTAATATAGAATTACAATAATAATTACAAGCCCATTTTTTGGGCTTTTTTTAATATCAAATTATAAGAAATGAGTGACGCCATTAAGCACGAATGTGGAATTTCTATGATTAGGCTGTTAAAGCCCTTAGAGTATTACAAAGAAAAGTACGGTACAGCTTTTTACGGAGTAAATAAAATGTATTTAATGATGGAAAAGCAACACAACCGTGGACAAGACGGTGCAGGGTTTGCCAGCATTAAGTTAGATATGAAACAGGGTGAGCGTTATATGAGTAGAGTACGTTCTGCTCAAAGTCAGCCAATACAAGATATTTTTGCTCAAATTAATGACCGTATAAACTCGGCTTTACAAGAAAACCCAGAATATGTAGACAACGTTGCTTTGCAAAAAAAACATATACCTTATATAGGAGAAGTTTTATTGGGGCACGTGCGTTATGGTACTTTTGGTAAAAACAGTATAGAAAGTGTACATCCGTTTTTAAGACAAAACAATTGGATGCATAGGAACCTTATTGTTGCAGGTAATTTTAACATGACAAATGTTAATGAGCTTTTTGACAATTTGGTGCAAATTGGTCAGCATCCAAAAGAAATGGCAGATACAGTAACTGTTATGGAAAAAATAGGTCATTTTTTAGATGATGCCGTAGCAAAATTGTACAAGCAAATTAAAAAAGAAGGATTTACAAAACTAGAGGCTTCACCTATAATAGCAGAGCGTTTAAACTTAGGTAAAATTCTTAGAAAAGCAGCTAAAAATTGGGATGGTGGTTACGCTATGTCTGGTTTGTTAGGTCACGGAGATAGCTTTGTACTTAGAGATCCGGCTGGTATAAGACCTGTTTATTATTATAAGGATGATGAGGTTGTTGTTGTAGCATCAGAAAGACCAGCAATACAAACCGTATTTAATGTTCCTTTTGAAGAAATTAAAGAATTAGATCCAGGACACGCACTTATTGTTAAAAAGAGTGGTAAAATGGATATAAAGCAAATACTAGAGCCAACAGAACGTAAAGCTTGTTCTTTTGAGCGCATCTATTTTTCTAGAGGTAGTGATAAAGAAATATACCAGGAACGTAAAGAATTAGGTAAATTACTTTTTCCACAAATATTAGAATCTATTCAGAACGATATTAAAAACACTGTTTTTTCATACATTCCTAATACTGCAGAAACATCTTTCTATGGTATGGTAAAAGAGGCTCAAAACCACTTAAACCGTAAAAAGGAAGAGCAAATACTATCAATAGGAAGAAAAATTACTTCTGAAGAGTTGCATGAAATACTTGAAGTTAGGCCACGTATAGAAAAAGTAGCGATTAAAGACGCTAAGCTTAGAACCTTTATTACGCAAGATAGTAGTAGAGATGATCTTGTAGCGCACGTATATGACATATCTTATGGTTCTGTAAAAAAAGGAGATAACCTTGTTATTATAGATGATAGTATTGTACGTGGTACAACACTTAAAAAAAGTATTTTAAAAATACTAGATAGGTTGTTACCTAAGAAAATAGTAGTTGTTTCTTCTGCACCACAAATTAGATATCCAGATTGCTATGGTATAGATATGGCAAAACTAGAAGATTTTATAGCATTTAGAGCAGCGTTGGCATTACACCAAGATAAAGGCTCTATGGATGTTGTTAAAGGTATTTACGAAAAATGTTTAACGCAAGTAAATAAGCCAGACAAAGAAGTAATAAACTACGTAAAAGAATTTTATAAGCCTTTTACAGCGAAAGAGATCTCTAAAAAAATTGGAGAATTGCTTAGTTCTCCAGAAATAAAAGCAGAGGTAGAAATTATATATCAAACAGTAGAAAGTTTACATGAAGCTTGTCCTAAAAATTTAGGAGATTGGTACTTTACAGGAGATTACCCAACTCCAGGAGGTAATAGAGTGGTTAACAGAGCTTTTATTAACTTTTATGAAGGTAAAAGTGAACGAGCGTATTAATTACTATCGATGAAATACACTTAATTAGGTATTTTGTCGGTAATATATGCGGTTTACCTTTTTTTATGCAGTTAAATGGGTGTCCATAGCTAATTTTGTGAATACCATAGCATAAGTAGGTTAAGTTCATGGTAAAATTTGGGGAAAAGGTGGAGGAAACTCCGCCTTTTTATTTTTTATAGGTTGTAGTTCATCGGATAAAATGTAGTTAAACTAATGAAACGGACGTTAATCCGATACTTTAGGAAGAACATACGAACTTAAGTTATCTTTGCTGTACCATAGCATAAGTAGGTTAAGTTCATGGTAAGATTTGGGGAAAAAGGTGGAGGAAACTCTACCTTTTTATTTTTTACTACTTTCCCAAAAAAATACTTTTTTATAAAAAATCTCTTCTAAAAACACTTAGTCTAATAAACTCTTTAGTTTACCTAATATTGTTTAGAGCACTATATAAATTATATACATTTGTTATCACCATAGCATAAGTAGGTTAAGTTCATGGTAAGATTTGGGGAAAAAGGCGAAGGAGACTTCGCCTTTTTATTTTTACAAAATCTGCAATTTATTCTCCAAAATTTATTTATAACTCTCACTTAGTAAGGCTGTTTCCTTTTGCTTTCATTTTTTTTAATTTATTCCCCTAGTAATCCGATAGTTAAATGCGTATTGTTAAATTTAGTACAACTAAATGTTAAATTGTAAGAAATTATTTATTAATATTGTAATAACTAATAATCAATAAATTTTTAAAAATGAAAAACTTAAATTTAAAAAGGACCTATCTACTAGGTTTAACATTTGTTGCGGTTTTACAATCTTGTTCTAAAGACACAGATGTTGTAAATGCTGAAAATGAAACAGCAGAAGTTGAGCAGTTGGCAATTTCAGAATCTTTTGCAGATGAATTGCATGAGTGTGGTTATGTAGATGGTAACTGGAGTAGTACAGCTTTTTTAAGCAGTTCTATTGGTAGTACGTCAGAAACTAATTTTATGCAAACACAAAACTCTAAAATTGCTGCGGTTTGGGGTAGACCAGCAGTACCGCTTAGTTTTGTAAAAGATAATTCTAATCCTAATTCTACTTACAATGCTATATCTTATGGTAGCGGTAAAATTTATTATGGAGAAGCAATTTATAATGCTGCAAAGGCTCAAGGTCAAATAGCTAACGTTATGATATTAGCTCATGAATTTGCTCACCAATTACAGTTTACTTACGGTTACCCGTCTAAAAACGAATCTACTGCAAGAGCAGCTGAGTTAGAGGCAGATGGTATGGCAGGTTACTACTTAAGAAGACCAAATGGGTATAATAAAACAAGCTTTTCTCAGATAGCAACTGCGTATGAGTTTGCTGCATCTATTGGAGACAATAATACAAGTAGCCCAGGGCATCACGGTCGTAATTACCAAAGAAGATCTGCTGTAAGGTTAGGTTTTTTACTTGGAGCTTATGATTTAAATGCGGGTAGTTTTGATTATAATTTCTTCTATTACTATAATGGAGTTTTAGACGGATCTTACAAGCAAGAAAAATCTGAGTATTTTAATGCAGACTTAGATGCATACATTCGTTCTTATGCTAAAGAATTACAAAAAATTAGAAATGGTGAAATGTCTGATGAGGAATATTTTAACCTAGATTAAAAAATTAAGAACACTTACTTTAGTATAATTTTTTAATTGTTATTAAAATTTTAACAAAACTATGGGATTTTTGAGTTGAATTTCTAGTTGGTTTTTGAAGAAAAGGCGAAGGAAACTTCGCCTTTTTATTTGCTTGTAATCAAGCCATTAGCGTGCATTTCATCGATAATATTTGCATATTTATGAATTATTGTGTTATTTTTTTTGTCGTTTTTTTTTTTTATTAGACACAATACCAGTAATTTAGCAAAGCCATAGCATAAGTAGGTTAAGTTTATGGTAAGATTTGGGACGAAAAGGGTAGAGATCTTCTCTGCCCTTTTCTATTTTATAGAATTAAGTAAATACAAAGCATAAAAAAAGCCACTCTAAAACAAGAGTGGCTTTTATATTTTAAATGTATTTCTTTACTTGTTGCTAGCGTAAAGTTCAGATACTTTATCCCAGTTAATTACATTAAAAAATCCTCCAATGTAATCAGGTCTTCTATTTTGGTAGTTTAAGTAGTAAGCATGTTCCCAAACATCTAACCCTAAAATAGGAAAACCGCCACAACCAACTCCTGGCATTAACGGGTTGTCTTGGTTAGGAGAAGAACAAACTTCTACTTTACCTCCTTTTTGTACACACAACCAAGCCCAACCAGAACCAAATCTAGTTGCTGCTGCAGTAGAGAAAGCCTCTTTAAAAGCATCAAAAGAACCGTAAGCTTCATTAATAGCTGTTGCTAACTCGCCAGTTGGCTCGCCACCACCGTTAGGAGACATTACTTCCCAGAAAAGAGAGTGATTGTAAAATCCACCACCGTTGTTACGTACAGCGCCATTGTTCATATCTAGGTTAGTTAAGATATCTTCAATAGATTTCCCAGCTAAATCTGTTCCTTCAATAGCACCATTAAGTTTAGTTGTATATCCGTTGTGATGTTTTGTATGGTGAATCTCCATAGTTCTAGCATCAATATGTGGTTCTAACGCATCATATGCGTAAGGTAATTTTGGTAATTCAAAAGCCATAATTATATCTATTTTTATGTTAAAAAAATGTCTTAGTTCAAATTTACAATATTCTAAGGCATTTTCCATAACGTTTCTGTTAAGAACATTGTAATATTATGTAATTTGCAGCTAAAAACTAGTTGGAAACTTCGCCTTACAAAATATACAGCGCATCTGCAGGCTCGGGTAAAACATATACCTTGGCAAAGGAATATCTTAAAATAATTTTATCTTCTGCTACAGCAAAAAGTTACAGACAAATACTAGCTATTACTTTTACAAATAAGGCTGTTAATGAGATGAAACAGCGTATTTTAGATAATTTATATGCTTTTAGTAAGGTTGATGAAAGTACAACTCCCTCAGATTTATTTTTAGATGTAGCAAAAGAACTTAATGTATCTACTGAAGAGTTGCAAAAAAGAGCAAAACAGGTACACAAGAGTATTCTGCATAACTATGCTTTTTTTGATATTAGTACAATAGATAAGTTTACACACAGACTTATTAGGACTTTTGCAAAGGATTTAAAAATACCACAGAATTTTGAAGTGGTTTTAGACACCCAATTATTATTAGCAGAAGCTGTAGAGAGGTTGCTTGCAAAAGCAGGTACAGATAAACTTTTAACCAATACATTACTAGAGTTTACTTTTGAAAAAATAGATGATGACAAAAGTTGGGATATTTCTTTTGATTTAAATAAGGTGGGCAAAATGTTGTTTAATGAAAACAATATAGAGCATTTAAAGAGTTTTAAAACTAAAAGCATTACAGATTTTTTAGCGTTAAAAAAGACACTTATTACCACGCTAAAAAATTTAGAAGAGGCTGCTATATTAAAGGCAAAAACTGTAGATGCTATTATAGAGACAGAAGGAATAGATGTTACAGATTTCCCTAGGCAAACCTTACCAAATCATTTTAAAAAAATAATAGAAGGAGAGTTTAACCCCGCTAAATTATATAACAATAAGCTTGGTGAAAATTTGCAAAATGGTAAAATATTTAAAGCCTCTGTTAAAAATGCACCGGACCACATAGCTCCAATGCTTTTAGAAATTTATACAAGTGTAAAAGATACAATGTACCAAAGAGCGTTGTATAAAAATGTATATAGTAATATTGTACCGTTAACGGTATTAAATGAAATACAGAAAGAAATTAATACTATTTGTAAAGAAAGAGATCAGCTAACTCTGGCATCTTTTAACGCTATAATTTCTAAGGAAATTAAAAATCAGCCAGCACCTTTTATATATGAAAGGCTTGGAGAAAAATACAGGCACTATTTTGTAGATGAGTTTCAAGACACATCTGAGCTTCAATGGAAAAACTTAATACCTTTAATAGGTAATGCGTTAGAAAGTTTAGATGACTATGGTAAAAAAGGGTCGCTATTATTGGTGGGGGACGCTAAGCAAGCTATTTACAGGTGGCGTGGTGGCAAGGCAGAACAATTTATACAGTTAGCTAATAAAAAAGAGTTGCCATATGTGTTAGAGCCGCAGACAGCAGAATTACCTAGAAATTACAGAAGCTTTTCAGAAATTATTAATTTTAATAATAGCTTTTTTACAGTAACTAGCAATTTGCTAAACAATACCACGTATGCAGATTTGTATATTTCTGGTAATAAGCAAGGTGTGAATGCAAAAAAAGGTGGTTTGGTAGAGTTGTCTTTTATTCCTGATGATAAGGAAGAAAACGATAACGATTTGTATTGTGCTTCGGTTTTAGAAACAATTACATCATTAACATCAGAAAAAAAATACAACTATAAAGATATTTGTATTCTAGTGCGTTCCAATAGTCATAGTTATGTATTAGCAGATTTTTTAACGGCTCAAAAAATTCCAGTAATATCATCAGAATCTCTATTACTAAAGAGTAGTGACAAGGTAAGTTTTTTACTAAATTTATTAACTTATAGTACGCAGCCAAAAGATAAAGATACCTCTTATGAGATTTTATATTTTTTAGCAGATAAGGAAGAGGATACACACAACTTTATACAAGCTAACTTAAATACCTTAGAGGAATTTTTGTTAAGCAAATACGGTTTTGCAATAAATAAGCTTAAACAACTGTCTGTTTTTGATGCTTTTGAAAAAGCAATTCATCAATTTAAATTGGCAGAAACATCAGACGCATATCTTATTAGTTTAATGGATGAAGTTTTAGATGTTGAACAAAAAGATGGTGTTAGTGCACAGACTTTTTTAGCCTTTTGGGATAAGAAAAAAGATAAATTATCTTTAAAAGCTCCAGATAATATTAATGCCGTGCAAATAATGACGGTGCATAAATCCAAAGGGTTGGAGTTTCCTATTGTAATTTTTCCGTTTGCAAATTCTTTTATATATGGTAAGGATGAAAAAATATGGTTGCCAGTAGATTCTCAACAGTTTAATGGTTTTACAGAAATGTTAGTAACCAAAAAACAAGAAATGGAAGAGTATGGCGAGTTGGCAGCTAAACTATTTACAGAAGAGCATAGCAAACAAGAGTTAGATGCCTTTAATGTATTATACGTTGCATTAACTAGAGCCGTAAAAGCACTGTATGTAATTAGTAAAAAAGAACTAAATGCAAAAGGAGAACCAAATATGAATAGGTATTCTGGTTTGTTTATAAAGTATTTACAGCAACAAGGTGTCTGGACCGATACTCAGCTTGTTTATAGTTTTGGAAATTTACAAGTAGCAGAAGAGGTTGCTTTAAAAACAGATAAGCTTAATCATATAGCGTACCAATATTCTACTAAAGACAGACCAAGCTTTAAAATACTTACTAGGTCTGGTATGTTATGGGAAACAGGTAGAGACGTAGCTTTAGAAAAAGGAAACCTTATACACTTGCTACTTAGTTATGTCCAAACTAAAAAGGATATTGATAAAGCAATAGCTATATTAATAAGAGTCGGGCATTTAACGCCTACAGATAAAGAGGCAACCAAACAAAAAGTACTTACAGTTATAGAGCACCCAGATTTAGCCTTATATTATAAGGAAGGAAATATTGTTAAGAACGAAAAGGATATAATTACAGCAGAAGGATTACTTTTGCGTCCAGACAGAGTTGTAATTAACACAAATAACGAAGCAACTGTTATAGATTACAAAACAGGTATGCCAAATAATAGCTACCACCAACAAGTAAATAGTTATGCTTATGCATTAGAAGCTATGAATTATAAAATAGCAGCTAAAGTAATAGTATATATTAATGATAACATTACTCCAGAATTTATAAGTTAAAAATTATGTACGGTAAAATTAAAGAACACTTACAGCAAGAAATAGACTCAATAAAAGAAGCAGGTCTATACAAAACAGAACGTATAATAACATCTCCACAAGATGCAGTTATTAAAATTTCTACAGGAGAAGAGGTAATTAACTTTTGTGCAAACAATTACTTAGGCTTATCATCTCATCCAGAAGTTGTGCAAGCAGCAAAAGATGCAATGGATACTCATGGTTTTGGTATGTCGTCTGTACGTTTTATATGTGGTACTCAAGACATACATAAAGAGCTAGAGCAAAAAGTAGCTAATTTTTACGGTACAGAAGATACCATATTATATGCAGCAGCTTTTGATGCCAACGGAGGTGTTTTTGAGCCATTGTTATCAGCAGAAGATGCTATCATATCAGACTCATTAAACCACGCATCTATTATAGATGGTGTACGTTTATGTAAAGCAAAGCGATATAGATATGCTAATAACGATATGGCAGATTTAGAAGAGCAGCTTAAAAAAGCAAATGCAGATGGTTCTAGATTTAAGATAATAGTTACAGATGGTGTATTCTCTATGGACGGTTTACTTGCTCCATTAGATAAAATATGTGATCTAGCAGATAAGTATGATGCATTAGTAATGATTGATGAATGCCACTCTGCAGGTTTTATAGGAGAAACTGGCCGTGGAACTCTAGAAGAAAAAGGAGTTTTAGACCGTATAGACATTATAACAGGTACCTTAGGTAAAGCTTTAGGTGGTGCAATGGGAGGTTATACCACAGGTAAAAAAGAAATTATAGAAATTTTAAGACAACGCTCTAGACCATATTTATTCTCTAACTCTTTAGCTCCAGCAATTGTTGGTGCATCTATAAAAGTGTTTGATATGTTAGACAAGGACACAACCTTAAGAGATAAATTGGCAGAAAATACAGCATACTTTAAAAAAGGTATGAAAGCAGCTGGTTTAGATATTATAGATGGAGATTCTGCTATAGTGCCTGTAATGCTCTATGATGCAAAGCTTTCGCAAAAAATGGCAGATATGCTATTAGAAAGAGGTATTTACGTAATAGGGTTTTTCTTTCCTGTAGTGCCAAAAGACAAGGCAAGAATAAGAGTTCAGCTGTCTGCAGCACACGAAAAAGAGCATTTAGACCAAGCAATTGAGGCTTTCACCGAAGTTGGAAAAGAACTTGGTATCATTTAATTAAGTTAATTTTTTTATTAATTGTGTTAAAAAAAAGAGCTGTTTGATTTTGTTAATAAATAGTAACAACTTACATTTGCAGCTTACAAACACTTAAAACTTAAATTTTAAAGCATGAAAAATCTTAGCAAATTAATGGTTGTTGCCTTACTACTAGTAGGTGTAAACAACATGCAAGCGCAAGACGAAAATAATCCTTGGCAGATTAATTTTGGTGTAAACGCAGTTGATATGTGGCCAACTAATGATGATGATGCCCTTTACCAAACTGGAGAATTGTTTGATGAGTACTTCAATGCTACTGATCACTGGAACATTCTTCCTTCTATCTCTTATATTGGAGTTTCTAGATCTGTAGGTAATGGTTTCTCTGTAGGAGTTAGAGGTTCTTTAAATAGAATTGAAAACTTAGGAGACTGGTCAGCTGATGATCTTTCTTACTACGGTTTAGATGGTGCAATTAAATATGCATTCTTAAAAAATACAACAATTGATCCTTTCGTAGAAATCGGTGGTGGTTACACGTGGGTTGATGAAATTGGTGCTGGTACTGTAAATGGTGGTGTTGGTGTTAACATTTGGTTCTCTGAGAACATTGGTTTAACATTACAAACTGGTTACAAGCACGGATTTGAAGATTACAGCGTTAAACATTTCCAACACTTAGCTGGTCTTGCTATCAAATTTGGTGGTGCTGATACAGATGGTGACGGTGTTTATGACAAAGATGATGCTTGTCCAGAAGTTGCTGGTTTAGAAGCTTTCAACGGTTGTCCTGATGCTGATGGTGATGGTATAGAAGACAGCAAAGATGCTTGTCCTAACGAAGCTGGATCTAAAGAAATGAACGGTTGTCCTGATGCTGACGGTGATGGTATCGCTGATAAAGATGACGCTTGTCCTAATGAAGCAGGTACTGCTGCATTAAACGGTTGTCCTGATGCTGATGGTGACGGTGTTGCTGATAAAGATGATAAATGTCCTTCTGAGGCAGGTCCTGCTGAAAACAACGGATGTCCTTGGGCTGATAAAGATAAAGATGGTGTATTAGACAAGGATGATAAATGTCCTGAGGTTGCTGGTACTGTTGCTAACAACGGTTGTCCTGAAGTAACTGAAGAAGTTCAAAAGAAATTGAACGATTACGCTAGAACTATCTTATTTGATACAGGTAAATCTTCTATTAAAGCTGAGTCTACTGCTGTTATGGTAGATATCATTACTATCTTAAAAGAGTACCCTAACGCTAAGTTTACTGTTGAAGGTCACACTGATAGTGTTGGTTCTGCTTCTTTAAACCAGAAATTATCTGAGTCTAGAGCTCTTTCAGTAAAAGAATTTTTAGTAGAAAAAGGAATTGGAGAATTTAGATTATCTGCTGTAGGTTACGGTGAAGATAAGCCAATGGCTACTAACAAAACTAGAGCTGGTAGAAAGCAAAACAGAAGAGTTGAAATCAACTTAGTAAAATAATAAGAGTTTAAAACTCTAATTTTATAGAAAAGGCTCCGCAATTGCGGAGCTTTTTTTATTTTTAACCCATGCAAAGCTTTTTAGAAGATACACTACTTAAAATTATAGATAAAGAAGGTTCATTAGAGAACCTTATTTTTGTTTTACCAAGCAAGCGTGCAGGTACATTTCTTAAAAATGCAATCTCTAAACACGTAAATTCTACAATATTTGCACCTGAAATACAAAGTATAGAAGACTTTGTAGAAAAAATTTCGGGTTTAGCATATGCTTCTAATACGCAGCAGTTATTTGAACTGTATAGAGCATATACAACCACAGTTAAAGGAGAGCAAGATGGTTTCTATGCTTTTTCTAAATGGGGAACTACCCTATTACAAGACTTTAACGAAATTGATAGGTATTTTGTAGATACAAAAAAGATATTTTCTCATTTAAATGCTGTACAAGAAATTAACCACTGGACTGTAGAGAAAGACAAAAGCAGTATAATTACTAATTATATGGCATTTTGGGATTCGTTAGAAGCGCTTTACACAGCTTTTAATGCATCGTTGAAGCAAGAAGGTCTTGGTCACCAAGGTTTGGTCTATAGAGAGGCCTGTGTTAATTTAGATAGTTATATACAAGACACCAAACAATATAAACACTTATTTATTGGGTTTAATGCTTTAAACACAGCAGAGGAATTAATTATTGAAACCATTTTAGAGAAAACTAGTGCAGAAATTTTTTGGGATTTAGATGAGTATTTCTTTAAAGATCCAGTACATGATGCTGGTTTTTTTATTCGTCAGTTTAGTAAAGAGTGGCGTTATTTTAAAGACAAAAGCCTAGAGGTTAATAGCGGTACATATTTAACACCTAAAAATATTACAATTACAGGTGTGCCTAAAAACGTTTCTCAGGCAAAATACGTGGGTAGTATTTTAGGAAATTTGCACCAAGAGAAAAAAAGTATGTTAACCAATACTGCGGTTGTATTAGGAGATGAAACACTTTTAAATCCCTTAATTAATGCAATTCCAGAGGAAATAAATGGTATAAACATTACAATGGGTTTTCCATTGCATAAATCGCCTTTAGAGAGTTTATTTACACAGTTGTTTGAGCTTTATATACGTAGAGACGATAAAGGATGGTATTACCAACACGTAACAACCGTATTAAATCATCCTTACATACAATTACTTTTTTCTACAGATGATGATACAATTAATGCTGCAGATACTATTTGTACTCAAATTAAGTCTAGAAATTGGATTTATGTAGATGTACATAAGTTGCAATTAGTAAATACTACTAAATCTACCTATTTAGATCTTTTGTTTTTTAGCGCTACAGCAACGGTTCCTCTTTTTTTACAAAAATGCTTGGCTTTAATTTCAGGAATTAAGGAACGTATAAATACTGAAAGTAACGGATTAGAATTGGAGTATTTATACAGGTTTCATCAGTTGTTTAACCAGTTAAATGATTTGGCATCTAAATACCCATTTTTAGACGATTTACAGTCGCTCTTTGGATTGTACAAGGAGTTATTGTCTAGTGAAACATTAGATTTTAAAGGAGAACCCTTAAAAGGTTTGCAGATAATGGGAATGTTAGAGAGTAGAAACTTAGATTTTGAAACCGTACTTCTAACTTCTGTTAATGAAGGAATTTTGCCATCTGGTAAATCTAATAATTCATTTATTCCTTTTGATATAAAAAAAATGTATGGTTTGCCTACGTACAAAGAAAAAGATGCCGTATATACGTATCACTTTTACAGACTTCTTCAGCGAGCAAAAAACATATACTTGGTATACAATACAGAACCAGATGTGTTAGAGGGTGGTGAAGTTAGTAGACTAATTAGACAGTTGTTGGCAGACGATAACATATCAAAGTACATTACAGAAACTATTGCTTTTCCTGAAATTAAATCTCCAGAAAAGAAAGAAGTATCAATACAAAAAGATGCAAATTTAATGGAGCTAATTAGGGGTATTGCAGCTTATGGTTTTTCGCCAACATCTTTATCAAACTATATTAGAAATCCGTTAGATTTTTACAAAAAGAATATTTTAAAAATTAACGAACTAGAGGAGGTAGAAGAAACTGTGGCAGCCAATACATTTGGTACTATTGTACATGAAACGTTAGATGAGCTTTATCAGCCATTTATAAATACCTTTTTAGACCCAGATAAACTAAAAGAATTGCTGCCTAGAGTTAATGCTACTGTGCGTAAACATTTTGGTATACATTATAAAAATGTAAGCTTAGAAGAGGGTAAAAATCTAATAGCTTTTAATGTAGTTTTAAAGTACGTAGAAAACTTTATTAAGATAGAAATAGAAAGTGCAAAAAGGCATAGAATAAAAATTATTGGACTAGAAATGTCCTTAAAAACAGCAATAAACGTTCCTGGAATAAATTTTCCTGTGCATATAAAAGGTAAGTTAGATAGGATAGATGAGATAGATGGTGTTTTGCGTGTTATAGATTATAAAACAGGTAAAGTAGAGCAAAAAAATCTTAATTTAAGTAATTGGGAAGATATCATAGAGGAGTATGATAAGAGTAAGGCTTTTCAGTTATTGTGCTATGCTTATATGTATAATGATGTTGTTCCTGTGGATAAAGTAGAGGCAGGAATTTTCTCTTTTAAAAATATAAAAGCAGGGATTTTAAAGTTTACGGAAAACAGAAATACAATAATTACAGAAGATACTATAGCTAAGTTTACAGATGAACTGCACAAATTAATCGGTGAAATATGTAGTCCAGAACATCCCTTTGTAGAAAAAGAGATAAAATAGACATATAATGCATTTCATCGATACTTTTTGTTTTTTCATCGGAGTTAAATTTTTTTACAAAAAATGCAACTTTATTCAACTACAATAAACTACCATTCATCTACACTAAATTACTTTTCAACTTTACAAGAAAATTTAAGTAAAATAGAGAAAGTATATTTGCTCATATAAAATCTAGAATTATGAATATTTTATTTATTGAAGACGACATGATTGAGACAATGAAGCTGAAAAGAACAGTGTCAAAGCTTCAATTAAAGCATAATATTACAGAGGCAAAAAATGGTGAAGAAGCTCTAGATATTTTACAGTCTGGTAATACGTTGCCAGATATAATTTTGTTAGACTTAAATATGCCAAGGATGAGTGGTATAGAGTTTTTATCTATTTTAAAAGCAGATGACAAGCTTAGGTTTTTACCTACTATTATATTAACTACATCAGAAAATAGAGCCGATTTACAAGAATGTTACAGAATTGGTATTGCTGGTTATGTAATAAAACCTCTTAAATATGAGGATTACGAAACCAAATTACAGAGTGTTTTAAACTACTGGGACAACAATGAACTAGTAAAAGGATAGTACTTTTAACACCTTTCACAACAAAAGTTACTGGTTGGGTATCATTTTTCTTACTTTTATACATCTAAATGTCTAAGTATGAAAGGAGTTGTGTTTACAGAATTTTTAGAAATGGTAGAATCTAAGTTTGGTTTAGAAACTGTAGATACTATAATAGAAAATTCTAATTTACCGTCAGAAGGAATCTATACTTCTGTTGGGACTTATAGTTTTAATGAAATGGTTAGCTTAATAACTAGTTTAAGTACCGAAGTTAAAACACCAGTAGGTGATTTAATCTACGCATTTGGGTTGTTTTTATTTGATGGTTTAGCTAACGCACATCCAGAGGTAATAAAAAGCTATAATTCTCCATTAAGCCTAATATATTCTATAGAAGATCACATACACGTACACGTTAAAAAACTGTATCCAGATGCAGAATTACCTACGTTTAAGATTTTAGAAAAAACAGATACTTCAATATCTATGGTATATTCTTCGTCTAGAGGTTTATATCAATTAGCACACGGACTTATTGAAAAATCTTTTGAGCATTTTAACAGTAGTGCCACCGTATCATACAAACTACTAAATGATAATGGTACAGAAGTTAAATTTGACATTACCCAGAATGGATAGCAACAAAGAAATTTTATTGCTAAAAAGGGCGCTAGAAAGACAAAAAAAAGCCAGGTTACAAGCCGAGAAAATTTTAGAAGTTAAGTCTAAAGAGCTTTTTGATACTGCGTTACACCTTAAGCAAGCAAATAATAAATTAGAAAATTTATTAACTGAGACTACATCAGAATTAGATGGTGGTTTTGTTAATATCATAGATCCGTACGTAGTTATGGATCTTAATTTTAATGTTATTAATATGAACAATTCTGCCCGTGAATTTTTAGGGTATGATAATACCAAGGAGACCATTAACCTACCTAGTTTAGTGCACAAGGATTATATGCAATATACTATAGAGTCTTTTAAAACTCTAATGCAAATAGGAACGCTAAAAAACTATAGAGCCAAAATTATAGTTAAAGATGGTACGCATAAATGGGTGCAAATAAATACAAGTGTAATATATGATAAACAGCTTAAACCTATAGGCGCACAAGGTATTATTAGAGACATTAGCAAAGAAACAGAAATAAAAGAAATGCTTGGTGAGCAAAAAAAACAATTAGATATAATTGTAGAGAACTCACCATTAGGAATAGTTTTAACCGTAGACGATGAAATAGTAAAGTGCAATGCTGCATTTAACTATCTTTTGGGGTATCCAGAAACTGTTACAAATAAATTAAAATTATCAGACATATCTGAGTCAGAGGATGAAGTTACTACAAAAAAATTAGAGTCGGACTTAGCTTCTGGTATCATAGACAACTTTTCTACAGTAAAACGTTTTTTTAAAAATAATGGAGCGCAAATTTTAGCAAAAACAAGTATAAGTGCTGTAAAAAATAACCAAGGAAAAGTAGAATATCAAGTTTGTGTAATTGAAGATATTACCAAAGAAAGGCAAGCCGAAGAAAAGATTAAAGCAGAAAAAGAGAAGTACAGAGGCATTATTGCTAATATGAACCTTGGAATGGTAGAGGTTACTATAGACAATGAAATACAACTTGTAAATCAGAGTTTTTGTGCTATGAGTGGCTACAGTAAAGATGAGTTAATAGGAGAAGATGCTGTTGCTATTTTACAAATTAAAAATAGTGCTAAAATTGAAACTAAATCTGAAAATAGATTAAAAGGAATATCAGATTCTTACGAGATAAAAATAAAGAATAAAAAAGGGGAAACTAGACACTGGCTGGTAAGTGGTGCACCTAATTATAATGAAGAAGGTAAGGTTGTAGGGTCTATTGGGATACACTTAGATATTACAGAACAAAAAGAGCTAGAACTACAAAAAGAGCAACTGCTAAAAGAATTAAAAATTAGTAACGACGGCTTACAAGAGTATGCTCATATAGTTTCTCATGACCTTAAATCCCCGTTACGGAGTATAAGTGCTTTGGCAACTTGGACGTATGAGGATTATAAAGATGTGTTAGATGAAGCAGGTGTGCAAAACTTAACCTTAATGCAAGAGAAGGTTGCGTTTATGGATAAGCTAATTCACGGAATTTTAGAGTATTCTACAGCAGGTAGTGCCCAAATGTCTAATGCTAAAGTAGATTTAAATACTGTTATTACAGACATTACAGAAAGCATTTACATACCCGATCATGTACAGGTAATTGTACCCAAAAAGTTACCGCTATTACAAGCAGATAGTACTAAAATGCATCAATTGTTTCAGAATATTATAGGTAATGCAGTAGTGCATATTGAAGCAGAAAAAGGTTTAGTACAAGTGCTTTTTGAGGAAGAGCCAGATCATTGGCTGTTTTGTATAGAAGATAATGGTGTTGGTATACCTGAAAAATTTCATAAAAAAATCTTTGAGATTTTCCAATCTATAGGAGATAATGAACGTTCTACAGGTATTGGTTTATCAATAGTTAAAAAAATTGTAGACCGTTACGAGGGTAAAGTATGGGTAGAAAGCGAATTAGGAAAAGGCACTAAATTCTTTTTTACACTTAAAAAAAATCTTAATAATTAATAGTTATGAAAATAGTACAAGCTAAAAAAGATAAAGGAGCTGATTTTGTTTTTATAACAGATAAAATTAATTTGGTAGAACCATTAGTCTTGGTTTTTGGGAACAGACTTTTGTTAGAAGATCAAAATCTGTATGCAGAAATTAAAGAAATGTTTCCTGCAGGAAATATTGTTTTTGGCAGTACTTCAGGTGAAATTTTAGAAGATAAAGTATCAGACAATACAATTGTTTTAACTGCTATAGAGTTTGAGAAATCTTCTTACCTAGTAAAAAGCAAAAACGTAAAAGAATTTGATAATAACGAGACAGCTTTAGGTTCGCAATTAATATCAGAATTTCCTAAAAAAGGTTTAAAACACGTTTATGTTATTTCTGAAGGTAGTACTGTTAATGGCAGTGCTTTAATTGAAGGTATAGAAAAAGAAAAACACATATCTATAGGTTTGTCTGGTGGTTTGTGCGGTGATGATGATAGGTTTGAGAAAACATTGGCATCTTACAATAGCAACCCTAAAGAAGGAGAAATTGTAGCAGTTGGTTTTTATGGAGATACCTTAGAAGTTACAAGTGCAAATTATGGTGGTTGGACCGGTTTTGGTCCAGAGCGTATTATAACAAAATCTAAAGGGAATATTTTATATGAGTTAGATGGTAAACCTGCGTTAGATTTGTATAAAAAATATTTAGGAGATAAGGCAAATGAGCTACCTAAATCTGCGCTACTATACCCCTTAAGTGTAAAGACTAGTGAAAATGCACAACCAATTGTACGTACAATTTTAAATATTGATGAAGACCAAAATACAATGATTTTGGCTGGTGATGTTCCAGAAGGATCTATAGTACAATTAATGATGTCTACAGTAGATGATATTGCAGAAGGCGCAAGTATAGCTGCAAAATATGCAACTAAAAACAGAGAAAAAAGACCAGAATTAGCATTGCTTGTAAGTTGTATTGGACGTAAATTGGTAATGGACCAAAGAACAGAAGAAGAAGTAGAAGAAGTTTTGGATGTTATTGGTAACCAATCTAAAATTATTGGTTATTATTCTTACGGAGAAATGGCTCCTTTTGAAGGTGATAATGCCTGTAAACTTCACAACCAAACAATGACATTAACCTTAATAAGCGAATAATGCATTCACTCTTAAAAAGACAAATACGCAAAAATTTGCCTGATGGGTTAAAGGATAATCCAGATTTAGAAAAGTTCTTTGGAGCTATAGAAAAATCATACGCAGATTATGATGATAAAATAGCAATGATACAGCGTGCAACCACTATAAGTGCACAAGAATTAAAGGCTGCAAATATAGAGTTAGCGCAAGAAGCACAAGAGCAAAAAAAGACGCTGCAAGCATTAGAACAGGCGGTAAATAGTCTAAATTTAAATTTAGATAATTCAGAAAATATAGTAACCAGTAATAAAAATATGGTTAGTGCTCAAAAACTGGCAAAACATATTAGCAAGCAAGCAGAGTATATTGCCCTGGTGACTCAAGAAAAAGATAACTTGGTTAAAGATTTAGAAGAGCAAAATAAATCATTAAACAATTATGCTCATGTAGTATCCCATGATTTAAAATCTCCTATGCGTAATATTAATACGCTTATGAGTTGGATTGTTGAAGAAGAAAAACACAAGTTTACAGAAGATAGCTTAAATAACTGCGATTTAATTTCTCAGAATTTAGTTAAAATGGACAACCTAGTTAGTGGTATTTTAAAGCATGCAACAATTGGGTCTAATGAAGAAACCAAGAGCAATGTAAATATTTTAGAGCTTTTAAAAAATATTAAAAGTACTATTTACATACCTAAAAATGTTAATGTTATAGTTTCAGAAAATATGCCTATGCTTTTTTTAGATAAGTATAGATTAGAGCAATTATTTATGAACCTACTAACAAATGCGGTTAAAGCAACAGAGCATAAAGATAAAGGTGTTGTTAGTGTTGCTTTTGAGGAAGATCCTAACTATTGGAAGTTTATAGTAAAGGATAATGGTAAAGGAATACCAGCAAAATACCAAGACAAAATTTTTGAAATGTTTAAAAAGTTAGATAATGATATAGAATCTAACGGAATTGGATTAGCATTAGTAGAAAAAATTGTAACTTTCTATGGAGGTAAAATTTGGTTAGAATCAAAAGAAGGAGAAGGAACAATATTTTATTTTACGATTAAAAAAAACCACAATGGAGCAGCCTAACCTAAATTATGTACACAAATTAGCAGATGGTAATACAAGTTTTTTAAATGAATTTGTAAAAATTATAAAAGACGAGTTCCCTGATGAAAAACAAACGTATACAACAGCGGTAGAGGCAAAAGACAATAAAGCATCTGCAGAAATAGTACATAAATTAAAACATAAATTTAATATACTAGGATTAGAAAAAGCATATGCACTGGCTGTAACTTATGAGGAGCAGCTATTAAAAGGAACGTATGATTTACATATAGAATTTAAGCTAATATTAGACAAAATAACTAGCTATTTAAAAACCATTTAAACTATGAGATGTATTATAGTAGACGACGAGGCAACAGCTAGGTTAATTGTTGCACAACTTTGCTCTAACGTAAAAGAGTTAGAGGTTGTAGACGCTTTTGGAGGAGCTATGGAGGCCATAAAATTTTTAAATCAGAATACAGTAGATGTTATTTTTTTAGATATACATATGCCTGGATTTAGTGGGTTTGATTTTGTGCAAACATTAAAAAATCCGCCAAAAATAGTATTAACTACTTCAGATACAAATTTTGCTATAGAGGCATATGAATATGAAGCTATTGTAGATTATTTGGTTAAACCAGTTACTCAAGATCGCTTTAATAAATCTATATTAAAAGTTAAAGCTGCGCTTGCACAAAAACCAAAAGAAGAGGTATCTACGCCAGAGACTTCAGCAGGCTCAGATCTTGGTGAAGAATTATATATAAATATAGACAGGCGTTTAATTAAAATTAAATTTAACGATATACAGCTTATTGAAGCTAAAGGAGACTATATAGAAGTAAAAACAATAAAAGAGACTTATAGGGTGCGTAATACCTTAAAAAAGGTAAAGGATAAACTGCCTGAAAAATTGTTTTTGCAAATACACAGGTCTTACATTATAAATTTTACTAAAATTATAGATATTGAAGATAACAGTGTACTTATAGAAAAAAATGTAGTGCCAATTAGCAGATCTAACAGACCAGAATTAATGAGAAGGCTAAATTTATTGTAAGCCACTATTTTCTATTAAAAAACAAGTTTATGCCTTAACAGTAGTTAAGGCATTTTTTATTTTATCTGATATTTTTTCTTCAATTTATTTAAAAATAATGGTTGTTTAGTTAGGTAGTATTTTAGTTTAATACCAACTTCAGTAAACTCAAAACCAGCAGCAGTAGCAGATGCTATGTTACTATATTTGCCATATACATCACCAATAAATCGGTCTGAAAACTGATGAGTAAAACCAGCTTCAGCTCTAAAAAGTGAACTGGCATCTTGTTCTTCTACATATTGTAAGCCTGTAGCGGCACTAGCAAAATAATTTGTTTTTTCATTTATTTTACCTCTAACATCACCAAAAAGTTCAACAGCTTTGTACTTTTCTGGACTAAAGTATATTAATGGCAATTGGTCTTTAAAAGTTATATACTGGTAATTAAGTCCAAACTTTAAAGCAGGTTTACGTAAAACATTATAATATAAAGATGTAAAAAGTAGGTTTCTTTCATTATCATCTGTCTGCTTAGTGTGTATAAGTTGGCTATACCAACCTAAATTAAAATTAGTACTAAGGTTATAAATTAAGCTGTAATGGTTCATTACAATTTCTCTTTCTATAAGTTCAGCATTAAAGTTTTGTACTTCTCTTTGGTAGCCTAAATCTAAGTTTAAAAAAGACAAAGGTTTCATTTGTAATTTAGCCTGTAAAATAGGCTGAGTGTATGATGTATTAGAGAATCTAGAGTTGTTAAGCCCTATAGAGGTTAATAAATTAGTTTGAGGCATTAACTTATACTCAATATCTGCTTGAGCAACATGAGCATTTGCTTTGTTATTAGTAGTTGTGTTTTCTGTTGTTCTATATTGATAGGATACCGTTGTTTTGAATTTAGTAGATAAAGGAACCATAACTGCAGTTCTAAAAGAAACAGCTGTATTGTCTCCATTATCAAACGTGTAGCTAACTTGTTGTTCTGCAAAAGGCGTGTAATTTTTATTTAATTTTTTTATTAAGCCTGATGCGTCTTTCTGTTTAGGAAAAATATCTAAAGTTTTATATGTAGTAACATATGCAGGCACAATTTTATCAGAAGCAAAAAGTGCATTTGCTTTTCCCAAATTACCATCAAAAGACAAGCTGTCATTTACTAATATTTTATTATAGTTAGTAATACTAGTTTTAAATTTAGCAGTGTACATACCTAATGTAGCTTTTAGTGCCATAACCCAATTACGGTTTGGGTATTTTTCTTCTAAAGCGTTAATTTCTTGTTTTGCAGACACAAATTTTCTATTCCATATTAATGCCTGCACGTAGCGTTCTGTGCTTTTTTCTATAAGCTCTTTATCTTTTAGGTCTACTGCCTTCTCTTTAGCTTTTATTGCTGTTTGTAATGCTATTTTATCTTTTTCACCAATATGTTCTGCCAAAGCAACGCCATTTAATGCAGTAACAGAGTCTTTTGGTGTTTTAGCGTATTGGTAATATGTTTTTTTAGCTTTATCAACATTTTTAGTAATTAAATAAATGTTAGCTAAGTTTAGCAAAGCATCTTTATCATCTGTAAAATCGGTAAGAATTTCTTTTAAAAGACTTTCTCCTTTTTTATAATTTTGATTATTAACGTAATAATTAGCGTAACCTAGCTTTATATATTTTCTAGATACCTTAGCACCATTATTCTTTGGATCTACTTCTATGGCTTTATTAACCCACTTTAAAGCATCTTTATACTCTTTTAAATTACTTAGTGTGTTTGCATACCCTAAAATTGCGGCAAAATTACTAGGGTTATTAGCAACCAAATCTGCATATAGTGGTTTTGCCTCTTTAAATTGGTTTGCCCATAAAAAAGATTCGTTGTAATTTATTTGTACTTCAAAATCATTTGGATGTTTTTTTAAAAGATTAGCAAAAATAGTATTAGCCTTTTCAGGGTTTCCGCTTAGGCCTACAGCTCTACCATAACATAATTGTACAGTTTTGTTGTTAGGGTAGGTTTTACTTAGTGGTTCAAAAAAATCTTTAGCATCTTTAAATTCTCCATTTTCTAGCATTTTAAAACCAGGTGAAAAATCTTCTTGGGCTACAGCTGTAACAGTCAAAAAAAGCAAAAAAAGCAGTGTAAATTTTTTCATTATTAGAGTGGTAGGGTTAGTACTACAGAAAGATAACGAATACATTCTTTATTTATTAGCTATTTATAATTTATTTAAGAGATAGATGCAATTTTACTTTAAAGATTAAAACTTACCATTCGTCTACAGAAAACAGTTAACCGTCTACAGTCGCTAATTTTTTCTTTTTTGTTCATAGATATTTGCTACAACAAATAATATAAACTTAACCTAAAAAACAAATATTATGGCATTACTTATAAATCAGAACAACAATTTTATTGAAGTAAAAGGGAATCTTAATTCTCAGAATATGAAATCATTAAAGAGCCATATAGATTATTATTTAAAAAATAATGAAAAAGTAACTTTGTCTTTAGACCGCTTAAATAACATAATGTATTCTAGCGCTAAACAATTAGAGCAACTTTATATTAAGGTTGCTAAAAACAACAAGGTTTTAACAATTGTAGGTCAAGAAAACAAGGATATTGCATCTATTATGGCTATGTCTAACACATCTTATATTTTTAGCAATGACCGCGTTTAGTTTTGTAAATAAAAAAATTACTCCAGAACAAATATTTATGACAAGTGTGCTTGTTGTAAATGGGGGTAACTACCTGTATAACCTAATTTTAGGACGTATGTTGGGGCCTGCAGCATTTGCAGATGCAGCATTACTAATAACATTATTATTAGTACTTTCTTTTGTAGGAATGACTTTTCAATTGGTGACAACTAAATTCAATATTATATTTTCAGGAAACCAATGGTCTGCCTTTGAAAATTACATGAAGAAGTATGCCGTTATTTTTGGAGTTACAATTGGAGCTTTATTATTCTTATTTGCAGAAAACTTGCATCAGTTATTTAATACAGAATCTTCAACAATGTTTAGGGTTTTTGCAATTGGTATTCCGCTTTACTTTATAATGTCTATTAAAAGAGGAAAGTTTCAGGGAAAACAAGATTATACAAACCTATCTGTAACATACCAGTCAGAAATGTGGAGCAGATTATTAATAACATTGGTGTTATTGTTATTGGTTCCTATGAATCCGGCTTTTTTAGTTGCTGTAGGTATTGTTATTTCGTTTGTTTTTGGGCTTATGCCTGTAAAGTTTAAAAAAATATCATTTGCAGCATCAAAGGTTTTAACACCTGCAAATAAAAAGAAAGTAACCACATTTATTTTATTAACGGCTGGTTATGAGCTTACGCAAATTATTATAAACAATAGCGATGTGCTTTTAGTAAAACATTATTTTAATTCCTTAGACGCTGGTCTTTATGCTTCTTTAGCATTAATAGGTAGAGTGGTTTATTTTGTAGCTTGGATGTTTGTAATGTTATTATTGCCTGCAGTAATAGAAAAAAGAAAAGAAGGTAAACGTACAGCACCAATTTTATTTAAATATGTTGGTTATATAAGCTTACTATCTTTAGTTATAGTTGCAGGTTGTTACTTTTTTCCAGAAACAATAATTTCTTTAATGTTTGGAGATGCTTATGTAGCAATGTCATCATTACTATGGCAGTATGCTTTAGCAACATCACTTTTTGCAATCTCTAACATTTTTGCATACTATTTTTTATCTCTAGACTATTATGTTCCTGTTATACTATCTGGTGTATTGGGATTGTCACAAATAGTATTAATAATATTTTTTCATAGCAGTTTAGCTATGGTAGTACAATTACAAATTATAGTAATGTTAGCGTTGCTTTTTGCACAACTACTTTACTTTTCATCAAAAAGAAATATATAAGACCTACTTATAATTTGGTTAGCTTCCCCCGATAAAATGCTTGGAACTTTTTTTATAAAGTTTCAGGCTTTTTTGTTTTGTAGACAGACTACAATAAAATACAGAAAAAGCTTATTTTTCACTTATTTCCTTTTTTAACAATTACCATTCGTCTCAGGTAATTTTTCCTTTATTTTCTTTAACCTCAGGACACTTCCCATTCATCTACAGTAATTGTCATCTCATCTCTAATCACCTATTAAATAAGGGTTTAAGATGGATATTTGTATAAGAAATTTAACCCAAGCAAATAGTAAAACTTAACCTTATGAAATTAGCAATTGTAACAGCATACCCGCCAAGTAAAGTAACTTTAACAGAATACGGATACCACTTGGTAAAACATTTTAGACTACAAAAAGAAGTAACTGAAATAGTTTTAATTACAGACAAAACCAAAGAAGCCAAAGACCTTTCTTTTACTGAAGATGGTTGTAAAATTACAGTTAAAGAATGCTGGAATTTTAATAGCTACAAAAATGTTTTTGGTATTATGGGTGCAATTGCAGACACTAAGCCAGACGCAGTTTTATTTAATCTTCAGTTTTTAAAATTTGGAGATAAAAAAGTCCCAGCTGCGTTAGGTTTAATGTTACCATTAATATGTAAGTTAAAAGGAATACCAACAATATCTTTATTACACAATATATTAGAACAGGTAGATTTAGAAAATGCAGGTATCACTAAAAATAGTTTTTTAAAGAGAGCTTATAATTTTATAGGAGCATCATTAACAAAAGTGGTTTTATCATCTGATATTTTAGCAGTAACAATAAGCAAATACAAAACAATTTTAGAAGGTAAGTATAACTCTAGAAATGTAGCTTTAATTCCTCATGGAGCTTTTGAAACTCCACCAGAGCCAACATACAAATTGCCAAAAGGAGCAAAGCAAGTAATGGCTTTTGGGAAATTTGGAACTTATAAAAAAGTAGAAATTTTAATTGATGCTGTAGAGATTATTCGTCAGCGAACAAAACAAGATATAGAAATAGTAATAGCAGGTACAGATAGCCCAAACACACCAGGTTATTTAAATGAAGTGAGCGAAAAATATAAGCACGTAGACCAATTAAGGTTTACTGGTTATGTTGCAGAAGAAGATGTACCTGTTATTTTTAATGATAGTGCAGTGGTTGTTTTTCCTTACACCTCTACAACGGGTAGTTCTGGAGTATTACACCAAGCAGGTAGTTACGGTAAAGCAGTTGCGTTACCAGATTTAGGAGATCTTAGTATTTTGGTAAAAGAAGAAGGATATAAAGGTGAGTTTTTTAACCCAGAATCTGCAGAGTCTTTAGCAGATGCTATAGAAAATATTATTACGTATGATGAGTATAGAGAAGAGTTAAGTAGAACAAATTACAAAGCAGCATGTTCTTTACCAATGTCTGATATTACACAGATGTATGTAGATTACTTTACAGCAATACAAATGGCTAAAACTGGAGACATAAGTATTGATACTATTATAGCAGAAAGAGAAAAAGAAAGAGAGATGGAGAAAGAAAGAGAAGCAGTAGAGCTTTTAGTAAAATAAATTATGGTGAGGTTAAGCCAAAAAAGGGGAACAGTATGGTTAGCTGTTTCCCTTTTACTTTTTAGGTTTAATATAGTCTAATGCTTTTTTTGGTTTGCCTTCTGCACTAAATAAACCAAAATGCTTTTGTTGGCTTTTACGCCAAGGCAACCTACCTACTACGGCAGTTGGTATAGTTTCAAAATCATATAAAGTCCATAATACAAACGGAATATTTTCTTGTGCCACATACCCTTGCATTTCTTTATAATAGTCTGCTTGGGCATCGTTAGATCCTGAGTAAAAATTCCAAATACCACTATATGATGAGTAGCCATATTCTTGTAAAACCAATTCTTTACCTTCACTTTTATTTTTTAATACTTTAAATGAATTTAAAAAATCTTCGGGTTTTTTATAGTAGTGAAAAGATACAAAGTCTACTTCTTTAACTAAGTTTTCTGCAGCTTCTGTACTAGACCAACCTACAGTTATATTTGTTTTAGAGTCCCATTTTTTAATGTTCTTAATCATTTCTTTTAACCAAGCCATAACTTTTGGTTTTCCTCTGGATTCAAAATCTAAATCGGGCTCGTTTTTTATATCCCAAGCAACCAATGCAGGGTGGTTTTTTAATGTATTTACAATTTGTTCTGCATGTCTATGAGTTAGTGTCCAATCTTGCACGTCATAATTGCCATAAAAATCAAACAAAGTAACTATTACTTTTAATTTGTGTTGTTGTGCAATATCTAAAGTTTGCTCTAATTGCATTAGTTTTTTAGTATCTACCGTAGCTTTTCCAAAAGCCTCATAGGGGACAAAAATTCTAATAGTGTTTAACTTTAAGCTTTGTATTAGAGCAAAATCTTTTTTTAGAGTTACAGTGTCAAACTTTTTACCAAACATATCCCAGGGTGTATTTTTGGGATAGTAATTTATGCCAGACATTTTTTTTGCAACCTTCTGTTTTAGTTTAGAAACACTTTCTAGGCTATCGTTTTTTTGCTCTAATTCTTCCAAGTGTCTTATGCGCCAAAATCCGTCTTCTAAAAGCATCATTACTTTGTAACTTGGAGCACTGTTAAAACTACTTATTAAGTTTTTATTACTGTAAACTTCATTGTATTGTTCTGCTTTATTGTCTGTAAACACTACAAGTTTTCCGTCAGCACTGTAAAAATCTATAGTTGGGTTATGTTGTATAGATGTAGTAATTAGCGTAGTGTTATTTTTGATGTTTAATGAAATAATACTATCTATTTTTGCTCTAGCACTTGTAGTGTAAAAATCATCTACACCATACATGTTATTTGTTGCTAAGGCAATATTGCGAACATTCCACGCATTTTTATAATCATTTTCTATAGCATTTAAGGTCTGGTCTTCAATTGGTCTGCCTTCGTTGGTAATGTTGTTCCATATAATTTTAGGAGAATATGTTTCTTCAAAATTCTGTTCTATATGTAAAATAGTAGTTCTGTCTGCTCCTGTGTTTAAGTAAGACAACATGGCGCTAATACCAACTAGTATTAACCCATTTAATACAATAAATGAGATTAATAAAAGTGCTCGATATATAATTTTGTTTATCTTCATTTTAAGGTAACAACTTTGTTTTTAACTATGCCTGCTGCTTCAATTTTAATGGTATAAATACCAGGTTTAAAAAAAGCTTTATCAAAATTAAATGTGGCAACACCTTTTAAAGATGTTGTTTTTTTAGTGTTTAATAAAGTTTTATCTGCACTATAAATAGTTGCTGTAACAGCTAGCCCATCTGGCACAAATTGCTGCATAAAACTTTCTATAGGTCCAATGGTAATTGTTCTGTTATTTGCAGATAATTGTATGTTATAATCTTTAACAGCGGAGTTAAACTCTACGGTAATAGGTTTGCTTTTTGCAGCTCCGGTTACGTAAGCTGTAATTGTCCAATACTCTTCTTTAGATGGGTGTAGTAGTTTTGCAATAGCTACACCATTTATAGTTGTGCCATTTGTTTGTAGCAATCTGCCTTCGCTATTTTTGGCAGTAAAAAGAACTAAAGTACCATCACTTACAATATTGCCGTGATTATCTTTTATTGTAGATGTTGTAAATGTTATAATTTGGTTGCCATCTGCGTACTCGTGGTTTCTACTATAATCTACAGAAAAATCGGCAGCATTATCTGGTAAAATTACAGAGGTTAATTCCTTAGATTTTGTGCTGTCTACTAAGGATGTTATTAAAATACGACCTGTTTTTTTAGGCGAAAAAATATTGGTCCAAGCCACTAAGTTTTTAACCTTTAAAGTATCTACGGTTACATTTTTTTTAAACTGATGTTTTATAGCCACCTTAGTGCCAGAAACCAAAGGGTTATCATACTTATCTGTAGGAGCATTTACAAGCATTGAAAAATCGTTACCGCCAGCAATAATACTTCTAGGGCCTAAGTATGTTTCTAGCTTCGGTTTTTTTTCAGCACTAGGTAAAATACGTATAGTTCCGCTTAATTTTGTGTGCGTGTCTAAAACCAGTCGCCAATGTAAATTACTAGCAATTTTTGTAAAACTTTCAGGGATCTTAAAAGTTATATTTTCTTTCTCTTTTTTGGGTAAAACAACAGTTAATCCATATGCATTTTTAATCACTAAAACAGCATTGTTATCCTTGCTAGCAGAAAATTTTAAAACAATGCTATCTGTAACTGAGTATCTTTTTTTACTAGTTAACTCTGTAAACAAAATGTTGCTATTATCTTGTTTTTTAGGCGCCTCTTTTTTACTGCAACTACAGCAGAAAATTACTAGTATTAATATGTGTATATAATGCTTCAAAATTTTATTTAGGATTTCCAATATAGCTGTTAACCTCTAGTCTTATAAAATTAAAACCATCTCCTTTTTGTTCCTGTAGCTGATCTATTATATGGTCTAGTTTTCTATCGGGAAACATTTTTTTTGCTATTTCTATATTAGGAGAACCGTTCACAAAACAATTGGTCATATCATCACTAATAACTTTAAGCTTACTAAGGTTTAGCAAGTCGTAGTTAAAAGATTGTTTTCTTTGTATACGTACACCTTCAGATAAGAAATTATGATCTATCCAAATTAGTTTTTTGTCTTTGTTATAGTATGCAATTAAGAGCTGAGGTATTGTTACTTCTTGCACACCAGAATTGAATAACGTACCCGTCATTTTTCCATTGTTAAATTGTAACTCCTGCAAGGATAGTTTTTTGTATAAATCTGTGTTTGCAACATTACCTGCGCATTGTAAGTTAAACTTAGTGGGTATTTCTTCTAAATTAATAGGTGTAAACTCATCTGGGTTAAATGTTGGAGGCAAAGTATCTTGTGTAGAAGACCAAGCTATACCTTCAAAATTAATTTTAAAAGCCGTAATTTCTTTAGGCATTAATTTATGTTTAATATTGTCTTTAGCGTTGTAATTTGCTAGTTCTTTATTTTTATCGTTATATAAAGTTCCTTTTATTACAACATCAGATGGTACATTGTCTACATTTTGTATTTGACCAATAATACTGTACCTGCCATTGTATTGTATCAATTTAGCAGTTAATATTTCTAAAACAGGTTGTTTTAGCACATCTTCATGGTGTGTTTGTTCTGTAGTTATTTTACGCCTACCATGATTAAAAAACGTAGTAGCATTGTCTGTAAACAATTGGTCTGGCGGTAAATCATTATCTAACTTAGAAACGCTTAAATACCATTTATTTTTTTTCTTTTTTACCGTGTGATAAAATGTTTTTTCTACTGCATCTAAAGGGGTAATCCACCTAGTGTCTACTTTTACTTTAGCACTATTTTTTGTTTTGTTTACAAATGATATACCAATAGAATCTAACTTAGCATAAGAACTTAAAATACCATCTGTAACAGAAATCTCTAACATGTATTGAGAAAGGCTAACATCATCATCTGGATTAATGTATGAGAAAGCCCTTTCAAACTCTTTAAAATCTACTGCATCATAATAAGCCGTAACAACGTTTTTAGCAGAAAGTTGAGTACTGTTTTCTGCGTAAAATAAATATCCGCCGTAGGCTAAACATATAATAACAATACCAGCCCATATATGGTTAATAGTTACTAAGCCTCTAGAGAATTTAGTATATTCTATTTTATACTTTAAGTAAGATGGTAATGCTAATTTTTTAGATTTTAGTGTCCTATACCATACCATTTGAATATTAATGATAAAGGCAAGTAAAATTGTTAAAAGAGGTATGGTGCTCCACATTATTTTTAAAAAAGTTGGCACGTCTTCTTTAGGTATAATTGCAGGTATTGGTGGTACATTTAGCTTTTCCCAAACCATTATTCCGTTTTCTAGTTGTTGTAATCGTTGCCAACCAGAAAAGTATAAAATGGGATCGTAGAACTTATCGTTAGAGAAAATATATTTTAAATTATATTTTTCTGGCACAGTTAAAAACTGTTGTAATGAGCCAATACCTTCTACACCTCTAAATTTTGAATTCTCTAAGCGCTCTATAGCTCTTGTTGTTAGCTCTGGGAGTCGCCGTGCAGAGTGGTAATTACCATCTACAGTCATTGCTTTTGTTTGTGCAGATAACCAAGCCATTTGGTCTCCAAAGCCAAGTGTTAAGTAGCGCCAATGATCATGCTGATCCTGATTTAAAAAGTTTACAATAGGCAGCATTTTAATTTTTGCAGGTTGTGACGGTCTAAAATAACCCAAACTCATTGTAAAAATGACCATAAATAATATGCCTACCATAAAAAAGCCCCCTACAATTCTGTGGTAAACAGCACCAAAGCGCTTTTGTATGTTGGTTTTTAGGTCGCCCTCTATCATCCTATATGCAAACTCGCCAAATATGGGTAAAGCCATAATTGTAGCCCAAAGTGTAAACCGGTCTAAGGTTAAAATATTAAAAGCAGTTTCTCCTAACAACTTTAATGGTATTGGTGTTGTACCGCCAGTTCCTAAAATGGTAAGCATTGTAAAAGATAAACCAAAGAAAAGATATCTTTTACTGTAAAACCTATAAAATATATAAGGCAGTATAAAGAGTAAAATACCCCAAGGAATCATAAAAAACACCAGTCCAGAAGATAATACTTCTAAAAAATTATCTCTAGAGCCATGTGGAATAGGAACCTGAGTTATTGGATTTTTTTTAGAGTTTACCCAATATGGTAAAATACAAAATATGATAAGTAATAATGATGAAAATCCAAATATTACAATACGCCAGAAGAGCTTTTTAAAGGCCCAAATAAATGTTTTTAAATGTACCGCTTTAGTGTCTTTTACTTTGTCTTTGGCAGTGTCCATTATCACCATACCAATTAAAGGGAATATAAAAAAGACCATTCCAAAAATAGGAGTAACATGGTGTGATGTTACAGTAACTGCAATTAAAGATAAACTTGTAACCAGGTACCTTATTTTACCTTCTTTAATCCATAAATATATCTCAGGTATACTGTGTAGTAATATAGATAGCCCCATAATACTGGGCAGTTGTCCAAAAATATGTAGGGTTTCAATAAAAGTAGAAGAAAATACGGCTAGTAATGCAGTGTAACCAGCAACTCTTCTATTGGCAGTAATAAGTAAGCCAAACCTATAGGCTCCTGTAATAAACAGAATAATTGCTAACATTGCAACAGTAAACATCCCAAATTTTAAGCCACCTATGTAAGATAATAGACCTATTAATTGGTGTACTAAAGGTGGGTATGCTTGCACTGTAAAACCAGTATACCATCTAAAATCCCAAGGCTCAAACCAACTATTAGCGTAGTGGTCTGCAAAAAATAGGTGAATTAACGCGTCATAGGTATTCTCTAACGTAAAGAAAATACTAGACCCATGAAATGCAACACCAACAATAAGAGCTAATATTAATAAAATATTGGTTCTCTTCATAAATTTTAACCTGTAAGAATATAAAACAAGATAAAGATAAACATAATGTTGTATTATAAATAATGTATGTTATCTCACTTTTAAAACCATTCGTCTACAGCAATCGGTTATTGACCTCTTCTTCAGTTTTTTAGTTGTATGTGTAATGTACCTTTGTGCCAGGAAGTTATAATAATAACTATGACTTTTTACCCAAACATAAAACCTTAACCTATGAAAATTTTAGCTATTGATGATCAACAATTAATTTTACTTTCTGTAGAGAAGAAATTAACTGATTTAGGATATCAAGTAGAAACTGCAAGTTCTGGAGCTGATGGTATAAAAGTATTTAATTCTTTTAATCCAGATTTAGTAATTGTAGATATTAATATGCCAGATATGAGTGGTTTAGATGTGGTAAAACACATTAAAAATAATTCTAAAACTGCCATAATGATAATGTCTGGTAATACAGACGAAGATATTATTTTAGATGGATTTAATCTTGGTATAGATGACTATATGAAGAAGCCAGTAAGTTTAGAAGAAGTTGCTGCACGTGTTAAACGTATTGTTGGCGCTCCTACACAAGCTGAGTCAGTAGCAAAAGTAGAAGGCGGACAAATGCTTCAGAAAAACTGCGTAGGTGTTGTTATACCTTGTTACAATGAAGCAGATAGGTTGTCTAGTAAAGAATTTAAAGACTTTGCACAGAAAAACTTAGGATACCATTTGTGTTTTGTAAACGATGGTAGTACAGATAATACTTTAGAAGTTTTAGAAGAATTAAGAAAAGATAGTGAAAACACCATAAGCGTATATAATTGCGAAAAAAATGGAGGTAAGGCGGAAGCTGTTCGTCAAGGAGTTTTGCATTTAGCTAAAGATCCTCAGTTTGATTATATAGGGTATTTAGATGCAGATTTATCTACAGATTTTACAGATTTTGACGATTTAGTAAAAACAATTGAAAGCTCTGATTATAAAATTGTAAGCGGATCTAGAATTAGCAGAATGGGAGCAGATATAACAAAAGAATCTGCACGTAAAATAATAAGTAAAACAATAAACCTTATTATTCAAAATATATTAAAAATGCCATTTAAAGATACACAGTGTGGTGCTAAAATAATGGATAGAGAAATAGCAACTACAATGTTTAATAAAAAGTTTATTACACGTTGGTTGTTTGATGTAGAGATCTTTATGCGTATGAAAAAGAAATACGGAAAAGATAATGTGCAACAGTTAATTTGCGAACAACCATTAAAAAGATGGATACACGCAGACGGTTCTAAATTATCTATGAAAGACTCTATTAAAATTGTTGGTCAGTTAGCGCAGATTAGAATGCACTACGGAAATAAAAGTTATGAAGTTTAGGTTAAGGTTCTCTTCTAACTAAAAAAATCCCACATTGTAATGATGTGGGATTTTTAATTAACTAAACTTAGACTTTCTTAATAAAATAAGCCATACATAACAAAGCAAGCTATAACTAACAAAATAGCTTGTACTCTAAAATTTTTATACCAAACAATACCTTTTAACTCCTTGGTTTCATCTATCCAAATTTGTTTAGTCCATGTGTTTGCTTTAACCTTATCTGCAGGTGGTGGTGCAGTAGCCAAACTAACAACTACAGATACAACTAAACTAATAAGTAGTAATACTGGCGCTAATAGTAAAAAGTGTATATCTATTTTAACGTCTAAAATGTACTTTAGTGTCATAATTGTTGCAGCAACAACTAAGCCAGCCATTAAACCGCTAAAAGCACCTTTTGCATTAGCTCTTTTCCAGAACAAGCCTATAAAAAATGTACCAACAATTGGTGGTGCTAAATAAGAAACTATTTCTTGGTAATAAGCAATAAGTGAATCAAAACTTTGAATATAAGGTGCCCAAATAACCGCAATTATTAATGTGATTACGGCTGTAATTTTACCAACTTTTACCTTTTTGGCGCTACTTGCATTTTTATCAATTTTACTGTAAAAATCCATTGTAAAAAGAGTAGATACAGAACTTAAGGTAGCACTTAAGGTAGAGGTTAGGGCAGATATCATTGCAGATAAAATAATACCAATTAAACCAACGGGCAATAATTTTACAATTAGTCTAGGGTATACTTGGTCTGTATTAATACCATATTTTTCTTTTAACTCTATACCACTAATTAACTCATGTGGTAAATTTTCTACTCCAAATAGGTTTATGCCACGCGCAATTAATCCAGGCACAATAAATATAAATAACGTAAATAGGTATAAAAAGCCTACTAGTAAAACACCTTTTCTACCGTGGTCTATAGATTTTGCAGATAAAACACGTTGTACCATAACTTGGTTGTTGGCCCAAAAGTAAAATCCAAGTATAGGTATCCCAACCCACATTCCTAACCAAGGTACGGTTGGGTCGTCTAAAGGTCTGGTTAATTTTAGCCAAACACCATCATTAAATTTATCTATAAAAGATTCCCAACCACCAATATTGCTAATAGCGTAAAACGATAAAATTGAAGAACCAATAATTAACACAGCAGCCTGTATCATATCTGCATTTATTGCAGAAGATAAACCACCAATAATTGTATAACTACCGGCTACGGCAGCCATACCTATAATAATCCAGATGATTTCTACTTCCGGAAAAATCATTTTAATAATTAAGGCTCCTGTGTATAGTGTTGCAGCGGCATCTAAAAAAACGTTACCAATAATTGTAATAAAAGAAAAGTAGGTTCTTGATTTACCATCAAACCTGCGCTCTAAAAATTCTGGCATTGTAAAAATTCCAGATTTTATGTAGAAAGGTAAAAAGAACATAGCAAAAAACACCATTATTAATACAGATATCCAGTTGTAGTTAAACACTGCAATACCACTAATAAAGCCTTCACCAGAATGTCCCATTAAAGTAGAACTAGATACGCTTGCGGCAAACAAAGACAACCCAACCATTGGCCAAGTTAAGTTTCTGCCAGCTAAAAAATAAGCGTCAGAATCGTTACTCTTACCGTTTTTTAAAGCCCACCATATTATAAAAACAATATAAAGAACAAGAACCGTAAGGTCTATATAACTTAAATTACTCATAAATTAATAGTTGTATGTTGTGTAAAGTAATACGCTTTTTGCAGGTATTGTTATTTGCTCTGCATTTGTAGTAAAACTTAAATTAGTTTGTACGGCTTTAGGAAAGTTATTATTGTCTACAGGTCTGTTGTTTTCACTATAGATATACTTTTTAAAGCTTTTGTTTTTAAGATTTTTAGTATCTAAAGAAAATGTAGCTTCTTTGTTACTATTATTTACAATTGAAAATGTAATATGATTAGTAGTAGACCAGCCGGCAACCATGCGTACTTTATCTAATTTTAACCCAGTAGTTTTTACAATTTTCATATCGTTTGAAAAATACCGTGTTAATAAAGCCCAGGTGTAAAACCAAGGTCTAATGGCTTCTTCTTTAGCATCACCAGTTAGTTCTTTGCCAAGAATGTTCCACATTCCCCATTTTTTAAGCTGATTTTTTTCACCTGTATCACCATTTGTATGCATTGCATCATCTAAACCCCATGCAATAACAGCATCAAAACCGCTGTTCATAGACTGTACTAAAACATCTGCCATATCTACACCGTAATCATAATCGTAAACAGATAATTGACTATCTGGACTAGCAAACTCATCAGCCTCGTATCTTTTTATATTTTCGTCTACATATTTTTCAAAACCTATTTCACCTAAAATAAAAGGTTTTTTTGCAACGCTATCGGCAAAAGAAATCATTTTAGTGTAGTGTTTTTCAAAATCACCAGAGCGTACAAATTCTTTTGTTGGGTAATCATGAACATCATAAGCAGCTAAAACATCATTTAATTGTAATACCGCTTCTTTAGCCCACTCTTCACCCGTGTATTTAGATTTCTCATTATTAAAAGGAGTAGCGTCTGGACCAATAACTTTTACTGGCGTTTTTAGTTTTTTTGATAAAAAAGCACTGTCTAGTTTTTTAACACCAAGTTTCCATTCGCCCCAATTGCCATCTACAGAAGACCAATAACCGTTTGGTTCATTCACCAAATTGTAATAGTTAATACAAGTATACCCTTTTGTATTAACAAGGTAGTTTAGGTGTTCTGCAATACTATTTAGCCACTTAGGGTCTGTGGCTCCGGTAAATGCATCTTGCATTTTTAAATGGGTGTCATGTACTTTATACGGTTGTCCCCATTCACCTAGAATAACTTTAATGTCGTTTTTTTCACAATAGTCTAGCAGCTTGTATAAAGCTTGCATTTCTTGATTTTCAAAATTAAGAATTGGGTTGCCATCTTTGTCTATACCCTCTAGGTATCTCCAATTTGCTTGGTCTAATACCCTAACAATTTTTGGCTTCATATAATCTAACCTTTTAAAAACAGTTTCCCATTTTTTATTAGTCATTAATAAGCCCCATTCTGCATCATCTGCATCTGCGTGTGGATACGCAGACCACTCTACACCATTGCCAATAAACTCATTAGAAATAACTTTATCGGCTTCAATTTTAACCAACTCATCTTTTTTTACCGTTTGGCAAGATGCTAACGGCAAAAAAAGGAGAAGTAAAATGTAATTAAATAGTTGCTTTTTAAGCATTTTTTAATTCGTTTAATAATTCATCAATATTACAAGTTGCAAGACCAACGTACTTGTCTGCAGCACCATAATATACATATAAAGTATCATCAATAATCATATTTCCTGTTGGAAAAACACAGCCTTTGTAAAAGCCTTCAATTTCATAATCATGCTCTGGCTCCATAATCCAATTTGTTAGCCTAGACTTTACAATTGTAGGATCTTCTAGGTCTAAAAGAGCTGCGCCAACACGGTAATATCCTAGTCCGCCATTTTCTACACCATGGTATATAATTAGCCAACCATCTTTAGTTTTTAAAGGAGGTGTGCTACCGCCAATTTTTTCTTCCCAAGTGCCATTTATTCCTGCTAACAATAATGTGCTTGGTTCTTCCCAAACCATTAAATCGTCAGAAAAGCGAAGCCAAATAGATGGTTTGTCACAACCGTATTCTTCACCGATCCATTCTTTTGGTCTATGCAACATTGCAAATTTTCCGTTTATTTTTTCTGGAAAAATAATAACATCCCTGTCATCTAAATTACTTTGTGTAATTCTTCCTAAACGTCTGTAGTTTTTAAAATCTTTGGTTAAAAGTAAGCCAGAGTTTGCAATGTTATTTTTTAAAACCAACGGAGCATCGGCATCACATTGTGGCAATAAAATTTCATCATGGTCAAAGTTCCAGTATTGTCCAGGAGGGTGAGGTCTGTAGGCATAGGTTACATAAAATTCATCTCCAAATTTTACAATTCTAGGATCTTCTACTGCACCCATATCTGGACCGTCTGTGCTAGGGCTAAAAACAGGCTGGTTAGAGGTGCGTGTAAAGTTTACGCCATCTGTACTGGTAGCTAAACCAAAACGTATTTGGTGTTCTACGTCATTACCAGCGGCTCTGTATAGCATATAAAATGTACCATCTTCATACCAAACACCAGGGTTACACACTACTAAGCTTTCCCAATCGTTTTCTGGGTTTGGACTTAATACTGGGTTGTTTTGATGTTTTTTAAGACGTAATAATCCTGTTTTTTTTTGTTCTACAGTATTCATACTAATTTTTATTTCCTTATTTGTAAATTATTTTTGATTGATTTTTTAAACTTTAGTTTTTGGCTTACTCCATATTTGTAAATAGTATAAAAGACTCTCCTTCTAAGGTCATATTTACACCACTTGTAAAGTTTAATTCTGTGTTGTTTTCTATTGGAGTAGCAAAACCATTTTCATCTACTTTGCCAACAAAAGAGCCATCTGCATTAGATTTATAGCTGTATTTATTAGCTGTTAAAGTACCTAGAAAGTCCGATTTTAATTTTAGCTCATATGTAGAATAGTGCGAGTTTACAATCGCAATTGTTTGTTTGCCATTGTATGTGCCTACTACGGCGCGTAATCCTTTTTTATTAGGTAGTTCTACGTTATAAATGTCACTGCCAGCAGGAAAAAAGCGTGTAAGTAATGAAACTGGGTAAAAGTAAGGTCTAATGTTTTCATCACTAGCATTACCAGTGTGCTCTTCGCCTAAAATGTTCCAAAATCCCCAACGTTTTAATTTATCAGACTGGTAATCTCCGTTGTCTGGGCTGTTGTACATAGCATCGTCCATATTCCATACTAAAGAACCAGAGTAGCCTTCTCTCATTGCTTGTATTAAAGCATCTGCCATATCTATGCCATAAAAAGCTTTATAAATCATCATATTAGAATCTTCACCAGCATATGGGTCGTTAGCAATAGCTTCTTCGTTTTGTAATTTTAGTTCTGCGTCTACCTCTGTGTATTTAAATCCAATTTCACCCAACACAATACGCTTGTCTGCCGGAGTTATTTTTTTGTAAGCGTTAAGCATTTGTGCAAATTCACCATTGCGAATTAGTTGTTGTTGTGGGTATACGTGAATGTCATACAAGCCAACATTGTCACCCAAATCTGCTTCTGTTTTTGTTAACCAATCTGTTTGGCTAGCAGTATTAAAAACAGCAATATCTGGCCCCATAACTTTTATGTCTGTTAAGCTGTAGTTTTTCATTTCTTCTAAATAAGCTAGCTGTACATTTTTCCAAATGTTGTAATCTCCTTTAGTGCTAGACCAGTCGCCATTAGGCTCATTAATAATGTTTATTGTTTTAATATTGGTATACCCTTTTTCGTTTACTAAATGATTTAAGAATTTCACAGATTTTTCAATCCAATCCATATCTATAGTGCTAATGTCGCCTACGGAACTGTGTCCCCATTCGCCATACGTAATTTCTATATTACGATCTTTAGCATAGTCTAGCATTTTAAAGAGTGATAGTGTCTTTGTGGTCTCGTCATACACACCATCATTATCATAAGACCAGCCAGAGTTGGTTACAATTCTTAAAAACGGAGGGCGCATAAAATCTATACGACTAAATAAAGTGTTCCAATCTGCATCACTAAGTGTTTCTGTACCTAACCAAGTTGGTACCATATCATAACCACCCCATTGTGCACCGTTACCAACAAAGTTTGTAGAAACCAATTCTTCAGTAATTACAACTTCTCTATTTTTTTCTACGGAAGTAAATGCAGGTTCATCATCATCACAACTTGCAGCAACAAGTAGCATAGGTAGCACAGCGGCGAATATATTTTTAAGTCTCATATTTTTATTTTTAGTATTGTTGTATCTCCTTAATTTTTATAATCAAATTGATGATCTATTATTTACTTAAGTTGTACCACATTTTTTTAGACATATGTGCTGTTTCTTCGTAATTATAGTTTGTGTCTGTCCAATTATACAACTCAGATAAATACTCTACTTCTGAGCTTATAGCAATTTCGGTTTCAGAATTAATTTCTAGTGTTAAAACAAATACAGCTCCTTCGCTATCTGTAATAGTTACTGTGTCACCAACAAGTTCCCAAGTTCCTGTACCAGTAGGGACTTTTCTAAACCTAGAATTAAATTCTGTTTCTGGCCAAGTAGTATCATCAGAAACAAAATCTCCGTACTCGCCATCAGTACCAGCGTTGTTTTCAAACGTTCCGTAAGGGTTGTCTCCATTTTTGCCTTCTACAATAAATGATATGGTGTTGTCTAGCTCTTTACCTGCACTAGGTAGGTAATTATTTAAAAGTTCCGTTTTCTCCCAACCCCAGCTTTCCCAGGTAAACATATCACAGTAAACTCCAATTTCAGCAATATTCCAAGTACCTGCAATAGATACGCTTCCGGGATCAAAATCTATTTTTAATTTAATGGTCCACATAGCACTTTCCCCTGTTTCTGAAGTAACATTTATTGTAGTAGAATTACCTGTAGAGAAATTTAAAGTGCTACCAATATTAGTGTCTGATGTAGCTGCATAAGATACGTTTAAGCTAGTAAGTTCTATAGCAGAAATATCTGTGCCATTATCTGCAATGGTAACCGTAACTTCTTTAGTATCTGTATTTATTTCTGTATCGCCTATTTGGTTTGCAACAGTTAAGCCCGTAATGCTATTGCCCGTTTGTATTACACGTTCTTTTGTTAGTGTATACCAAGTTAATTTAGACATATGAGCTAGTTCTTCAAAACTCCAGTCAGTATCTGTCCAGCTAAAATTTTCGGCTAAATAAGGAACTTCAGTTTTTAAATTAACCTCGTTAGTTGCAGTTAGTAGCTCTAAATCTAGTTCATGCTCTACTTTGTTTGCATCGGTAATAATTACTTTGTTACGTTCAAAATCTCTTAACCAAGTACCATTACCAGTTGGTATTTTTCTGAATCTAGAATTAAAGTTCCATCCTTTACCGGCATCTGAGTAACTACCAAAAGAACCGTCATTACCAGCGTTATGCTCATAATTACCAAAAGGATTTCCTTTAGCATCTGCACCTTCTACAGTAAAAGTAATTTTGTTGTCTAGCTCTGGGTTTAATTCTGTTAAGTAACCAAACATACTTTCATTCTTTTCCCAGCCCCAGCTTTCCCAAGTAAACATATCGCAATACATACGCACATCACCAATGTACCAAGTACCTTCTAAGTCGGACTTAAAAGGAAGCATTGTAACCTCCCAATCTAAACTATTGCCAGCTCCAGATGCAACAGAGATGGTAGTTGTGCCACTACTTAAATCTAATGTTGTACCCTTTTCATTTGCAGAACTTGCACCGTAAGAAAGCTCAATATTTTTAATCTCTACCTTAGATAAATCTGCAATGTTTTCGGTTTTAGCGTAAATTTTAATTTTTGCATCATCAAAATTACGTTCTATAATAGCTGTTCCTATTTGACCTTCTAGTAAAATAGAAACCACATTGCGTTCTTTTTGCCAATCTGTACCTTCTACATCTTCTAGAGGATTATCTGTACAGGCTACAAAAAATAGTGCCAACACTACAAAGTATATGTTATTTAATTTTTTCATTGCGCTTTAGTTTAGTTGATGTTAGGGTTTAAGTCTATTTCACGTTGTGGAATAGGATAAAAAGCAACTGCTTCTGGAGATAAACCAGCGGCATTGGTTACATTGCTTTGTACTGTGTTTGTACGTCTAAGGTCCCACAGACGGTCACCTTCGTAAGCAAGTTCTCTTTGGCGTTCTGCTACAACTAATTTTCTAAAATCTGCTTTAGATAAGCCACCAATACTAGCTAGCTCTGTAGCGTTTGCTCTGCTTCTAATTTGATTGTATTGTACTAAACCATCTGCATTAGCAGTAGCTTCTGCATAAACCAATTGTATGTCTGAGTAACGAATTAAGTATGGTCTTGTGCTTGTTTTATCACCCTCAAATAAAGGATCTATGTATTTTCTTGTAAACGGATAAATTACAGTGCCATCTGCAACAGAGCCTATAGGGACACCATCTTGATTATAAATTTCTGAAACAAATAAATCTGTTTTACGTTTGTCTTCAGCTTCATAAGAAGTGAATAGTTTATCTGTAGTCTGAAAAACACTCCACCCGTCATGTGTTGGAGAAAAAGTATCGTCTGTGTTTTTTAGATAAACTGTAGCCCCATCTATATAAGGAATAAAGTATTTAGATAGTTTAGAGTAATCTCCTTCTTCTGTGCCAGACCTGTCTAATGATAATATAAAAATATGTTCTGGTCCGTTAGGAGAGTCAACATTATAAATATTTTGAAGATCAGTGTCGTGACTATATTCTCCTTGGTTGTTTAAAACCATAGCTGCGTATTCTGCAGATTTTGCGTATAAATTGTCTACACTTTCTGTAATAGTATTGTATTTAGGAACTCCATTTTCTTTAGCAGAAGCAGCAAATAAGTATACTTTAGAAAGTAGTGCTTGTGCGGCAACCTTATCTGCACGCCCAGTAACTCTGTTTACTTCTAAATTGTCTATAGCTCTAGTTAAATCGTCTATTAAAAACGCATATACCTCTTGCATATCTGCAGGCAATGTAGCTGTGGTTTCATCTAATTTATCTATCAAAGATTTTTGTAATGGAGCTAAACCAAAAGCTTTTATAGCATTAAAGTGGTTGTATGCTCTTAAAAATAAAGCTTCGCCAAGTATGCGTTTTTCATCTTCTGGATTAAAACCTTTGCCTTCTATATTTTCTATTACTGCATTTGCACGGTTTACTGCAATATATATAGATCTGTAGTACTGTGTTAGTAATTGGTTTTGTGCAGTAACTTCCCAGTTTACAAATGCTTGTGCATCTGCACCTTCGTCTGCCTTAACAACACAATTGTCTGATGCTAATTCTGTAAAATAATACGTAACAGGTGCATAACTAACAAGTGTAAGTGCATCGTAAGCATATAAAATAGATGCCTCTGCATCTTCAATAGTTTTATAGAAATTTTCATCAGAATAAAAACCAGTAGGCTCTACATCTAAGCTCTCACAAGAAGTAACACCAGCAACAAGTGCCAACCCTACTATTAATTTTTTAAAGTGCTTCATTTTCAATTCGTTTATTATTGTAAATGTTTTCATTTTTAACTGAATTTAAAAGGTTAGTTCTACGCCTAAAGTCCAGTTTCTTAACTTAGGGTAGCCACCCCAGTAAATGCCATCTCCGCCTAGTTCAGGGTCATAACCATTAAAATCTGTTATGGTGAATAGGTTTGTTCCGTTCATAAAAACTCTACCTTTTTTAAACCAAGCCGTATTTAAGTTTGTTATGTTGTAGCCAATAGAAAGGTTTTGTAAGCGAACAAAGCTTCCTTTTTCTATAAAATAATCTGACATGTAAAGTGTACGACCATCTCTTAAGCTAGGGTAATTGTTTGTAGTGTTATCTTGTGTCCAGCGTAACGGTGTATTTCCGGGTTCACTAAAAGCTTTAGTGTTAAAAATATCTTGACCAAAACTACCATTAAAGAAAAGAGAAAAATCAAAGTTTTTATAGCGACCATTAAGGTTTAAACTTGCTATAAAATCTGGATTAGGATTACCAATTATGGTACGGTCATTTTCATCTATAACTCCGTCTTCATTTAAGTCTACATACTTAAATTCTCCTGGTTCTGCTAGGTCTCCTGTTAAGCCAGCTGCCAAACCTTGGGCTCTAGACTGTACAATACCATCTACTTTGTAGCCATAAAAAACATTTATAGGTTGCCCAACGGCTAAAATATTTGGTATAGCACGGAAAGCTTCAACTTGGTTTCCAGAGAACTCATATTTAATGCCAGTTAAAGCATCAGTATTTAAACCAGAAGACACAGCATCTCCTAAGCTTACAACCTTGTTTTTGTTTCTAGAAAAAATAAACATTCCGTTTAGTCCCCAATCTTCTTTGTTAACCATAGTACCATCTATAGTAACTTCTACACCTTGGTTTTCTATTTCACCATCGTTAACCCACATTTTATCATAAGAAGAAGAAGGAGAAAGCAAACGCTCACGTAATAAATCTGAGGTGTGTTTTTTGTAGTAATCTGCAGTAACTTTTAATCTGTTGTTAAAAAATGCAACATCTGCACCAATATTAAATTGTTCTGTAGTTTCCCATTTTAAATCTGGATTAGGAATACCGCCCCAGGTTTTTTTACCACTTTGACTATCTTGTCCAACTACATAACCAGGGCCAATTGTTGTTTGCCAACGGCCATTAACGTAGTATTGGTCTTGTCCGTATCTACTATTAATTAAGTAAGGAGAAATACCTTGGTTACCAGAGATACCGTAACTAGCACGTAGTTTAAACTCATCAAAAACATTTAGGTTACGAATAAAATCTTCTTTGTGTATTTTCCATCCTAATGCTCCAGAAGGGAATAATGCCCATTGGTTGTTTTCTCCAAATTTTGAAGAACCATCTGTACGTACTGTAAATGTAGCAAGGTATTTATCATCATAACCATAGTTTAAACGACCAATACCAGAGTACATAACAGTTTCAGATAAGCCATTGGCTACAGACTGTTTTTCTGGGTTACCAGCAGCAAGGTTGCCATTGCCTAAAGCTTCATTTAAAAAATCATACGCTTTCAGGTCAGACGTTCTGGCCTCATACCCTTGGTAAGAGAAACCACCCATTGCTGTAAAATTGTGCTTATTACCATATGTGTTGTTATACGTTAAAAAAGTCTCTGCAACAGTTTCTGTATTTTCCCAATTATTAACACCGCCAGAACCATTGTTAAAAGTACCGTCTTGAGTATAAATTTTAGGATTGTAATAATCTGTAATAGAGCGCCCGTATTTATGGTTAACCTGAGTTTTTAATTTTAACGTTTTTGTAAAATCAATCTCTATAAATGCAGAACCTATAAAATCTAAAAATTCGTTTTTATTAGTTCTATTTTCTACTAAGGCAATAGGATGTGAGTAATCTTGTGAGCCTGCTAAAAAGTAGTCGTTAATAGGGTTACCATCTTCATAAATAGGGAAAATAGGATTACGCCAGTATGCTAAATCATTATTGTTATTTTGGTTTCCTTTAGAGTAAATAACATTACCTCCAATAGTTACCTTGTCATTATATATTTTATGAATTACATTTAAATTAATGTTTAGTTTTTCATAATCATTATTAATGTAAACACCTTCATTAGTGTAATACGTAGTACTTAAGCTAAACTGTGTGCGATCTGTTTGGCTACGTACAGCAATATTTGTGTTATTAGATACCGGGTCACGAAAAACAACATCATCCCAACGTGTATTGTATGCCCAACTTCCATTTTTAAGCTCGCTCACAGATGGGTAATACACACCATTTGCATCTTTTGCACCAATATAAATAGGAGTAAAACCACCGTTAGTTCTGCTTTCGTTACTTAGCTCTGCCATTAAAACAGGATCTCTCCAAAGGTTAAGGTCTGATGTAAAACTAGAATATGTGTTTTGCTGAGAAACAGTAACCTCTGTAGTATGTTTAGCGCCTTTTTTGGTAGTAATCATAATAACACCATTGGCACCTCTAGAACCGTAAATTGCAGAAGCAGAAGCATCTTTAAGCACCTCCATAGAGGCAATATCTTGTGGAGAAATTTGTTTTAAATCACCTGCATAACCAATAGGAAAGCCATCTACAACAACAAGCGGATCGTTACCGCCGCGTAAAGAGCTGCCACCTCTAATTCTAATAACAGCGCCAGCGCCAGGATTGTCTGATGGTGTAGTTACTTGCACACCTGCAACCTGACCTTGTAATAAACCATCAATAGAATTGGCTGGTTTAGAAGGTATGTTGTCCATTTCTACCGAAGTAACAGAACCAGTAACATCACTCTTTTTAACAGAGCCGTAACCTACAACAACAACCTCTGATAGTTGCTCTAAATCCTCTTCTAATATAACAGATACATTTTTATTTTCTGGTATCGAAATCGTTTTAGTAACAAAGCCAATATAAGAAATTACAAGTACGTCTTTTGCACTGTCAACTTCAAGAGCAAAGTTTCCGTCAAAATCTGTAGTGGTTCCGTTTGTGCTAGAACCCTGCTCCATTATGGTAACACCAAGTAAAGGAACTCCGTCGTTAGATTTTACTGTTCCGGTTACCTTAATTTGTGCAACTCCATAGAAGCTAAAAATTAAGAAAACAATAAAAATCATACTTTTTTGAAACTCATATTTCATTAGTTCATGAATTTTTTAGTTAGTAATTAAGTTGTTTACAAAATAATAACATAACATTAACTTAAATTTTGTAAATGATGTTAAATAGTGATACTAATATGAATTTAAGGTTGTTATTGTAGTTATACAATGAATTATTATTGACTTTTATGATTGAAAATTGGGTTATTTTTATTTAATTTGATAAAAAATGTAGTCATTTATTTACATTTTACTATTATTGAAGCTTTATTTTGTGGAAATATAATATGATACTATTATGAATAAAGAAGCGCGTATTTTAAGGGAGTTAGTGCCTATATGTGAAGATGATTTCTTCATTGTATTAAACCATCATTCTGCTAAGTTTGATTTTCCTATACATTTTCATCCAGAATTAGAACTTAATTTAGTTTTAAATTCATCAGGAAAAAGAATTATTGGAGACTCTATACAGGAGTATGTAGATAATGATTTGGTCTTGGTAGGGCCTAACACACCACATGCATGGACAGGTGTAGACGAGAATACAAAAGCACATGTGGTAACAGTACAATTTCATGAAAAGTTTTTGTCAGAGTTGGCATTAAACAGAAAGTTAATGTTGCCTATTAGAGACCTATTAGAAAAATCTAAAAGAGGTATTTTATTTTCTAAAGAAACTATTGCGGTTTTAAAGCCCAAAATATTGCGTTTGTCAGAGTCTCAGGATTTTGATTCGCTTCTTAATTTTTTATCTATTTTGTATGATTTATCTATTGCACGCAGTACAAAAATGTTAGCGTCACACTCCTATGTAGACCACTACACTATGCATAAGAGCCGTAGAATAGAAAAAGTAAACAATTATATTAAAGAAAATTTGCACCAAAAAATACCATTAAAAGATGTGGCAAGTTTGGTAAATATGTCTGAGTCTGCATTTAGTCATTTTTTTAAAAAAAGTACAAATTCATCATTCTCTGACTATGTTAGTGATTTGCGCTTGGGCCATGCGGCAAGGTTGCTTATAGAAACAGAGCGCTCTATAAACGAAATTTGTTTTGATAGTGGTTTTAACAACATATCTAACTTTAATAGAACCTTTAAACGCAAAATGGGCTACACGCCAAGTTATTTTAGAGACCAGCAGAAGTTAATAACTAAGCATTAGCGGGTTCTTACTTTAGGTGAAGCAATTCAATTTTATATAAAACAACAAACCCCTTTACATTTAGTAAAGGGGTTTTGTATGTAATTATTTAAAAAACCTTAGTCTTTTTTAACGCTTAAAACCAATACAGGTACAGGGGCAAAAAACTCTGATTTAGAAATGGTATTCTTTTCCCATAACTTCTTAAAAAAGCCTCTTTTTCTTCTAAACACACACAACATATCTGGTTGTTTAGTTAAAAAATGCTCTAATACGCCGTGGTAAGTAGTTACATTTTCTGTAAGTGTCATTTTAGAACTAATATCTAATAATGCGGTATCTACTTTTAAATCATCATCTGTATAGCCAGGCGTTTTAACCAATAATAAGTTAACGGCACTATTAAACTGTTTTTTAATAGTAATTAATGGGTTAAGTATTCTTTTGCGCTTTAAAATACCAGATTTAAAAGCTGTAAGTATAGATGTTACAGGCTTAAAAACATAGCCTACAGGTACTATTAATGTAGGTATATCTGTTTTTTTAATAATTTTACCAGAAGTGTTGCCAAGGTAATTACCCTCGTTAACATCATTACTTCTAGGAGCCATAATTATTAAATCTATTCCTAAAAACTGCTTGTCAATTTTTTTAAGACCAGCAATAATATCCCCTTGGTAAGTTGCAATTTTAATTTCAGTTCCTTTTTTATCAACCTTATTAACAACATCTAACAATTGTTCTCTGTTGTTTTTTTCAATCTTATCTGTAGCATTGGCTAAACTACCAGCGCCAGCAGAAATAACATTAAAAACTTCCATTACATAAATGGTTGCATCAAAATTTTTAGCAAAATCTACGGCGTATTGTAATGTTTCATGACTTTCTGTAGATGTTCCTATAGGAACCAATATATTCTTCATTTTTTATTTTGAGTTTAATTAGGTTATTATATGTGCATTTAGTCTTGGTTAAAGACGTATTAAAAATACCAGCACATTTTATCAGTTGTATTTTATACTCTAAATTTACAATTTAATTTATACCTCCAATGATTCGTCTCGCAAAAAAATCAGAAATAGACAAAATTCTTACTGTTACAAAGGCTTGTGCTGCTTTTATGATTAAAAATGGCATTTACCAGTGGAACGAGCACTACCCAAGTAAACAAGCTTTTTTAAATGATATTGTCCAAGAAGAATTATATGTTTTAGAGGTTGATGAAAAAATTGCGGGAACCATTGTATTGTCTACCCATATGGATAGTGAATATGTTCCTATTAAGTGGCTCACTAAAAATGATGCTAATTTATACATACATAGGTTGTCTGTGCATCCAGAACTACAGGGTAAAGGGTATGCGCAAAAAATGATGAATTTTGCAGAGGAATATGCTAAAAATAATGACTTTGTATCTGTACGGTTAGATACTTTTAGTGTAAATAAACGCAATGTAAATTTTTACCAAACCAGAGGTTACAAACAATTAGGAGATATATTTTTTCCTAAACAAAGTGAACACCCTTTTCATTGTTTTGAACTTGTTTTATAAAGCTATTTTTTTTTTGAATAAAATTGTAAATCTTAAAAATATAAACAAACTAGCAATACCTGCTACAATTGCAGGTATATCTGAGCCATTGCTTTCTATTACAGACGCTGCTATAGTAGGTAATATTCCTAACTACGGACTAGAATCTCTTGCAGCAGCAGGTATTGTGGGGTCTTTTTTGTCTATGCTTATTTGGGTTTTAGGACAAACCAGAAGTGCTATATCTGCCATAATTTCTCAGTATTTAGGAGCTGGTAAATTGGCAGAGGTTAAAACATTACCAGTGCAGGCTATTTTTTTTAATATTTTATTAAGTGTTGTAATTCTACTTTCTACTGTTTTTGTAATAGAAGAAATATTTGTGTTTTTTAAGGCAAAGGGCAAAATTTTAGAGTTTTGCGTGTCTTACTACGGTATTAGGGTTTGGGGTTTTCCGTTAACACTATTTACGTTTGCTGTGATGGGTATTTTTAGAGGTTTGCAAAACACAAGCTGGCCAATGGTAATAGCTTTAATAGGTGCTTTTTTAAATATTTTTTTAGATTATATTTTTGTTTACGGTGTAGAAGGTATTTTAGACCCTATGTATTTAGATGGTGCGGCTTGGGCAAGTTTACTATCACAAGCAGTAATGGCAATAATAGCATTCTTTTTACTTATTTTAAAAACAGATATTAGTTTAAAGTTACGCTTTCCGTTGCACCCAGAATTAGGGCGTTTGGTGGTTATGAGTTTAAATTTATTTGTGCGTGCATTGTCTTTAAACATAGCGTTAATATTAGCCGTGCGCGAGGCCACAGATCTAGGAGATAGGTTTATTGGTGCCCACACAATAGCTATAAATGTATGGTTGTTTTCTGCTTTTTTTATAGACGGTTATGGCGCTGCAGGTAATATTTTAGGAGGTAAATTGTTAGGGGCGAAAGATTATAATAACCTTTGGCTGTTGGCTAAAAAAATTCTTCAGTACGGAGTAACAGTTAGTTTAGTTTTGGTGGTTTTGGGCTTTGTTTTTTATCACCCTATAGGACAAATTTTTTCTAATGAGCAAGTGGCTTTAGATACATTTTATTCAGTTTTTTATATCATAATACTAAGCTTACCTATTAATGCAATAGCTTTTGTTTTTGATGGACTTTTTAAAGGCTTAGGGGAAATGAAATACCTAAGAGATACGCTTTTAGATGCTACATTTTTAGGTTTTGTACCTATGTTATACCTAAGTAAAGAGCTAGGTTGGGGCTTTACGGGAATTTGGCTGTCTTTTGTGGTTTGGATGCTAATAAGAGGCGGAGCACTGGTGGTTAAATTTAACACAAAGTTTCGTCCACTCTTACAAAAAACGTAATTTTGAATTTTACACAACATAAAACACTTTTATGGGTACAACAAGAGCAAACGGTAGTTTATATACCAATATAGATAATAAAGTGGCAACAATAGAATTTGGTCATCCGGCTAGTAATTCTTTTGTAGCAGAATTGTTAGATAGATTAACAAAAGAGATTCAGAAATTATCTGATGATACGGCTGTATCTGTAATCATTTTAAAGTCTGAAGGTGAAAAAGCTTTTTGTGCAGGTGCTTCTTTTGACGAGTTAATGGAAGTAACTAATTTAGAAGAAGGACAACAATTTTTTAGTGGTTTTGCAAATGTTATTAATGCAATGCGCAAGTGTAAAAAACTAATTGTGGGTCGTATACAAGGCAAAACAGTTGGCGGAGGCGTTGGTTTGGCAGCTGCTTGTGACTATGCTTTTGCTACAGAAGCGGCATCTATAAAACTCTCTGAGTTATCTATAGGTATTGGTCCTTTTGTAATTGCACCAGCTGTAGAACGTAAAGTTGGTAAAAGCGGTTTAGCAGAACTTTCTTTGGCGGCTACAGATTGGCAAAGTGCTTATTGGGCAAAAGATAAAGGTTTGTTTGCTAAAGTTTTTGGATCTATTAAAGAGATGGATAAAGAGATTGAAATTTTTGCAGAAAAATTAGCATCATACAATCCAGAGGCTTTACAAGAAATGAAATCAATTTTATGGGAAGGAACAGAGAATTGGGATAGTTTGTTACAAGAACGTGCTACTGTTTCTGGTAAATTGGTTTTGTCTAATTTTACAAAAAATGCATTATCAAAATATAGAAAATAGTTTTTATGAATAAGTTTAAAACAGAGATAAAATGGGGTTTTATCTTTTCTGCTTGTGCGCTTTTGTGGGCTTATTTTGAAAAACAAATGGGGTGGCATACAGACCAAGTTAGTAAACATTTAATACTTACTAATTTATTTGGTGTAGTGGCTATTATACTATATGTTTTGGCGTTGCGAGACAAAAAGCAAACCGATTTTAACGGAGAAATTACGTGGAAAGAAGGTTTTATAAGCGGTATAGTTTTAAGTGCTGTAATAGCTATATTAAGTCCGGCTACGCAATACATTACTTACGTTTACATATCACCAGAGTATTTTGCTAACATAACAAAATACATTGTAAAAATGGGAACTATGACGCAAGATAAGGCTGTAGAATATTTTAATATAGATAATTATATACGACAAGGCATATTTACTGCGTTATCTATGGGAGTGGTAACGGCTGCAATAGTGTCTTTTATCATTAAAAATAAGAAGAATTAAAAAATAAGAAGAATTAAAAAATAAGAAGATTATGGGAGGAGATTTAGTATTTCCATTACTAGCATTATTTGTAGTAGCAGTTTATGTTTTTAATAGAGTTAAAAACAGTAAAAAATATAAAAGAAAATAAATTTATAACCAGTTTTTGCAATTATAAACTAATTAAATTATGAAAAGAGTTAACTATTTAAAAATGTTGTCATAAGCATTTTTTTTTAGGATTAGCTATTTTTATATTTTACGTTTTGGTCTATATTTGTAAACTTCTGACTTAAAAAAAGAATGTATAAAAAAATAATATCTATATTTTTTACTGTATTATTCTTGGCGTTTTTATCTGCGCCAACTATAATTACTATGGTAAATGATTCTGTAGATATTTCTGCTTTTTATTCGATGTCAGAAGAAGAAGAAGGTCACAATGCTAAAAAGTTTTTAAACTCTGATAACTTTTCAGAAATAGATATTTCTTACGTTGAAGAAAAAAGCAAACAAGCATATACTTCTAAAAAGTATCCAAGGCCTTTAATAAACCTTGTCTCTCCACCTCCCGATTTTTACATATTATAATTAGACTTTTTAGACTGCACATTTTGGCGTGTGGTCACATTAATTTATTTAATTCCTCTTGAAAAAATAAAATCAAGAGGCAAAATATTCTATTTAATATGTTTAAAAATTTAAAAAGCGATTTACCAGCTAGTGTAGTTGTGTTTTTCGTAGCGTTACCTTTATGTTTAGGTATTGCATTAGCAAGTGGTGCGCCTCTTTTCTCTGGTTTAATTGCAGGTATAATTGGTGGTGTAGTAGTAGGAGCTTTAAGTGGCTCTAAAATAGGTGTTAGTGGACCTGCTGCAGGTTTAGCAGCTATAGTTTTTACTGCAATACAAGATTTAGGTTATGAAAGTTTTTTAGTTGCCGTTGTTTTAGGTGGTGTTATTCAATTAATTTTTGGAGCCTTAAAGGCAGGAGTTATTGGTTATTACTTTCCATCTTCAGTAATTAAAGGAATGCTTACAGGTATAGGTATTATTATTATTTTAAAACAAATTCCGCACTTTTTTGGAATGGATAAAGATCCACAGGGAGATTTTGCTTTTTTACAAATTGATGGAGAAAATACATTTACAGAACTTTTAAAAGCTATAAATGCATTAATTAGTGGTAACGTAAGTGTAGGTGCAACAGTAGTAGCATTAATTTCAATGTTTATATTATTATTGTGGTCTAATGTTCTGTCTAAAAAAGGAAAGATTTTTCAAATTGTTCAAGGTCCACTAGTGGCTGTTGCAGTTGGAATTGTTTTTTATATTTTAACAAAAGGTTCAAGCTTAAATATTTCTGTAGATCATCTTGTTGCTGTTCCTGTACCAGATGGCTTTGACAGTTTTATAGGTCAGTTTAATTTTCCTGATTTTTCAGCTATAACAAATCCAGAGGTATGGATTATAGCATTTACTATTGCTTTAGTAGCTAGTTTAGAGACTTTGTTATGTGTAGAAGCAACAGATAAGTTAGATCCAGACAAAAATGTAACTCCAACAAACAGAGAGTTATTTGCGCAAGGAACAGGTAATATTGTTTCTGGTTTAATTGGTGGTTTGCCTATTACGCAAGTAATTGTGAGGAGTTCAGCAAACATTCAATCTGGAGGGAAAACAAAATTATCGGCAATTATTCACGGTTTTTTATTGTTAATTTCTGTTATTTTAATTCCTACACTTTTAAATAAAATACCTTTATCTGTCTTGGCAGCTATATTATTTATTGTAGGTTATAAATTAGCCAAACCAGCATTGTTTAAAAAAATGTATAAACTAGGCTGGAAACAGTTTATCCCTTTTACAGTTACTGTTTTAGGAATTGTATTTATAAACTTATTGTACGGAATTGGTTTAGGTTTGTTAGTAGGTATTATTGTTATTTTATTAAAAAGCTACCAAAACTCTCACTTTTTACACATTGAGGACAATAGCAATGGTAAGCACAAAATTAAAATGGAACTTGCAGAAGAAGTTACTTTCTTTAACAAAGGAGCTATTTTAAAAGAGTTAGACAGTTTACCTAAAGACACCTATTTAGAGTTTGATGTTACTAAAACTAGATATTTAGATTATGACATCATTGAAATTTTAGAAGACTTTGCTTTTAAAGCAAAAGAACGTAATATAGATATTAAGTTAATATCAGAAAGAGGTGTAGTAGAGAATCCAGATAGTTTTATAGAATTTTTTAAGTTGAGACCAAAATCTAACGTTAGTTTAAATTAGAGGTCGTATGCTAAAAAAGAAATATAAAATTTTAGTTTTATCAGATTTAAAAGAGACTACAGTTGCTACATTGCAGAGTACTGTAAACTTGGCTAAAACGATAAATGGAGATGTGTCTTTCTTTTATGCAAAAAAGGCATCAGATGTAGTTGTTAGAGACAACCAACTGTCTGCTATGCGTTCTATTAATGAACAATACAATAGCACAGACCATATTATAAGTAATATTATTAAGCCAATTTCTAAGGCATCCAATACAAAAATTAAACATAGTTTTTCTTTTGGCAATGTAAAGAATGAAATAGCAAAACAAATTGAAGAACAACAACCAGATGTGATTGTTTTAGGAAAAAGAAAATCTAAAATGATTAATATTATTGGTGATCATATTACAGATTTTGTTTTGAAAAATTACAAAGGCTTAGTTTTAATAACTACTAAAAATGGAGAGGTTACACCTGTTAATAGCTTAACTTTAGGTGTTTTAAATGAAAAAAAAGAGTTTTTTAATTTAAAGTTTATTGAAGATTTAATAAAAAATAGTCAAAAAACAATAACACCTTTAACAGTTGCAGAAAAAGGAAATAAAGAGCAAGCAATTTTAGATTCTAAAGAAGCTATAGACTTTGTTCCTGAGCAAGGAGGTAATGAAATAAGTTACATATCTAAGTACCTATTAAAAAGTAATATTAATTTACTTTGTGTAAACAGAGCAACAAAAGGTGTACGCAATGTAATAAACAAAGCAGATGTATCATTACTATTATACACCAATAAGTAGTTGGTAAGTACATTAAAATTATAATAATTTAAAAAATAAAAATATATGAAAGCACATACTAAAGAGACTCAGTCTACAATGACTCCAGAAAAATCTTTACAGTTTTTAAAAGAAGGAAACCAAAGGTTTCAAAGTAACTTAAAAGCGAACAGAAACTTATTAGAACAAGTTAATGATACTAGTGAAGGTCAGTTTCCTTTTGCAACTATTTTAAGCTGTATAGACTCTAGAGTATCTGCCGAGTTGGTTTTTGACCAAGGTTTAGGAGATATTTTTAGCGTACGTATTGCCGGTAACTTTGTAAACGAAGATATTTTAGGTAGTATGGAGTTTGGTTGCAAATTAGCAGGTACTAAACTAATTGTAGTTTTAGGACACACTAGTTGTGGTGCAATTAAAGGAGCTTGTGACAATGCAGAATTAGGAAACTTAACAGCAATGTTGGCTAAAATTAAGCCTGCTGTAAATGCTGTTGCAGAGCCAAAAGATGATAGTTTGCGTAACTCTAAAAACTTAGAGTTTGTAGATAACGTATCTGCTAAAAACGTACAACTTACTATAGATAAAATTTTAGAAGAGAGTAGTGTTCTTGCAGAAATGCAAAAGAATGGCGAAATTAAAATTGTTGGTGCTATGTATGATATTAACTCTGGTGCAGTTAATTTTTACGAATAAATTATAGCGCAATAGTTACTAAATTTTACTGGTGTAAACTGGTAAAAAGTAAAGTCATAAATCTCTATCATCAGGTAAAAGACCATAGTTTTAGTCTTATTAGCTGTTTGGTAGAGATTTTATTTGTTAATAGATAAAAACATCTGCCTTAAAATAATACCTTTGCAGCGCAAAATATGTAAGTATGAGTAATATTAGAATAACCAAGCAGTTTAGTTTTGAAACCGGTCACGCATTATATGGCTATGATGGTAAATGTAGAAATGTACATGGACATAGTTATAAATTATCTGTTACCGTAATTGGTTCTCCTATTACAGATACTAACAATGTTAAATGGGGTATGGTTATAGACTTTGGTGATCTTAAAAAAATAGTCAAAGAAGAAATTGTAGATGTGTATGACCACGCTACGGTATTTAATAAAAACACACCACATATAGAGTTGGCAGAGGAGTTAACAAAAAGAGGGCACAGTGTAATATTAGCAGACTACCAACCAACTAGTGAAAATATGGTAATAGATTTTGCTGAAAAAATTAAAGCAAGACTACCACAAAATATTAGCTTACACTCTTTAAAACTACAAGAAACAGACTCTTCTTTTGCAGAGTGGTACGCATCAGACAACTAATTAAAAATTTCTGTTTACGTATCTTTACTAGCAAATGAAAAAAATTACAGTTCCAAAAGGTAAAAAAGTATACTTTGCAAGCGATAATCACTTGGGTGCGCCAACTATGGCAGAGAGTAAACCAAGAGAAAAAAAGTTTGTTGCTTGGTTAGACGAAATTAAAGAAGATGCTGCTGCAATTTTTTTGTTAGGAGATTTATTCGATTTTTGGTTTGAGTATAAAACTGTAGTTCCTAAAGGTTTTACAAGAACCTTAGGTAAGCTAGCAGAACTAACAGATGCGGGTATACCTGTGTATTATTTTGTAGGCAATCATGATCTTTGGATGGATGGTTATTTTGAAGAAGAATTAAACATACCAGTGTACCACACACCACAACAATTTTTATTTAACAATACTTCATTTTTTATAGGTCACGGGGACGGTTTAGGACCACACGATAAAGGTTATAAAAGAATGAAAAAGGTGTTTACAAACCCTGTTTCTAAATGGTTTTACAGATGGTTACACCCAGACATAGGTGTATCTTTAGCTCAATACTTTTCAGTAAAAAACAAAGCAATTTCAGGTGATGATGATGTTAAGTTTTTAGGCGAAGACAAAGAGTGGTTGGTACAATATGCAAAACGTAAATTAGAAACCAAGCATTATGATTATTTTGTTTTTGGACACCGTCATTTACCAATGACAATAGACCTAAACGGAAAATCTACCTACATTAACCTTGGCGACTGGATTGGTTACTATACTTACGCAGTTTTTAATGATGAAAAATTAAGTTTAGAAAAACTAGAAAATTAATTTTCTAACATTTTAAACTCTACCCTTCTGTTTTGTGTACGCCCCTCTTCTGTAGTGTTATCTGCTATAGGTTTGCTACTGCCGTATCCTATCCATTTTACACGGTTTTCATCAATTCCGCTATCAATTAAATAGCTAGCCACAGCTTTAGCACGTTGGTTACTAAGTTCTAAGTTTCGTTCTTTAGAGCCAACGGCATCAGTATGCCCATAAATTTCTATAGTAAGCTTGTTGTTGTTGCGTAAAATTGTAGCTAATACATTTATTTCTTCTTCAGAAACAGTTAGTAAATCGGCTTTGTTAAATTCAAATAAAACGTTTTTAAATGTATATACTTTATTGCGTTCTATTTTTGGTGTGGCATCTGCTTTTTGTGGTACAGTTTCAGCATACAAAGGAGGCAATTCTCGGTCTTTTGCTTCAACACTAACATCATCTATGTAGTAGTATGAAAAATCTTTCTCATTTACCTCAGAGACTTTCATTTTTTGGGTTCTACTATTACTAGCAAAATTTCCAATTGTAAAATTTGTTTCATATCCTTTTGCAGTAAAAGGAATATAAACCTGCATCCAAATTTGTTTGCTTTTATAAAAAATAGGATCTAGCTGCATATAATGGTCGTACACTAAACCATTAATTTTAGATAGTGTTTTATGTGTAACTAAGGTTTTTTTACTGTTTGTTATTGTAGAACCAGCAATAGGTTTGTTGGTAAATAAAATACTAAAATCTTCAATAGCTAGAGTAGCATAATCTGCTAAACTCACATAAAATGTAACAATATACTTTTTGTCTTTTTCTAGCTTTTCACTTAAAGTACCTTGTACATATTCTCTATAATCTTTGTTAGAGTATGTAAAAATGCCAGCGTAAGCAAAACCGCTGCGGGCTATTTGTTTTCCGTTATGATTTAAAAAACCTACGGTTCTGCTGCAAGAGTTTAAATAATCTGTAGTGCCTTGTAAAATAGACCAGTCATTAACATTGTTTGTAAATTTACCTATGTCACTTGGGCAATTTTTATAATCTTCAAAGCTAGAGTTTTTAACCAAATTTTGTGTAGAGCCAATTGCACTAACAAGTACTACAAAACATACCGTAAATAATATTCTCATTTTTTATATAGGTTGATAACTGCCTCTTTATGAGCTGTAGTGCAAATTTAGCCAGTTTTTTATCCTGTATTAAACGTAAAAATATAGGGATTTATTTTGTTTAAAGGCTAGAATATTTAAAGTTGATTACTCTTCTTTTTCGTGCTCTTGTACATCTTTACTTAGGTCTAATTTTCTAAAGCTAGGAGAAAAAATAGCAGTGGCACCAACTGTAATAAGCGTCATTGTGCCACCAAAAACTACAGCTGTTACAGCTCCCATTAGTTTGGCTGTAAGTCCGCTTTCAAAAGCACCAAGCTCATTAGAAGAACCTACAAACATAGAATTTACAGAGGCTACTCTACCACGCATATGGTCTGGTGTTTTTAATTGTAAAATAGTTTGTCTTATAATCATAGACACACCATCTACGGCTCCACTAAAAAATAAGGCACCAACAGACACCCAGAAATAGGTAGACAGCCCAAAAACAATAATACAAATACCAAAGGCAAATACAGCAAGCAATAGTTTTTTACCTGCAAATTTATGTAACGGAAAACGAGTAGAGGTTAACATCATTAAGGCAGCACCAACAGCAGGCGCAGCTCTTAAAATGCCAAAGCCTTGTGAGCCTACTTGTAAAATATCTTGCGCAAAAATGGGTAGTAAAGCAACGGCACCACCAAATAGTACAGCAATCATATCTAAAGTTAATGCACCTAATACTGCCTTGGTTTTAAATACAAAATTTAAACCTTCTTTTAAGCTTTTAAAAACAGGCTCGCCAATTTTAGGATTAAGAATTGGTTTTTTAGGAATTTGTAATAACGTAATTAAGGCAAATAATGAAAACCCAAAAATTACACACATAGACCAGTGAACACCAATCCAGCTTATAAAAAAGCCAGCTAAAGCAGGTCCTAAAACAGATGCCATTTGCCAAGTAGTACTACTCCAAGTAGCAGCATTTGGGTATATTTTTTTAGGAACAATTAAGGCAATTAAGGAAAAAATAGTAGGACCCAAAAACGCACGTACCAAGCCGCCTAAGAAAACTAAAAAATAGGTAATGTATAAAATAGTCTTAGTTGTAGTTTGCGCTATAACACTTGGCATACTAATAACAAACAAGCCAAAGCTAATTACAGAAAACCCTAAAATACATTTAATTAAAAGATTTCTTTTTTCTTTTTGGTCTACAATATGCCCTGCAAATAGTGCCATAGACACGGCAGGAATAACCTCCATAAGTCCAATTATACCTAAAGAAAGTGGATCTTTAGTTAAGGAGTACACTTGCCATTCTATAACAATAAACTGCATAGACCAAGCAAATACCATAGCAAACCTAACCAGTAAAAAAACATTAAATTCTTTGTAACGTAGTGCTGCGTACGGATCCATTTGAGAACAGTTTAGTTAGTGTAAATGTATTACAATTAGTAAAGAGTTACTAAACTTAATTGTTACAGATATCACTTAAAAAATCATCTATATTTAACTGAAAAATAGTGCCCTCTATTAAGTCGTTTATCGCTGTTAACTCATTAACGCTAACAGCCAAACTAACTTGTGGTACAGGTGTCTCTAACAGTAATGCTCTGCAAGACTTTTTTTTAGAGCAACAATTACATACAGCATTAGAATTCATAGTGCTTTGTATATGCTCTGCAAAACGTAGTAATTCTTTTTGTGTAAGTAAAAAACCAGTGTCTCTAAATACTACTTGTATTTTACTACGGTAATTTTTAGGTTCTTTTTTCCAATGAAAGGCAATTCCAAAATCATTATAATAAATAGCGTCTATGTCTCTCATAATTGTATAGGTTAAAGAAGTTTTTTATTGTTTAATTTCTGTATAGTTTTAAGTACATTTTTAACTGCAATTGTCATACTTTTTGCAGAAATAGTTGCACCAGAAATAGCATCTACATTTTCACCATACACAGGTTTTTTATTTATAGATAAACCAATAAATTGTTTTAACCAACGCTGTGCACCTATTTGCCTGCCGTGATCTTCTCTGTAAATTAAAACCTTTGTTTTTTTAATACTAAGGTCTTTGTTTATAAACACTACATAGTCAAATACGTTTTTCATACTATTTGCTTGCCCAACATAAGCATAGCCAGTTACTGTGTCATCAGTTTTAATTTTAAAAACATAATCTTTAGGCGGAATCACATCACTTGTGATTCCGCTTAATTTAAAAGATTCTGTACCATAAGCATAGCTTATTGCTGCGTTTACTTTTTTTTGTAATTTTTCTGGCAATTGGGGGGAATTAAAAGCCAGTAACAAAAATGTAAATGCTGTTATAAATAGTAGGGTTCTTTTATTTTTCAGGTGCATTTTCTGTTATTCTAGTTGATGCAAATTTTTGTATTAAAGCAAGTATTTCTTTTTCATTAGCATTTTTACTTTCTAACTCATAAAAATGCATAAATAATGGCTTTTTGTTTACAGCTTTAGCAAGCTCTATTTCACTGTTTTTAGAGTAAACTTTATTCCAGGCAGACCTAACTTTTGCCCAAAATTTCTTATTGTTTTTCCACCAGTCTTCGGCAGCTTTACATTGCTCATCTGGTACTCTTACGTAGGTGTTATACCCTTTTTCTTGAGCTAAAAGCACATCTTCCTTACCAGTTTCTCTAATAATTTTGTCGTTATCTTGCTCATGTAGCCAACCATAACTAGTTATTTCTTGTCGGTTGCCTCTTGCCATAACATTGTAATCACTTCTTTTAGAGTATTCTCTTCTTGGTAATGGAGAATCAGATTTGTTTTCCCAGTAATTTTTACCATCAGCATGTATCCAAGTTGCAGACCCGGAGTATCTAGGGCTGTCATCTACTTGGTAAACTAACTGTGTCCATTGTCCTTTTACTTCATCTTTAGGTAATTCTGTAAATACCCATTTGTTGTCTTTGTTGTAATGAAAAACACGATTGTTCTCATATAACCAATCTTGTCTCCAATGCTTAATTACCATAGTATCTTTTATAACCAATAGGTGCTGTATAGACAGTTTGTTGTTTTCATCTTCAATTAACTCTGCCCATTCTAAAGCTCCAGAGGTATAATCTAAATGCTTTTCATAATCAATTTCTGGTGCAAAAGTTTCTGTGTACTTAAAATTCACTTTAAAACAACCACACATATCTTTAATAGATTCCTTGTCTAATTGTTTTTTGTCTTGTGCAACTCCTTGCAAACTAAAGCCAACTATTGCTATGACTAAAAAAAGTACTTTTTTCATAATTGTGTATTTGTATGTAATGTCTGTTTTTGTTCTGACAAAAATATTAAATTTATTTAGATTGAATAAAAATAACATATATATTTGTTGAAAAATTATTAGGAATGATTCTAAATAGAAAATATTTATCTATTTATTTTATGCTTATTTTCTCTGTTTTAGTGTCCTCACAAGAGTTAAAAAAGGACTCAATAAACTTAAATAAGTTAGAGGAGGTAGTTGTTACGGGGCAGTATAATCCACAATCAATAAAAAAATCGGTTCATAATGTTATTGTTATAAACAGAGAGCAAATAGAAAACCAGGCAGCCAATAATTTGGCAGATATACTAAACTTTAATTTAAACCTAACACTAAAGCAAACTCACAAGTATATATAATAGATACAGAAGTTGAAACCGATTTAAATTATGACAACTTTACGTTAGCAAATGTTGATGCTTCTAAATTTACTGATGACCAAAGAGGCGTAGGAAGTAGTTGGAGAAATGGTGGTGGACCAGGTGCTCTACCTTCTTTAAAAGATAATGTTTTTTATGTGATGTCTGATACCGCCGGAAACCTATACAAAATTAAGTTTTTAGCACTTACAAATGCAGACGGTGAACGTGGTTATCCAGAGTTTGTGTATTCATTATTAAAATAAAAATCTAATAATTATTTACCTCTGTAGAGGTGATACTAAAGTTAAGTTTTGAGTTAGTTTTTTTTCTAAAAAGTCCAGGCATCTAATTGGTGTTTGGGCTTTTTTATCTAATATCTCTAAGTTTTAATTGCAAGCTAACAACCCCTTGCCACTCATTTTCATCTAAAGAAAAAACAGCGCTAAAAGGCTTTTTGTTTTGTACTAAAGACAATTTATCACCTAAATTAAAACCAATAGCTCCAATTTGGTTAGAACCATTTTGTACAGCAGCTAATTTTAAATGCGCTTCTTCTTGCCCTACGCCTTTTGCATAACCTGTGTCTTGTAGGTTATCTGCCATAAATATGGGCGACATATTACCAGGGCCAAAAGGTTCCATTTGTTTAATAATTCGCATTAATTTTGGACTTATCTCGTTAAAGTTAAGTTCTGCATCTATAGTAATTTCTGGAGTTAAAAGATTAGGGTCTATAGTTTCTGCAACTACTTTTTCAAACGCTGTTTTAAAACCATCATACTGTGCTTCAGATAAGGTTAAACCAGCAGCATATTTATGGCCTCCAAACTGTTCTATATGATCTGCGCAAGCTTCAAGGGCGTTGTAGACATCAAACCCTTTTACAGAGCGTGCAGATGCAGCTAATTTTTCTCCACTTTTAGTAAAAACCAAAGTAGGTCTGTAATAGGTTTCAGTAAGTCTAGATGCTACAATCCCAATAACACCTTTGTGCCACGTTTCTCTATACACAACAGATGTAAAGCGTTTTTCCTCTTTGTTATCTGTAATTTGTACTAAAGCTTCTTTGGTAATTTCTTGGTCTAGTTCTCGCCTATCTGCATTGTATTGTTCTATGGCAGCAGCAAATTCTTCTGCCTGTTCCAAATTTGTTTCGGTAAGTAAATTAACAGCGTGCAAGCCGTGTACCATACGCCCTGCAGCATTTATACGAGGTGCAATTACAAAAACAACATCTGTAATGGTAAGTACATCTTTTTTAATCTGATTAATTATAGCTTTAAAACCGGCTCTAGGAGTACTATTAATAACCTGTAACCCAAAATAGGCAAGTACCCTATTTTCACCAGTAATAGGTACAATGTCTGCTCCAATTGCAGTAGCAACCAAGTCTAAATAAGGCACTAAGTCCTCTATGGTTTGTCCTCTTTTACTACCCAAAGCTTGTATCAATTTAAAACCAACGCCACAACCACAAAGCTCGTCATACGGATAATTGCAATCTGCCCTTTTAGCATCTAAAACAGCAACAGCATTTGGTAGTGTAGCACCAGGTCTGTGATGGTCACAAATAATAAAATCTACACCTTTTTCTTTTGCATATGCTACTTTATCTACAGCTTTTACGCCACAATCTAATGCAATAATTAAGCTAATACCATTATCATCTGCATAGTCAATACCGGCATAAGAAACCCCGTAACCTTCTTTATATCTATCTGGAATATAAGTGGTAACATTTGGGTAGTAACTTTGTAAATAAGACGATACCAACGCAACAGAAGTTGTACCATCTACATCATAATCGCCAAAAACCATTATGTTTTCTTCATTAGCAATAGCTTGCTCTATACGAGCAATAGCCAAGTCCATATCTTTTAATAAATATGGGTCGTGTAAATCTGATAGTTGTGGTCTAAAGTATTTTTTAGCCTCTTCAAAAGTTGTTATACCGCGCTGTAATAAAAGTTTAGCCACAATTTCATCAACCTGTAATGCATTTTGTAGTTCGGCTACTTTAGCAGCATCAGGTTTAGGTTTTATGGTCCAGCGCATGTGGTGTTTTTTTATATTTAGGAATCAAGAAAAGTTCAAGCTCAAAGAATCAAGATAAAAAAATTAAGCAAGAACTTATTTCTAGAACCTTTAGTTCTCAACAGTTAATTTAAGCGTGATGAAAAATAGTTTTAATGTCTAATGTTGAAAAACGTCTAAACATTTCCATAACACCACAATATTTTTCAACTGATAAATCTACCGCACGTTGCAATTTTTTTTCATCTAAATTACTACCGTGAAAATGGTATTCAATAGTAACAGCATCATAATACTTAGGGTGCTCATCTGTTAAGTTTGCAATAGTTTCAATTGTAAATTCATCTACATCTAACTTCATTTTTTTCATTAAAGATGCAACATCTAAACCAGAACAACCTGCTAAGCCAGCAAGCATAAGCGCTTTAGGTCTGTATCCTTGTCCGTCACCACCATCTTCTTTGGCAATATCTATAGTTAGGTTGTTCCCAGATGGGTTGTTACTTTCAAAAGCCATGTTGCCCAACCATTTGGTTGTAATATGATTTGTTGTACTCATAATTTTTTTTCGTTTCTTGTAGATTCAAAAATACAACTAAATATAAAAATAACTATGGCTTTAGTAAAACCGTTAGACCCTAATCACGATTCTGAAACAAAAGAATTGGCAGAATTTTTTAATGAGACCTTAGGCTTTTGTCCTAATTCTGTTTTAACAATGCAGCACAGACCAGCAATATCCAAAGCTTTTATAAACTTAAATAAAGCTGTTATGGCTAATGAGGGTAATGTAACATCTGCATTAAAACGTATGATTGCTTGGGTTAGTAGTAACGCTACTGGTTGTAGATATTGCCAGGCACATGCTATTAGAGCAGCAGAACGTTACGGAGCAGAGCAAGAGCAGTTAGATAATATTTGGGAGTATAGAACGCACGCAGCTTTTTCTGATGCAGAGCGTGCAGCCCTAGATTTTTCTTTAGCAGCATCTCAAGTGCCAAATGCTGTAAATGCAGAAATTAAAGAGAATTTATACAAGTATTGGAACGAAGGTGAAATTGTAGAAATGTTAGGTGTTATTTCTTTATTTGGATATTTAAATAGATGGAATGACTCTATGGGAACTTCTATTGAAGAAGGCGCTGTAGAAAGTGGAAATCAATATTTAGGTAAACACGGTTGGGAAGAAGGTAAACATAACGGAAGTGCTTACTAAAAAGCAACCCGCATACAATTTATAAGCCCTGCCATTTTGGTGGGGTTTTATTGTTTTAGATTGATGTATTATTAGTCTGCAATAGTAAGTTCACCATCATTAGGAATGGCATATTCTTCACAAGAATTTTTAATTTCGTTGTAGCGTTTAGGGGTAACATCTAACCAGAAATCATCACCAAAAAGATTAAAAAAGTACCTGTTATCAACGTGTTTTTGATACATACTTTCCATCTTATAATTATTTTCTGTAGTAGAAGTATTTGTAACAGAATCTGTGACAGTTATAGGGTAGTTGTTTTTATTTACGTAGTGTATGTAAGTAGTGTCTTTACAAAACAAAAAGTTTTTAGGTTCTCCGCTGCCCAAACTCCAGTTAACATCTGGTTCATGTAGTAAAACATTGTATTTGTAGGTGTGCGTAGTACCGTAATTTGTGCCTGTTAATATACCTATAGATGTTTTGTCTTTATTGGTTTTAAAAACAGTTAATCTCATACCATTTGGTAAAACCGAGCTTTTTTCGGTAGTACTTTCTTCTGTATTGCTTTTACAACTCAATATAGTTATACTAAATGCAAGTAAGACAGTATAGGTTATTGTTTTAAAATTGATTTTCATCTTTATTTTTTTATTAAAGCTTCAGTATCAAAAGCTAAGCCGCTAAAACCAGTTTTTATAAAATTTCTAATGTTTAAGTGTCCGTTTCCGTCCGGGTCTTGTAGCACATCTTTTCTATAATAATCTCCAAAACAAGCAAGAGTTTCATCTTTAGATAAACTTTGTTTTGTAGCAAAAGCAAACAATTTACAAGAGCCAGAGTTTTCACCCTCTTTATTCTCTAAGTTGCCATTTTTAAAAGCAGTAGGTGTAAAGGTATAATTATCTTCAATAACCTGCATTGTATCTGTAAAAGCAATAGCAGCTGGGTTGTTTTTTAGTTTTTCTTTAAATTGATCTAAAGTCATTTGGTAAAAGTATAGTAGTTGTTCTTGTGGTGCATCCCTGTATTTAGGGAAATTAGTAATTGATAAGTAAAGTTAGAGGTTAAGATGAGGTGTTTTATTTTTTACCACCAACAATAATCACAATTTCTCCTTTTGGAGGTTTTGCTGTGTAGTGTTCTAAAACTTCTTGTGCAGTACCACGTATGGTTTCTTCAAACATTTTGGTAAGCTCCCTAGAAACAGAAACAGGTCTTTCTGCACCAAAATATTCCACAAAGTGTCCTAATGTTTTAATTAGTTTGTGTGGCGACTCATAAAAAATAATAGTTCTGGTTTCTTCAGCCAATAACTTTAACCGTGTTTGTCTTCCTTTTTTAACAGGTAAAAAACCCTCAAAAACAAACTTGTCATTTGGTAATCCGCTATTTACTAAAGCAGGTACAAAAGCTGTAGCACCTGGTAGGCAGTCTACCTCCAAATTGTTTTCTACACAAGCGCGAGTTAATAAAAAACCAGGATCTGATATGGCAGGAGTTCCTGCATCAGAAATTAAAGCAATATTTTCACCAGCTTGTATGCGTTTTACAATGCTATCTACCGTTTTATGCTCGTTGTGCATATGGTGACTGTGCATTTGTGTTTCTATCTCAAAATGATTTAATAATTTTCCGCTGGTACGTGTGTCTTCAGCTAAAATTAAATCTACCTCTTTTAAAACTCTTATTGCTCTAAAAGTAATGTCTTCTAAGTTTCCTATTGGTGTTGGTACCAAATATAGTTTTCCCATTATAAAAAATAATTAAGGTCTTTGGTTTTTGCCAAAGTAATAAGATAATGCTGCGCCTATAAAAGCAATAGCCGCAAAAAGGTAACCGCCATTATCTGTTATGTAATGTGCAGCAAAAGCCATTATTGTGTTTAAGAAAAAGCCAAAGTAAGCCCATTCTTTAAGTATTTTAGAAAAATTAGTCCAAATAACAATAAGGCCTAAGATTTTAGCAATTGCTAGCGGGTATACCAAGTATGTAGGGTAGCCTAAATGCGTAAAGTATCCAGAAATTGCATCGTAATTAAAGAAATAGTTGTAAATAGAAAAGCACATAATTGCAGTAAGCAATAATGTGCCAATCCAATAAAGTATGTTGTTTATGTTCATAAAAGAGCTTTATGCAAATTTACGTTCAATAATTGCCATAAAACGTTCTTCGTACTCTTCTTTTCCTACCCAGTTGTTATAATCTGGTTTTACCATATTTACAATAAAGGAAACAGACCTTTCCTCTGTATCAATAGTACTTAGCTGAGATAATACCCTTTGGTAATCCTCATTGCTATCGTTAAACAAGTGTTTTACAAATGCAAGTCTGTCATTTAAACCAATTTTTATATCACCAGTAACGCTGTTAGTCACAACTTTTTCTTTAGTAACAGCAGCCTTAACTTCTGTTTCGGGCATAAAAAGCTCTTGGTCGTTTTTTGCGTATTCGGGTTTTTTAGCAAACTCGTTAAGCATATCGTCAGTCGCTTTTGGTTCTTCCATTTCTGGCATCATATCCATAATGGTAGTTATACCAGGTGTTATAATATCTTCTTGGTGCGGATTACTTTCTGGCACAGATGTGTTTTCATAAATAACTGCGTTTGCTAATTTTTCAAACTTTTCTGCAATAATATTTTTAGTAACATCTACCTCTACATCGTGTAACTTCTCTTCAATAAATTTTAACACTGCTAATTTCTCGTATAAATTTTTTGCAGTTTCATACAAATCAGAAACATTATCTAATTCGTTGGAAGTTAGTATGTCCGTAGACATTTTCATTAATTCTTGTTTTAATTTTTCCTTCATCTCCCTAATATTTTAAAACCTTGTGTGGCGAAAATTTTCAATAATTTTAATCGATCTACCAAATAAGAACGAAAAACGCTTTATTTTCGTCTAAAAATACAAAATGTTTCTTGAAAATACGGTGAACCCCAAAGAACAATTTGGCTGGATAGAGGTTATTTGCGGATCTATGTTCTCTGGTAAGACAGAAGAATTAATTAGAAGACTTAAACGTGCGCAGTTTGCCAAGCAAAAAGTTGAAATTTTTAAGCCTATTGTAGATACGCGCTACCATGAAGAAATGGTAGTGTCTCATGATGCTAACGAAATAAGATCTACACCTGTGCCTGCTGCTGCAAATATACGGTTGTTGGCAGATGGTTGTGATGTTGTAGGTATAGACGAAGCACAATTTTTTGATGACGAAATTGTTACAGTTTGTAATGATTTAGCTAACAAAGGCATACGTGTTTTGGTAGCAGGTTTAGATATGGACTTTAAAGGAAACCCATTTGGTCCAATGCCAGCCTTAATGGCTACAGCCGAGTATGTAACTAAAGTGCATGCAATTTGTACACGTACGGGTAACTTAGCCAATTATAGTTTTAGAAAATCTAATAATGATAATTTAGTAATGCTAGGTGAAACCGAAGAGTATGAGCCATTAAGTAGAGCAGCATATTACAAAGCAATGCTTAAAGAAAAGGTAAAAACTATAGACGTAGACGCAGAGCAAATAAAAGACCCAAAAAAAGATAGTAATGCCTAAGGCAACAGAAACTGTTCTAGAAATTAACTTAAATTATTTAGAGCAAAACTACAAATACCTAAAATCTAAACTAGCGCCAAACACAATGTTTTTGGCGGTGGTTAAAGCATTTGCATATGGTAGTGATCAAGTGCAAATCGCCAAAAAAATAACAGAGTTAGGAGCAAATTATTTAGCTGTTGCATATACTAGCGAAGGTGTTGCAATACGCAAAGCAGGCATACAAACACCTATATTAGTACTGCATCCGCAAGAAGTAAATTTTGAAGAAATTGTGGCTTATAATTTAGAGCCAAGTATCTATTCTACCAGAATTTTAGATCAGTTTATAAAATATACTTCATCAATAAATAAAGAAGATTATCCTGTACATTTAAAATTTAATACAGGCTTAAATAGGTTGGGTTTTTTAGAGGGCGATATAGATCAAATTGTAACAAAAATAAAAGGAACAAGAACTATTAAAGTAGCTTCAGCTTTTTCTCATTTAGCAGCATCAGAAGATATAAACGAGAAGGAGTTTACAGAACAGCAAATACACTATTTTAAAAGCATAAGTACTAAGCTAGATAATTTGCTGGGGTATTCACCTATAAAACATATGTGTAATACATCTGGCATATTAAATTATCCAGACGCACACTTTAATATGGTACGTAGTGGTATTGGGTTGTATGGTTTTGGTAACGATCCTAAGTATGATACGCACTTAAAACCAATAGCAAGTTTAAAAACAGTAATTTCTCAGTTACATTATTTAAAGCCAAACCAAAGCGTAGGGTATAATATGGCATACAAAGCCACCCATAAAATGGTAACAGCAACACTACCTTTAGGTCACGCAGATGGTATTTATAGAATTTATGGCAACCAAAAAGGATTTGTATTTATTAATGGTAAAAAAGCACCAATAGTTGGCAATACCTGTATGGATATGATTATGGTAGACGTAACCAATATAAATTGTATAGAAGGTGATGAGGCTATTGTTTTTAATGAAGTGCATGCTGCAGATGCATTAGCTACTGCAGCAGGCACAATCTCTTATGAATTGGTTACAGGCATATCTCAACGTGTTAACAGAGTTTTTATTTTTTAAGAAAATTTTAAGAAACTGTATTTTTTAGTATCTTGCAGCTATTAACTAAATAAATACACTAAACATGTTAAAAGAATTTAAGAATTTTATTATGACCGGTAATGTAATTGATTTTGCAGTTGCGGTTATTATGGCTACGGCTTTAGGCGGAGTTATTAATGGTTTTGTAAACAACATCGCAATGCCATTTGTAGGTTACTTTGCAGGAGGTATGAACTTTGAAGACCTTCACGTAGCAATGGACGGTAAAGACTATGCTACTTTAGCAGCAGCTAAAGAAGCAGGTGGAGCTGTAATTGCTTACGGTGCTTGGATTAACACAATTATTAACTTATTAATAGTAGGTTTGGTAATGTTCTTAATCGTAAAAGCTTACAACAAAACAAAAACTCCTCCGGCTCCAGCTGCACCAGCAGGACCAACACAAGAAGAGTTATTAGCACAAATTAGAGATTTACTAAAAAAGTAATTCCCTAATAACTACATACTACCGCCAAGCTCACCATTAAGCTTGGCGGTTTTTTTTTATTTCTTTTTCAAATGTTACAAATAAAACAATTTGTTATATTTATTTTATTCTATTAAAACTTGCTTGGCGGTTAAACTACATTAAACTACATTTGTTATTCTAAATATTAAAAAAATGAAAGTAGCCGTAGTTGGTGCCACAGGAATGGTAGGAGAAGTAATGCTTAACGTGTTACGCGAACGTAATTTTCCATTAACAGAGTTGTTATTAGTAGCCTCAGAACGTTCTGTAGGTAAAAAAATGACCTATAACGGCAAAGAACACACCGTTATTGGTTTAGCAGATGCAGTAGCAGCTAAACCAGATTTAGCTATTTTTTCTGCAGGCGGAGATACCTCTTTAGAATGGGCTCCAAAATTTGCAGAGGTTGGTACAACCGTAGTAGATAATTCTTCTGCTTGGCGTATGGATCCTACAAAAAAATTAATAGTTCCAGAAATTAATGCAAGTGAACTAACCAAAGAAGACAAAATTATTGCAAATCCAAACTGCTCTACCATACAATTGGTAATGGTTTTGGCGCCTTTGCATAAAAAATATAAAATGAAACGTGTAGTTGTTTCTACCTACCAATCTGTTTCTGGTACTGGTGTAAAAGCAGTAAAACAATTAGAAAACGAGATTGCAGGAGTAAAAGGAGAAATGGCTTATCCTTATCCAATTAGCAGAAATGCGTTACCACATTGTGACGTTTTTATGGATAACGGCTACACAAAAGAAGAGATGAAACTATCTCGTGAGCCACAAAAAATATTTAACGATCGTACCTTCTCATTAACAGCAACAGCAGTGCGTATACCAACAGCAGGTGGCCACTCAGAGTCTGTAAACGTAGAGTTTTATAATGATGCAGACGTTAGCGAGGTAAGGCAAGTATTAAGCAAAACAGCAGGCGTAGTTGTACAAGATAATCCAGATACAAACACCTACCCAATGCCAGTTTACGCACATAATAAAGACGATGTTTTTGTAGGGCGTATACGTAGAGATGAGTCGCAAGCAAACACATTAAATATGTGGATAGTTGCAGATAACCTACGTAAAGGAGCAGCAACAAATGCAGTGCAAATTGCAGAATACCTTAACAATAATAAGTTACTGTAATACGCAGTTTTAGTTTTGGGTGTTCCTAACGGGCGGGCTTTACATTGCAATCTTTTTTAAGAAAAATAAAAAAGGATTTTCATTACAATCCCTAACACAAAATTTAAAAACCTTTAAGAAGAATGTTTCTTAAAGGTTTTTTTGTTTTATTTTTAAAAACATAAAGCGCTAAATTCAATACAGTTAAGTTTTATCAACCTAAAAATAAACAAATTCTTATGAAACATTTAAGCATATTTATTTTTACGGCTATTACTTTTGTAGCTTGTAAATCACCCTCAAAAAAAGAAGCAATTATGACCTCATATCCATCAACCAAAAAGGTAGATACAGTTACAAATTATTTTGGCACAACTGTAGCAGATCCTTACCGCTGGTTAGAAGATGACCGCAGTACAGAAACAGAGTCTTGGGTTAAAGAGCAAAATAATACAACCTTTGGGTATTTAGATCAAATTCCGTTTAGAGAAAGCCTAAAACAAAGATTAGAAAAACTTTGGAATTATGAGAAACTAGGAGCTCCTTATAAGGAAGGAGATTACACCTATTTTTCAAAAAATAATGGATTACAAAATCAATCTGTAATCTATAGAAAAAAAGATGGCGAAGAAGAGATTTTTCTAGATCCTAACAAGTTTTCAGAAGATGGTACAACATCATTAGCAGGTTTAAGTTTTTCTAAAGATGGTTCTTTGGCAGCGTACTTAATATCTGAAGGTGGTAGCGACTGGAGAAAAATAATTGTTTTAGACGCAAAAACAAAAAATATAGTAGAAGATACCTTAGTAGATGTAAAATTTAGTGGCTTATCTTGGAAAGGTAACGAGGGCTTCTTTTACTCTAGTTATGACAAGCCAAAAGGGAGCGAGTTGTCTGCAAAAACAGATCAGCACAAACTATACTACCATAAACTAAAAACATCGCAAAGCACAGATGAGCTGGTTTTTGGAGGCACAGCAGAAGAAAAACATAGGTATGTTGGCGGTAGTGTTACCGAGGATGGTAAATATTTGCAAATTACAGCAGCAGTATCTACATCTGGTAATAAATTATTTTTAAAAGACTTAGAAACTAATGAGGTAAAAACAGTAGTTGAACACACAAAATCTGATACTTATGTAATAGATAATGTTGGCACTAAGCTATATGTAGTAACCAACTTAAACGCACCTAACCAAAAAATAGTTGTTACAGATTTTAATAATCCAACACCAGAAAATTGGGTAGATTTTATACCAGAAACTGAAAATGTGCTTACTGCAGGTACAGGTGGTGGTTACTTTTTTGCCAATTATATGGTAGATGCTATTTCTAAAGTATTACAATATAATTACAATGGAGATTTGGTACGTACCATAGAGTTGCCAGGTGTTGGTACAGCTTCAGGTTTTGGAGGTAAAAAAGAAGAAAAAGAGTTTTACTTCTCATTTACAAATTATAATACTCCAGGATCATCTTACAGTTATAATGTAGAAACAGGAAAATACAAACAATATTGGAGTCCAAACATAGATTTTAACTCAGAGGGTTACGAGTCTAAACAAGTATTTTATACCTCTAAGGATGGTACTAAAATACCAATGATAATTACCTATAAAAAAGGATTAGAGTTAAACGGTAAAAACCCAACTATACTTTATGGTTATGGTGGTTTTAATGTAAGCTTAACTCCTAGTTTTAGTATTAGTAATGCCGTATGGATGGAGCAAGGCGGAGTATATGCAGTACCTAATTTAAGAGGTGGTGGTGAGTATGGTAAAAAATGGCATGATGCAGGTACAAAGCAGCAAAAGCAAAACGTTTTTGACGATTTTATTGCAGCAGCAGAATACTTAATAGAAAACAAGTACACAACACCAGAGTATTTGGCACTTAGAGGTGGTTCTAACGGAGGTTTACTGGTTGGTGCAACAATGACGCAGCGTCCAGATTTAGCTAAAGTAGCTTTGCCCGCAGTAGGCGTTTTAGATATGTTACGCTACCATACATTTACAGCAGGTGCAGGTTGGGCTTATGACTATGGTACAGCAGAAGACAACAAAGAAATGTTTAATTATTTATTAGGCTACTCACCAGTGCATAACGTTAAAAAAGGAGTAGCATACCCTGCAACTTTAATAACTACAGGAGATCATGACGACCGTGTAGTGCCTGCTCATAGTTTTAAATTTGCGGCAGAGTTGCAAGAAAAACAATCTGGTAACAACCCAACATTAATTAGAATAGATATTAATGCAGGTCACGGAGCGGGCAAATCTACCGAAGCTATAATTAATGAGCAGGTAGATGTACAAGCATTTACATTATTTAATATGGGATATACAGAGTTGCCAAATCAGGCAGTTTTAAAAGATTTTAAAGAATAAGAACTATTAATTATAAAAAAATCCGTTTCTTATGAGAGACGGATTTTTTCAATTTTATGCTACACGTAAATAACATTACATTTTCATACAACACAACGCCAGTTTTAAAAAACATAGACTTTACAGTAAATGAAGGCGAATACCTTGCCATTTTAGGAGAAAGCGGCAGCGGAAAAAGCACACTTTTAAAAATTATATATGGTCTTCTTCAGTTAAAGGAAGGGACTATTTTTTGGAAAGACAACCAAGTTTTAGGGCCAGATTACAATTTAATTCCAGGAGAAAAGTATATGAAATACTTGTCTCAGGATTTTGACTTAATGCCTTTTCTTACTGTTGAAGAAAATGTGAGTCAGTATTTATCTGTTTTTTATCCAGAAGAACTAAAAGAAAGAACAGAAGAGCTTTTAGAAATGGTAGAAATGACCAGTTTTGCTAAAACAAAAGTGAAATTGTTAAGTGGCGGTCAGCAACAACGTGTTGCTTTGGCTAGAGTATTAGCGCAAGAACCAGAGTTGTTATTATTAGACGAACCCTTTAGTCATATAGATAATTTCAGAAAAAACAGCTTGCGTAGACGACTTTTTGGATACTTAAAGCGTAAAAAAATTACGTGTATAGTTGCTACCCATGACGAGAAAGAAGTGTTGCCATTTGCAGATCGTATTTTAGTAATAAAAGATGAAGAAATAATTGCAAATGAAAAGACAGAGATACTATACAACAACCCAAAGTCATTATACATAGCAAGTTTATTTGCAGAGGCAAACTTAGTTCCTGTTTCTACTATAAAAGAGTATACAAAAACTAAAAAAGATATTGTGGTATATGCACACGAATTTAAAGTATCTGAAACTTCTGGAATAGAAGTACGTGTAATTAATAGTTATGCAATGGGATCTTATTATTTAATGGAAGGGATAACAGAAGATCAGAGTTTGTTTTTTACGGATAGTAAAAGTATTGAGGTTGGTAAAAATGTATTCTTAAATGTTTCTTTAGAAGTACTAAATAAAAGACTAGCTTAATTTTGAATACAACACAAATAATACAAGAATTACAATTTAAAGCAGTGCGTAGTAGTGGCGCTGGTGGTCAGCACGTAAATAAAGTTTCTACTAAAATAGAGCTTACGTATGATTTGCAAAACTCTACAGCAGTTACAGATAAAGAAAAAGAACGACTGTTACTAAAACTAAGTAACAGACTTACAAAAGAAAATGTATTGTTGTTACAGTGCGATGATTCTAGGAGTCAGCATAAAAACAAAGAGTTGGCTATAAAACGTTTTTTAGAGCTAGTAAAGTCGGCCTTAATTGTCCCTAAAAAGCGTAAAAAAACAAAGCCATCTAGATCTGCAATAGAAAAACGATTGAACACTAAAAAGAAATCGGCCTTAAAAAAAGCAAATCGTAAAAAGCCAAGTTTAGAATAATAAATTCATTTGCTAGTTTAAAAATTGAAACAATAGTTATTACCGCAAACTTAATTTTCATGAAGTATTTATCTGTAATTTTTTTGTTTTTATTACTCTCTTGTTCTTCAAAAACTAATAATGAAAAAAACAAAGAAGTTAGAAGGGTAATTAATGTTGATTATGGCGTTATGGCATTTTCAGATATTCAAAAGGAAAATAATATAATTATTAAGAAATTAGAAGATTGTATAAACTCAAAGGAGTTTATCGATTATTCTAAATTTTGGGATAAAAATGACACATTAATATTTGATTATCCATACCATGATCTTTATACTACTGTAAATAATAATTATCCAGCATATAAACCTACGGTAGTTGGTTTACAAAAAATAGCATTAGATAAATATCAAATAAAAATAGCGGTTATAGGCAAACCAGAAGGTTTTTTTTCTTTAGATTATGTATATAATGTTTATGCGATTAAAAATGATAAGGGTGATTTTGTTTTTAAAAATGTAATATCAGATAATTTAAGTAAGTGGAAAAACACACAAATTGATAACATAACTTATTATTATTCAGGAGAACGAATTCTTAATTATGAAAACATAGATAAACAGAAAAAATTTGAAACTGATTTATCTATGTTTTTAGAGCAAGAAAAAATTAATTATAAATACATAATTTGTAAAAACACTAATGAGATATATGGTCTTTTAGGCTATGATTATCTTGATATGATGTTTTATACAAAACAAATTGGAGGTCTTGCTTATTCCTATCAAAATATTTTTTTCTCAGGTAACGACACTGAATTTTATGCACATGAGGTAACACATATTTATTTAAACAAGAAATTCCCAAAAATTCATTCAGTTATTGATGAGGGTTTTGCTACATATAAAGGTGGCTCTAAGGGGTTAAATTATGAAAAGCATATAGAGTTATTACAAGAGTATATATCTACAAAAGAAATAAGTATAGGAGAATATTTATTTGATGAAGATAAAAGGCATACAATTATTGGTTCAAAGTCATCAATAATGTATTCAGCAGGTGCTTTTTTATGTCATTTAGCTTATAGTAAACATGGTAAAGAAGGACTATTTAAACTATTAAATAGTGGTAAATCGGATGAAAATTTAAAGTCTACAATAGAAAATGTGTTTCAAATACATTTTAAAGAATTTGATAATTTCTTTAATAATGAACTAGAAAAAAATAATTATGATTGATAATCTTATAAGAGGTTAAAACAGAAATTATTTATACCATCTAATTACTTATTTAAAAGAGGGTAATATCCTACTTAAAACAACAATGTAAAAACTGTTTCTTGGTTTGGAGTACTTCTTAATTTTAAGCTTCCGCCGTGTAATCTTAAGATCTGTTTAGACAAACTAAGTCCAATTCCAGTTCCGGTATTTTTGGTTGTAAAAAACGGAATAAAAATCTCATCTATTAAATCTGGAGGTATTCCAGGGCCATTATCTGTAACAGTAATAAATTTTTCTTTTTCATTTGTGATGCCAGCGGTAACAGTAATATTTCCGTTCTCTTGTTCGCCTATAGATTGTACTGCATTTTTACATAAGTTTAAAAGTACTTGAGTAATTTGTTTTTCATCTATAAAAAACTCTAAGTTTTCTGTTGTTAAATTAGATGAAAAATTAATATTGATATTCTGGTTTTCCTGATCTATTAGCACAAACACTTTGTGTATTAATTGTTCTGCTTTTACAAGACTTTTGTCTGGTGCCGGAATACTTAAAAAACTACGATAACTTTGTACAAAGTCCATTAAGTTATTTCCTTGTTCTTTTACAACAGCTAAGCCTTTAGAGGTGTTTTGTATGTGTTTTTCAGTTAATTCCTCAAGTGGTATTAATCCGTCTTCTTTTTTGTAATAATTTAAAATAGATTCAGATATTGATGTTATTGGCGCTATAGTATTCATAATTTCGTGGGTTAAAACTCGTATAAGTTTTTCCCATGAATCGGCCTCTTTTTCTTCTAACTCTCTTTGTATATCTTGTACAACTACCAATAATAAATTTTGGTTGTCTAGTGTAACAGTAGTAGATTTTAAGGTAAGTTGTATTTTCTCTCTTTCGTTAGTTAACTCAATTAACTTACGTTGAAAAGGCTCTAGCTTGGCAAACAAATCGTATAATTTTTTATCTACTTGCTCTAGCTGTTTAATATGGTTTAGCGGTTTGTAATTTAGTAAATGTTCTACTCTAGGGTTAGCAAATAAAATGTGTCCTTTGCTATTAATGGTTAAAATACCAATATCTGCGTGTTTAAGTATTTCCTGATAGTATTTTTCTTGTACTTGGTTTTTAACATGTACTTTATGTATCATAGCATTAAGCATGTTAAGACTGCGATTAAGTTCTTTTAAAGATTTTACATTTTCATACTCAGGAAAACGCAACGTAAAATCTTCATTTTTTATAGACTCAAAAAAGTATGCAATTTTACGATTGGTATGGTTTACATATTTTATTAAATATGCGGTTAGTAAAACCAAAACAATTAAAAATACAGCAGCAATAATGTACTCTTTTTGCACACTAAAATAGGCTAGTCCAATGGCAGAAAGTGTAATAAAGATAACCCTAAGAACTAACTGAAAATAGAAACTTTTACTCGCCATTTTCAGATTTTTTAATTTTGTTATACAATGTTTGTCTAGAAATTCCTAGTTGGTTTGCTGCAGCACTATAATTACCGTCGTGCTTTTTTAGAGCATCATTAATAAGTAGTAATTCCATTTCTGATAAGGTAACATTTGCAGTATCTAATGTAGGTGTTCCTTTTTCATTTAAAATAAAGTCGGTTGGTTTTAGCACGCTTCCATCGCATAAAATAACAGCTCTTTCCATAGTATGTTGTAATTCTCTAACATTACCAGGCCAACTATATGCTAGTAATTTTTCTTGTGCAAGGTTATTAATACGCAAACCAAGTTTGCCATATTTAGTCATAAATTTAGTGAGGTAAAAATCGGCCAAAATTAAAATGTCGCCATCTCTTTCTCTAAGTGCAGGTACTTCTACGTGTATGGTATTTATACGGTATACTAAATCTTCTCGAAAAAGACCATCAGCAACCATTTTTTCTAGATTGCAATTGGTGGCACAAATTAAGCGTATATCTACAGGTATAGGTTTGTTAGAGCCTACACGCACCACAACTCTGTTTTGTATAGCAGATAGTAGTTTAGCCTGAGTTTGTAAGCTTAGGTTTCCTATTTCATCTAAAAATAAGGTTCCGCCATTTGCAGCTTCAAACTTACCAGCTCTATCTTCTTTGGCATCTGTAAAAGCCCCTTTGGTGTGCCCAAAAAGTTCACTTTCAAACAAGGTTTCAGATATAGAACCCATATCAACCCCTATAAAAACCTCATTTTTACGGTTAGATAAGTTATGTAGTTCTCTTGCTATTAATTCTTTACCTGTTCCGTTTTCTCCGGTTACCAATACATTTACGTCTGTTTTAGCTACTTTTTGTACTAGGTTTAGAACAGAGGTTAATGCTTTAGAATTACCAATGATGTAGTTTTTATTCTGGTTAATAACCTGCTTTAAAGAACTCTCTTTTTCTTTTAGTTTAGAAACTTCTTTTTGAGATTTACGTAATTGGTAAGCAGATTTTAATGTGGCTAGTAGCTTGTCATTATTCCACGGTTTTAAAATAAAATCTGTAGCGCCTTCTTTTAATGCTTGTACCGCAAGGTCTATTGCGCCATACGCTGTCATCATAATAACAGAAATATGCGGAGCACGTTTTTTAATTTCTCTATTCCAATACAAACCTTCATTACCAGTGTTAACACCGGCAGAAAAGTTCATATCTAAAAGAACAATGTCGTAATCAGCTAAATTTTCAAATGAAGATAATAAGTTAGGATTTCCTAAGGTATCTACTTTTTCATATTCAAACTGTAATAAAATTTCTAAAGCACTTAGTACACTTTTGTTATCATCTACAATTAATACTTTACCTTTTTGCATTATAAAGTTGTTTGGGTTGAGGAAGGTTTATGCATTAAAACTACAAATGTTATACATTACAATTTTATAAGTGTAAAAAAATTAGACATTATTTGTATATATATTTTACACTTGTATTTTAGTTTCATCACTTAAAAACTTTTAAACAACTGTAAATCAATCTATTGTGTTTTTGGCACAACAATGGCTTTAGTTTTGGCACACAATAAAAATTATGAACGTAAAAATTAAACATATTCTATTTTTAGTACTGTTGGTAAGCTTGCCAAGTAGTGCACAACAAAGTTGGTCTTTAGATGAGTGTATAAGTTATGCTGTTACGCATAATTTAGAATTAAAAAATCAGGAATATACAGTTGCATCAAGCAAAGAAACCCACAAGCAAGCTGTGCGTAATTTGCTGCCAAGTATAAACGGTTCTGCAAGTTATGATATTAGATATGGTAGATCTGTAGATCCAAATAACAATAATATAATAGACACAGATTTTTTCTCTAACAATTACAATTTAAATTCTTCTTTAGATATTTTTAGAGGTTTTCAGAGAATAAATAGTATAAAAGCAACAAAGTACATTTATAAAGCAGTACAAGAAGATGCAGAACAGCAAAAGTATTTGTTGGCATTTAGAGTAATGTCTGCCTTTTATGATATTCGTTTTTTTCAAGGCGCTTTAAAAATTGCTAAAGAGCAAGTAAGTATATCAGATACAAATTATGCATTTGTAAAAAAGCAATTAGAGTTAGGTTTAATTGCACAGGCAGATATGTACGAGGCAGAATCTGTTTTGTTAACAGATAAGTTAGCAGTGACCCAAGCAGAAAACCAATTGGCAGCAGCTAAACTAAATTTAATACAAGAAATGAATTTAGAAAATGTGTCTACCATAACCTTAAAAGCAGATGCTTTAAACCTAAAAAAAGTAGCAGATACTACGTTGCAAACCAACACAGTTTATAGTAAGGCGCAAACATTTTTGCCAAGTATAAAAGCAGGGCAATTAAAAGTAAAGGCAGCTCAAAAACAGGTAGCTATTGCAAAAGGAGGTTTGTACCCGTCATTATCTTTATTTGCAGGCTATGGCACAGGTTATTATGAAACCAATGTAGACGATATTACTAACGAAATAATATCATTTAAAAACCAAATAAGAGACAACGCATCTAGGTCTATAGGTTTGTCTATGAACATTCCTATTAGCAATAAATGGTCTGGCAGATCAGAAATTAAACAACAAAAAATAGCGTTGCAACAAGCAGAAAATAATTTAAAAATTCAGGAACAAGAGTTGTACAAATTAATACAACAATTGGTACAAGAAAAAAATGCTTTAGAAGTAGAAAATTTACAGAGCTTAAAAAAGTTAAAAGCACAAGAGCTTAGTTTTTCTATAGCACAAAAAAAGTACGAAAAAGAAATGATTTCTGCTGTAGAGCTATACCAAGCAAAAGTACTGTATACCACAGCACAAAACGAGAATTTACAAGTGCAAATAAGATTAAAAGTAAACCAAAGTACACTAGATTTTTACAACGGATTACCAGTATTTAACATCAACTAATAAGAACAATATAGATGGATATTCAACTAGAAAAGAAAAAAGGATTACGCCCAAAACACTACGCATATATTGCAATTGGGCTAGTAGTAGCTTTTGCAGCATATAAAATAATATGGAGCAGTTCTGTGTCTACCTTTAGAACAGAAAAAGACAAACTATCTGTAAGTGCAGTTACACAAGGTAAGTTTGACGATTACATAACCATTAACGGTAGCGCAGCACCAATAGCAACTATTTATATGGATGCTTATGAAGGTGGTAGAGTAACCGAAAAACTGATAGAAGAAGGCGCTATGGTTAAAAAAGGTGACATTATTCTAAAGCTAGAAAACAGTAACCTTTACGAGCAAATTTTAGCTAGTGAAAGTAACTTAGCGCTAAAACAAAACGATTTAAGATCTACCAAATTAACCTTTGACTCTAGGCAAGTAGAAGGGCGTAAGTCTTTAGCAACAGCATCATACGAGTTAACACGTTTAAAACGTAATTACGAGCAAAACCAAGAGCTATATAAAGACGGATTAATATCTAAAGAAGCATTTTTAACTGCAAAAGAAAATTACGAGTTATCTTTAAAACAGCACAACATTGTAAAAATACAAACAGAGCAAGATGATAAAATGCGTAACACATCACTTGCTGGGTTAGATACAGATTTAAGCAGAATGCAAAAAACTTTATCTATGGTTTATGAGCGTTTAGACCATTTAAATGTACGTGCGCCAGCAGATGGTCAATTAGGTTTTTTAGATGCAGAAATTGGTCAAAGCATAAACCAAGGTCAGCGTATAGGACAAATAAACGTACTAACAGACTATAAAATAGAAGCAGAAATAGACGAGCATTATATAGACCGTGTAAAAAGAGATTTAAACGCCTCTTTTGAGCGTAACGGTAAAACATACAACCTGCGTTTGCGTAAAGTGTACCCAGAGGTTCGTGGCGGTAAGTTTAAGGTAGACTTAGTATTTACAGCAGAAAAACCAGAAAATATACGTGCAGGACAAAGCTTTAATGTAAAACTACAATTAGGAGCCTCATCAGATGCACTTTTAGTATCTAAAGGTAGTTTTTTTCAGAGCACAGGAGGCCAGTGGATTTTTGTAGTAAACCCAGATGGTACAGAGGCATTAAAACGTAACATTAGAATAGGCAAACAAAACTCTAAATATTACGAGGTGTTAGAAGGGCTGCAAGCTGGTGAAAAAGTAATAACCTCTAATTACGACACTTTTGGTGAAGCAGAAAAAATAGTTTTAAAATAGGGTGTTCCCTACGGGCGGGCTTTACGTTGCAATCTTTTTTAAGAAAAATAAAAAAGGATTTACACTACAATCCCTAACACAAAATATAATCACATTAAAAAATCAATCAACAAAATGATACAAATTAAAGACCTTAAAAAAAGTTTTAGAACAGAAGAAGTAGAAACCCTAGCACTAAACAGTGTAAACCTAAATGTGGGTCAAGGAGAATTTGTTGCCATAATGGGGCCATCAGGTTGTGGCAAATCTACCTTACTAAATATAATAGGTATGTTAGACAATCCGTCAGAAGGTAGTTACCAATTTGCAGGCCATGAAGTAGGAGGCTTAAAAGAAAACCAACGTACAGGTTTGCGCAAAGGCAACTTAGGTTTTGTTTTTCAGAGCTTTAATTTAATAGATGAACTAACCGTTTTTGAAAACGTAGAGCTGCCACTTATCTATTTAAAAATGAACAAAGCAGAACGCAAACAAAAAGTAACAGAAGTTTTAGAGCGTATGAAAATTGCACACAGAGAAAAACACTTTCCACAGCAATTATCTGGCGGTCAGCAACAACGTGTAGCCATTGCCAGAGCAGTAGTTACAAACCCAAAACTAATACTTGCAGATGAGCCAACAGGTAACCTAGACTCTAAAAACGGAATAGAGGTAATGAACCTGTTAACCGAGTTAAACCAAGAAGGCACAACAATAGTAATGGTAACACACTCAGACAGAGACTCGCACTACGCACACAGAGTAGTAAACCTTTTTGACGGCCAAATAGTAACAGAAAGTCACAACAAACCTTTTGAGGCAGTGGCATCAAAATAAGTAGAGTTCATCATCAATCAAAATCATCAATCAATCAATCAATCAAAATAGCCAATCACCATGTTCAAAAATTATTTTAAAATTGCGTTTAGGAGTCTATTAAAAAATAAAGGCTATAGTTTTCTCAATATTTTTGGATTAGCAATGGGTATTACCTGCGCCAGTCTTATTTTTTTATGGGTAGAAGATGAGGTAAACTACGACGCAGTTTTTCCTAATAAAGAACAGGTGTATTACTTGCCAACAAACCAACAATATAATGGTGAGTGGCGCACATTTACTTCTACTCCCGGACCTTTAGCAGAAGCTTTAAAAAAGGAAGTTCCTGGAATTATAAATGCTACTAGGTATAGAGATGAAGAACGCCTTTTTAAACAAGGAGATAAATCTTTATATAAAAAAGGGAGTTATGTAGATTCAGATTTTTTAGACATTTTTAGTCTAGAATTTATACAAGGAGATGCAAACACAGCATTGGAAGATACAGACGCCATAATACTTACCAATGAAACAGCATCACAATTATTTGGAGCTGGCAACAATGCGGTTGGTAGAACCATAGAACTAGACAATAAATACAGTTACACCGTTACAGGTGTTGTTGTAGATTTTCCTAAAAATGTTACTGTAAATTTTGATTGGCTAGCGTCTTTTGATGCATACGCTAAAGACAAAGATTATTTAAATGCTTGGGGAAATAACTCTGTAGACACGTATATACAATTAGACCAAAAAGTAGATGCAGCAGTTGTAAATACAGCTGTAAAAAAGTTTTTACAAACAAAAGTAGAAGATAGTGATACTTATGCCTTTATGCATAGTATGCTAGACTGGCGTTTACGTGATAATTTTGAAGGCGGAGTGCAAGTTGGTGGTAGAATAGTGTATGTGAATTTATTCTCTGTAATTGCTTGGATTATCTTAATAATTGCCTGTATTAATTTTATGAATCTTTCTACGGCACGTAGTGCTAAAAGAGCTAATGAGGTTGGTGTGCGTAAAGTTTTAGGAGCTGGTCGCAAACGTTTAATTTTTCAGTTTGTAACAGAATCTTTAGTTATTTCTGCAATAGCTACATTGGTAAGCGTATTACTAATATTTTTAGTGTTGCCACAATTTAATATCATTATAGAAAAACAATTGGTAATGGGGTTAGCCAACCCTATACATTGGTTAGTTTTACTTGGTATAACTGTTTTTTGTGGTGTTTTTGCAGGCTGCTACCCAGCATTTTATTTGTCTTCATTTTTACCTGTAACAGTTTTAAAAGGTATTAGTAGCAACCAAAAAGGATCTGTTTTTATTAGAAAAGGCCTTGTGGTAACCCAATTTGCAGCATCAATAATATTAATAATATGCACTATAGTGGTGTATAAGCAAGTACAACATGTAAAAAACAGACAGTTAGGGTATAATAAAGCAAACCTTGTTACAATGAGTGTAAGGGGTGATATGGTTAAAAATTATACTGCTATAAAGCAACAGATGCTTGCCTCAGGCTTAATAAGTAATGTAGGTTTAAACAGTTACAACACTTTATCTATAGGCAATAATGGGTCTGGAGCAACTTGGTCTGGTATGGCAGATGAAAATAATGAAATGCTTATATCATTTAGGTATATAAATTCAGATTTTCTTTCTACTGCAGGTATGGAGGTTGTTGATGGAAGAAACTTTAAACAAAAACCAGAACTAGACAGTGTAAATTTTATAATAACAGAGTCGTTTGCCAAACTAATAGACCCAGTATCTGCTGTAGGTAAAAGCATCTATTTTGGAGAAGACAAATACAATGTTGTTGGTGTAGTTAAAGACTTTTTATATGGTGATATGTACGGGAAGAGCGATCCTGTAATTTTTCTTAACGCACCTACAGAGGCACAATATATGTATGTGCGTATTGCTAAATCTGCAGATACTAAAAAAGCTATAGCAGCAATGGCAGGTGTTATGCAAAAAAACAACACAGCTTTTCCGTTTGAGTATGAGTTTGTAGACGATGCATTTAACCAAAAGTTTAAAAGCGAAATGTTGGTAGGCACATTATCTAAACTATTTGCAATATTGGCCATACTTATCTCTTGTTTAGGTTTGTTTGGCTTAGCCGCATACACATCAGAACAAAGAAGTAAAGAAATTGGTGTACGTAAAGTTCTAGGAGCTAGCGTAGCTAATATAGTAAACCTACTTTCTAAAGATTTTATTAGGCTAGTACTCTTGTCTATTGCTATAGCCATACCGTTGGCTTGGTGGGCAATGTCTAGCTGGTTACAAAGTTATGCTTACCGCATAAACATACAATGGTGGATGTTTGCTTTGGCAGGCTTAGGAGCCATTACAATTGCTATGTTAACTGTAAGTTTTCAGGCAATAAAAGCGGCTATAAATAATCCTGTAAAAAGCTTGCGTACAGAGTAACACATCATCAATCAAAAAAATAAAAAGTTATGTTTAAAAATCAATTAAAAATAGCGTGGCGTAGTCTTAAAAAAAATCCGTTACAAACAGGTATAAATATTCTTAGTCTTACTGTAGGTACAATATGTTGTTTAATAATAATATCATATGTTAATGCACAATTTGGATATGATACGCAACATAAAGATGCAGCTTCTATATACAGAATACGTACTAAAATAAAAACAAAAGGCAATAACAGTATAAATGCAGACGTAGCTACAAGTAGTCCGCCAATAGCTTTTGCTTTAAAAGAAGATTTTCCTGAGGTGGTAGATGCTTGTAGAGTTGTTTATTTTGGGTCTGGAGAAGAAGCACTTATTCGTAACCCTAAAAATAACCAAAGTTATTATGAGAGTAAGGGGTATGTAGCCGATTCTACTTTTTTTAAATTTTTTAATTATACAGCTGCAGAAGGTAATTTAGCCACAGCCTTAGAAAAGCCAAATAGTATTGTTTTATCTAAAAAATTAGCTTCAAAATTATTTCAAGATGAAAATCAAATTATAAATAAAACATTGGTTATTGGTGCAGGAGAAGATCAATTTAACGCAACCATTACTGGAGTTTTTAATGAACCAGCAAACCCAACTCACTTAAATCCTAATTACATACTGTGCATGAACTCGCCTGGTATTGGCGAATATGCTAATAACATAACTAATTTTGCAACACAAAACTTTGCATATACTTATATTAAACTTGGTGCCAATGTTAGTAAGGCTAGTTTAGAAAAAAAGTTGCCGAAGTTTATGTTAGATCGTGGAGGAAACGATTTAGCAGATATGGGGTTTGATAAAAAATTGTTACTACAATCTGTTACAGATATTCATTTACACTCTAAAGGAATAGACAAGCAAATTGAAGAAGTTTCTAACATTGAGTATTTGTATGCGTTGCTATTTTTAGCCTTTATAGTACAACTAGTTGCTTGCGTAAATTTTATTAATTTAAGTACTGCAAGGGCAAGTAAAAGAGCAAAAGAAATAGGGGTAAGAAAAGCCATTGGAGCACAAAAAAGTTCTTTGGTAAAGCAATTTTTAAGTGAGTCTATTTTAATTGCGTTTTTAGCAGTATTTATTAGCATACCTATAGTTTTATTATTGCTTCCGGTAGCTAATGTATTAACAGGTGGCAACATAGAGCCAGAACACATACTAAACCTTAAAATTTTATTATTGTTGGGATCTATGGGCTTGTTAACAGGTTTAATAGCAGGCATTTACCCTGCATTAGTATTGTCTTCTTTTAAGCCGTCTAAAGTGCTAAAAGGGGCAACAGAATTACAGTCTAATAATGGTTTGTTAAGGCGTGGTTTGGTTGTTTTTCAGTTTGTAGTATCAATAGTTTTAACAGTAAGTGTTATAATAGTATCACAACAACTAAAGTTTGCCAAGCAAAAAGATTTAGGCTTTAACAAAGACAATTTGTTAGCAATACGTTTAGGAACCCAAGAATTACAACAAAACTATAGTGCCATACAATCACAGTTACAAGGAGTACCTGGTGTTAGTTCTGTTACAGGGAGTAACAATTATCCATCTAGATCTATTATGGGCGATTTGGCAATGCGTTTACCTAGTCAGGATGATGATAACCTAACTTCTGTATATTACAATGGTATTACTCCTAATTATTTAGAAACAATTGGCACTAAAATTATTAAAGGTCGTAAGCTTAGAGCAACAGACTCCACAGGTATATTAGTAAATATGGCAACGCTAGAGGCTTTTAATATTGATATAGAAAATGCCTTAGCAGCAAAAATTATAAGTAGTTATGGTAGTGAAACAGAAGAATATGAAGTAGTAGGTGTAACAGAGAATTTTCATTTTGAAGATTTTAAACAGGCAATTTCTCCTATGCTTATATATAGTGAAACAGAGCCAGACTGGATAGTTGCAAGGTTAGAAACCAGCAACATAAAAAGTGTTTTGAGCGGTTTAGAGGCCAACTGGAAAAAAGTGAATCCGTATGCACCGTTTGAGTATGTTTTTGTAGATAAAGAAACAGAAAGGTTATACGCAGAAGAGCAAAAATTATCTAAAATATCTATAGCCTTTAGTATTTTGGCCATCTTAATTAGTTGTTTAGGATTGTTTGGTTTAGTGTCTTACGTTGCAGAGCAAAAGAAGAAAGAAATTGGGATACGTAAAGTTTTAGGTGCTAGTGTAAAATCTGTTGTACAATTATTAACCAAAGATTTTTTAAAGCTAGTATTGGTTGCATTTGTAATTGCATCTCCAATAGCATATTACTTTATGCAAAATTGGCTACAAGATTTTACTTATAAAATTGAAATTAAATGGTGGGTATTTTTATTGGCAGGTGGTTTTGCAATGCTAATAACAATTGTAACTGTTGGTTTTCAGTCTATAAAGTCTGCAATAGCAAACCCAGTTAAAAGTTTACGAACAGAATAACTCTTTTTTTAACGTACAAATTATGGACACTTAGTGTAAAAAATTTAGACACTTTCAAATTTTTTGAATCCTAAATTAAGTGTAAGATATTAAAAATCAGTGGCTTGTATTTTTGGCACAGAATTAGAATATTAGTAAGCATCAATCAAAAAACGAACAGTAAAGAATAAAAATTATGTTTAAAAATCAATTAAAAATAGCATGGCGTAATTTAAAAAATAACCTGTTTTTTACATTTTTAAATGTATTTGGCTTAGCTATAGGTGTTGCGGGAGCGCTACTAATTTCATTATATATTTATGATGAGCTTAGTTATGATAAAATGTTTGCAGATGAAGCACTAATTCATAGAATAAATGCAGATATAAAATTTGGGACATCTTCTAATAATTTAGCTGTTGTAACGCCACCAATGGCATCAGTTTTAGAAAAAGAATACTCAGAAGTACAGCTAGCAACAAGGTTAAGAGGTTGGGGCGGAATGTTGGTGCGCCAAGCAAACTCTACTAAAAATATAAAAGTTAATGGTAATGCTTTTGCAGATCCTTCTTTTTTTAAAATGTTTGGACTAGGCTTATTACAAGGTAATACAGAAGCAGCATTACAAGAGCCAAATACTATTGTAATTAGTAAATCTACAGCAAAAACACTTTTTACAGAAGAGCAAGTAATAGGTAAACAAATAGTTTTAGATAATGATGAGGTATATACGGTAACAGGAGTTATAGAAGATTTTCCTAAAAATTCGTTTTTAAGAGATTATAGTATGCTTATGTCTATGGCTAGTAACCCAAATGCAAAAGAAGTTACTTGGGGAAGCAACAACTTTAGCACTTTTGTAAAGTTAAATGCTAATACTAACATAGCTAGTTTTAATAAAAGGTTGCAAAATGTATTTACAAGTTATGTTGTACCCTATGCTCAAAAAACATTTGCGCCTACAATGACGGTAGAACGCTTTAAAAGCGAGGGTAATTCTTATGTTTTTAGCACTATACCGCTACGTAAAATACACTTACACTCAGACCGTGTAGCAGAATTAAACCCCAACAATAGCATACAAAATATTTATATTTTATCATTTATAGGCTTGTTTTTAGTGGTTTTAGCAAGTGTAAATTTTATGAATCTTTCTACAGCTCAATCCCTTAAAAGAGCCAAAGAAGTTGGTGTTCGTAAAACATTAGGTTCTTCTAAATACCATTTAATAAAGCAATTTTTAATAGAGTCTGGTTTGGTGGCTTTTATAGCATTAATTTTTGCTGTCTTGCTTACTTTTTTAGCATTACCATATTTTAATGACTTAGCAAATAAAAGCATAGAAATTCCGTTTTTAAATCCGTTTTTTTGGATTTCACTTTTGGTTTTCACACTGTTTTTAGGATTACTTTCTGGCAGTTATCCGGCATTTTTTATGTCAAAATTTAAACCAGTAACGGTATTAAAAGGAGGAGGTAAAACAACAGGTACTGGCGGAAAAATAAGAAACGGATTGGTTGTTTTTCAATTTGCAATCTCTGTGTTTTTAATGGGCAGCACATTGGTAGTTTTTCAGCAATTACAATATATAAAAGGTAAAGATATTGGTTACACCAAAGAACAGGTTCTGGTTTTAGATGATGTATATGCTGCTGGTGACCAAGTAACATCTTTTAAACAAGAAATAGAGAAATTAGCAAGTGTAAAAAGTGTGTCGTTAACAAGTTTTTTACCAACGCCATCTAACAGAACAGACCAATCTTTTACGGCAAAAGGAATAGCTGTTGAAGATGCAGTAGTACAAATGCAAAAATGGGATGTAGATGAAGATTATATTCCTACCTTAAGTATAAATCTTGTTGCAGGAAGAAATTTTGACCCTAAATATAAAACAGATTCTACAGCTATTATAGTAAATGAAACAACATTAAACAGATTGGGAATTAACCCAACGGATGCTATTGGAATGGCATTTGTAGATGATTCTGATACTACAGAATATAAAGTTATTGGCGTGGTTAAAGATTTTCATATCTCTACATTACGTAATACAATAGATCCTGTAAGCTTTAGGCTAAGCCGCAGAGTAAGTAGCAAATTAGTAGTAAAACTAAGTCAAGGAGATTTTGCTAAATCTATAGCAAGTATAGAGGGTTTATGGGCAAATGTAGCTTCAGAACAACCATTTAATTATTATTTTTTAGACGATTCTTTTAACGATGTTTATAAAGCAGAAGAGCGTTTAGGTAAAATATTTATTGCTTTTACCATTTTATCTATACTAATAGCTTGTTTGGGGTTATTTGGTTTAGCAACATTTAATGCAGAAAAGCGAATTAAAGAAATAGGAGTACGCAAAGTGCTAGGAGCAAGTATAAGTAACATTGTGTACAAATTAACATTAGACTTTTTAAAACTAGTAGCAATATCTATAGTAATTGCTATACCGTTGGCTTGGTTTGTAATGACAAAGTGGTTAGAAGATTTTTCATACCGAATAGAAATTAACGGATGGTCTTTTATTTTAATTGCGATGTTGGTGCTTACAATTTCAATTGTAACAGTAAGTTATCAAAGTATAAAAGCAGCAATATCTAACCCAGTAAAAAGCTTACGAACAGAATAAAATCATCAATCAAAAAATAAATAGAACCTATGAAAATCAATCAAATTAAAATAATAACAGCACTTTTTTTAGTAGTAATGACTATGAGTGTTAGGGCACAAGTAAGTGAAAAAAAAGTAGCAGCATTTAATAAAGTAATTATTAGTCCGCACATACAAGTAACTTTTGTAGAAGGAGAAACAGAAAGTGTAACAATTGAAAGTAGCACTGTAGCAGAACATAAGATAAATGTTGAGGTTTCTGGAAAAACTTTACGTGTATATTTAGAAGGGGCAAAAGAGTTTACTAAAAGCGAAAAAACAAATAAAAATGGCTACAAACAGCGTACATCTATCTACAAAGGTACCGTTGTAAAAGCTGTTGTTACCTATAAAAATATAGAAGAATTATCTTTAAGAGGAGAAGAAACTATAGTGTGTAAAAGTCAGTTTGCCCAAAACAAATTACGATTAAAAATATATGGAGAATCACAAGTGTTTTTAAATGATACAGACCTTAAAGAATTGCATGCTACTATATACGGAGAAAGCTTTTTAGAACTAAAAAAAGGTAGTGTAGAAAACCTGAAAATTACAGCTTACGGAGAAACTAAAATTAACACTTTAGGCATAAAAAATGACAATACAAAAATTACAGCTTACGGTGAGGGTAGTTACCGCGTACAGGTTTCTAAAAAATTAAAAGTTACAGCTTATGGTGAGGCAACTGTTGCTTACCAAGGAAATCCGGAGTTAAATAAAGGTCTAATTATTGGCGAAGCAACTATTCAAAAAATACAGTAAAGACTAAAAATTATGTTTAAAAACCATATTAAAATAGCATGGAGAGGTCTTAAAATGGACAAGATGTTTTCTGCATTAAATATTTTAGGACTATCAATAGGCTTAACAATAGCAATACTACTTTTCTCTTTTATTTCTTTTGAAAAAAGCTTTGACAAACAATATAAGAGCTACTCAGATATATACAGAGTGTTGGTTAATACTACAGGAGATGCTTTTGATAAAGAAATTATGGCAACAGCTCCGGCAGCAGTTGCACCAGCTTTAAAAGAAGAATTGCCTACAGTAAAATATGCAGCCAGAATGTTGCAACACAGCTTTGGCGAAACAGCCTTTATAAAAGCAAATAATAATAATTTTTTAGAAAAAAGATTGTTTTGGTGTGACCAGGAACTTTTTTCAATTTTTGATACTAAATTTATAAAAGGAGATCCTGCTTCCGCAATTACAAGACCTAATACCGTTGTGTTGTCTAAAAGTGCAGCAGAAAAATACTTTGGAACTATAGACCCTATGGGGAAAACTATAAAAGTAAATGATAAAACAGAATTAGAAGTAACGGGTGTTTTTGAAGACTTTGCTAAAAACAGTACGGTAGATTGTAATTTAATAGCATCATTTAGTACCACATACTTTTTTAAAGAACCAAGCTGGAGCAACTCTAGTTTTGAGACTTATGTGCAATTAAAAGACAATGCATCTAAAATGACTTCAGAAAATCAAATGCAGCAAATTTTAGATAAAAACGTGGACAAGCAAGGACAATGGTATACACTTTCTTTACAGCCATTATCAGAGGTGCACTTATATTCTAACGGTTACACAAGTACATACACATCTAGAATTGGTAGTATTTCTGAAATTAAAAACTTATCGTTTTTAGCATTGCTTATTTTACTTATTGCTTGCGTTAATTATATGAATTTAATGACAGCACGCTCTCAAAAAAGAGCAAAAGATGTGGGTATAAATAAAACGCTTGGAGCATCATCTAAAAGTTTAGTTGCTAGGTTTTATGCAGAAACAGGTTTGCTAACTCTAATTGCATTATGTATTGGTATTGCACTATCTATTGCAATTATTCCTGTTTTTAATAGTATAACAGGTGCTAGTTTAGATTATAAATTTTTAATAACTCCAACTTTTATTATTGGTGTATGTGTTGTTTGGTTGGTAACTACATTGGTGGCGGGTTCTTACCCTGCTTTTTATCTATCAGGATTTTCACCTAGTTCTATATTAAAACCAGCAAACAGAACCGTAAGTAATGCATTTATTAGAAAAGCATTGGTTGTATTTCAGTTTACAGCTTCTGTGGTTTTAATTGTGGGTGTATTAGTTGTGTACCAACAGTTAGAGTTTATGAAAAATAAAGACTTGGGTTATAAGCCACAAAACGTTGTAGCTATTTCTACAGCTGCAATTAAAACTTACAATAACAAACAGGCTTTAGCAAGTGAGGTTAAAAAACTAAGCTCGGTTATAGAAGTTGGTTCTGCCCAGGGTTTTCCTGGTATGGATGTAAGTGGAAGATCTTTACATAAAAACGACCAAGATGAAAACGGAAAAAATATACAAACCAATGTAGCAGATGCTAGCGTTTTAGATGTATTGCAATTAAAGCTTTTAGCAGGTAAAACATTACCAAACGTGAAGCAAAAGGGCGATACGCTTGTAGATGTGGTTTTAAATAAAAAAGCAATTGCATACTTAGGTTTAACACCAGAAGAAGCTATTGGCAAAAAAGTAGATATGCAGTTGGGAGATGATGCTACAATAATTGGTGTTGTAGACGATTTTAATTTTGAGTCTTTACACAAACCAATTGGTGCTTATGCTTTTCATAACAGTAGGTTTGAGGGCAAGCCTTACTTGCTTGTTCGTTTTAATAGCACATCTATAACAAGTACAATGAAACAATTAGAAGCTGTATATGCTAAGGTTGCTCCAGACTCTAGTTTTGATTATACGTTCTTGGATAAAAATATGGAACAGCTATATGCGCAAGATCGTAAAATGGCACAAGTTGGATTGTTATTTTGTTTGCTAGCCATTTTTGTAGCGTGTTTAGGCTTGTTTGGTTTAGCAGCATTTACAGCAGAGCAACGTAAAAAAGAAATAGGTGTGCGCAAGGTGTTGGGCGCAAGTGTAGTAGGCATAACGCAAATGTTATCTAAAGATTTTTTAAAGTTAATAGCTGTGTCTTTAATAGTGGCTTTTCCTGTTGCGTATTTTGTAATGCAACAATGGTTAGAGGAGTTTGCTTTTAGAGTAAATATTAGTTGGTTTGTGTTTTTTATAGCAGGTATGTGTGCTATTTTAATAGCGCTATTAACGGTAAGTTTTCAGGCAATAAAAGCAGCAACAGCAAATCCAATAAAAAGTTTAAGAACGGAGTAAATTTTACTCTATAAAATAATAATTATGATTAAGAATTATTTTAAAATAGCGTTTAGAAACTTATTTAATAATAAACTCTTTTCTTTAATTAAGATTAGTAGTTTGGCTATTGGCCTAAGCGTGTCTTTTGTTATTGGTTTAATGGTGTATTATGATTTTACTTTTGATAAATTTCATCCAGACAAAGATCATATATACAGAGTAACAACAGAGTTTGTAACTCCAGAGGGTAGTTTTTATAATCCGGGAGTTTCAGTTCCTTTAGCTGATGCCTTAAAACAAAATTCGGCTAGTTTGGCTGCTGTTGCCCCTTTTTTAACTACGTATCCGTTACATATAAAAAACACAGCAACAGATAAAACATTTAAAAGACCAGATTATGTAATTTATGCAGATAAAGGTTTTTTTAATGTATTTAAATATAAATGGTTGGCTGGCTCTAAAGAAAGTGCGCTAGAGAGTCCAAATCAGTTAGTATTATCAGAAAAAAGAGCTAAAAAATATTTCCCCAATACCGCTTATACAGATATAATAGGCGCAAATATGGTGTATAATGATACCATAAATATGCAAGTAACTGGTGTGGTAGCTAATTTTACAGAGCGTACAGATATTGTTTTTGAAGAGTTTATATCATTAAAAACAGCTCATCAGTCAGATATGACAAGTGCTGTATTAAGTAGCAATTGGAACGGAACCAACTCGGCTTCACAATTGTTTATAAAAATAGCTAAAAATTCTAGTGCTAAAAATGTACAGCTTACACTAAATAAGTTAGCAAAAGAACATAAAGACCCTAATGAAGAAGAGTTTGGTAATGAGCGTAAGTTTTATATGCAGCCACTACAAGAAATGCATTTTGATACTAACTATTACACTTTTGATTTTGACTCGGAGCCAGCAAGTAAATCGGTACTAATAAGTTTAGGCTGTATTGCTCTTTTTTTACTGCTGTTAGGTAGTATTAATTTTATAAATTTAAATACAGCACAAGCAACGCAAAGAGCAAAAGAAATTGGTGTTAGAAAAACACTAGGAGGCTCTAAAAAACAACTAATTTATCAGTTTTTAGGAGAAACTTTTTTACTAACCATTTGTGCAGCAATTGTGTCCATAGCACTTTCTTTTTGGCTGTTAAATATATTTGCAAACTATATACCAGCAGGTCTAAGTTCAGAGCTGTTTGCAGAGCCAACAGTTATTGTATTTATTATTGTATTACTATTAGTTGTTACATTATTATCTGGTTTTTATCCGGCAGTAGTACTCTCTCATTTTAAACCAATAGCAGTACTAAAAAATCAAATTGTAGCTTCTAATGATAAAACATCATTACGTAAATACTTAACTGTTTTTCAGTTTATAATAGCGCAGGTTTTTATAATAGCAACGCTTTTAGTGGGTAAGCAAATAGCATTTTTATTGCAAAAAGATATGGGTTTTAGAACCGAAGCCATAGCATCTGTTAGAGCTCCTTGGTATACTATGACGCCAGAAAAACAACAACGATTATTAACTAAAATTGAAGCCATACCAGAGGTAAACAAAGTTAGTTTAGCAGAATATCCGCCAGCATCTTTTAGTACTAGCGCAACAAATACTAGTTATTTTGATGAAACTAATGCACCAGTACATACAGAACTACAATTATTATATGGCGATAAAAACTATTTAGATATCTACGGAATTGAATTACTTGCCGGAAGAAAGCAAAGCAATGATAGTATTAAAGAATTTGTAATTAACCAAACGTACTTGCGTTTATTAGGTTTTAAAAAGCCCAACGATGCTATAGGAAAAATGATTAAAAGTGAAGGTGAAGAACACCAAATAGTAGGTGTTATGAAAGATTTTAATCAGCGTTCTTTAAAAACAGGAATTAAACCATTGGCTTTTGTAGGTACAGGCGGAGCAAACAGAAAATTTAAAACATTTCATATTTCTTTTGCTAATGTTAACGGAGAAAACTTATCTAATGCAACTAAAAAGTTAGAAAATGCTTGGAACAGTGTTTACACAGATGAGCCTTTTGAACTTATTTTTATGGATGAGACTATAAAACACTTTTATAGCCAGGAACGTAAAACTGCTGTATTGTTAAATTGGGCAACAGGTTTAGCTATTGCAATTAGCTGTTTAGGTTTACTAGGTCTTGTGGTTTATACTACAGAACGCAGAACCAAAGAAATAGGTATACGTAAAGTATTAGGAGCATCTTTATTAGAACTAAATCTGTTGCTAAGTAAAGAGTTTTTAAGCTTGGTTGCTATTGCATTTATAATTGCTGCGCCAATAGCCTATTTTGGTATAGATTATTGGTTGCAAGACTTTGCAAATAAAACTAATTTAAGTTGGTGGGTTTTTGCAATTAGCGGTGTTATTATGCTAATAGTTGCAATGTTAATTATGGGTGTGCGCACTTACATGTCATCTACTAAAAATCCAATAAAAAGTTTACGAACAGAATAAAATACAAATTATGTTATTAGAATTAAACAATATATACAAGTGGGTACAGTCTGGCGGACAAAAAATATTTTTGCTAAAAGACATTAATTTAAAAGTAGAAGAAGGCGAGTTTATTTCTATTATGGGGCCGTCTGGTTCAGGAAAATCTACCTTACTTAATATTATAGGTATGCTAGATGTATTTAATGAGGGTGAATATAATTTTTTAGAAGACTCTGTGCACAATTTAAAAGAAAAACACCGCTCTAACTTGTATAAACAGTACATTGGTTTTGTTTTTCAGGCCTATCATTTATTAGATGAGCTTACCGTTTATGAAAACTTAGAAATGCCATTGTTGTACAAAAAGTATGGCTCGTCTGAGCGTAAAGCATTGGTGGCAGATATGCTAGATAAATTTAATATTGTAGGCAAACAGAACCTGTTTCCTAGTCAGCTTAGTGGTGGTCAACAGCAGTTGGTAGGTATTGCAAGAGCCTTAATTTCTAGTCCAAAACTTATTTTAGCAGATGAGCCAACAGGTAATTTAAACTCTAAGCAGGGAGAAGAAATTATGGAGATTTTTAAAGAGTTAAATAAAGAAGGCGTAACAATTATACAGGTTACACACTCAGAAAAAAATGCGGCTTATGGGTCTAGAACCTTAAATTTATTAGACGGAAGACAAGTATAAAAGTATATAAAAAAGAACACAACAGCCCCCACCGTTGTGTTCTATCTAGGCCTAAATGCAAAAACCTAGTTTTAATAAGAAGGATTAACTTACAAAAACCCTCTTATCTCGTTTATGCGGTTTTAAGTAAAATCAGAGAAAAAGTTTTGGTTTTAGTTTTTCTGTATTTGTGTACATAAGCCAAATATTCATTTCTTTTTCTTTCGTGATTTTCAAGATAAAAAGCATCACATTCTACAGTGTCACATTCTAAATTACCAAGTGCAGTATTGTTATACCTACGCATTTCTACTACCATCTCTGCATTTTCTTTTTGTAAATTTTGCAGCTCTTGATTTATAGTTTTTTGATTGGCAATGCGCTTTTCTATCTCTATTAAATACCCTAATTCTTCAGCAATAAACTCTAAGTTACTTATCCAATTGCGCAGCTCTTCCTTGTCTTTTTTCATCATTATGCTGCCGTCTTCCTCGTGGTTATAAAACAATTTTGAACTCATACTACAGTATTTATATCTATATAATTATTTTTTTGTTCTACGTTGGTTACCGTAAGGGTTTTTTCTCCTGCTGGGAACTCCCATAAAAGTGTATCGCCTTTTGCGTAACCAATTACGGCAGTGCCCATAGGAGTTAAAATAGATAATTTTTTGTTTTTTAAATCACTATCAGATGGCTTAACTAATTGAAAACTATTTTGCCATCCTTCTTCTGCGGTAATAGTTACAATAGAGTTAAACCTAATAACATCTGTAGGCATATCTTTTTCGTCTTTTACAGTAGCAGTTTTTAGCTCGTTATTAAGCTTAGCAATAGATTTTTTATATGTTACGTCTTTATGATAACCAGATAGGTTCATCAATTTTTTTAACAACACATATTCTTTTTTTTCAATAATTAAGCCTCCGTATTTCATCTTCTTATCTGTTATTTATGGAAAAATTCCTCTTTGTACATAAGCCTGTTCTAAACGTTCTATGGCAATATTAAAAGCAGCAGTACGCATATCTATATCTTTTTCTAAAGCAGTTTTCATTACTTTATTAAAAGACTCTTTTAGCTTTTTGTGCATTTTTTCTAATACTTCATCTAGCTGCCAAATTTCTCCGTTTCTATTCTGCAACCATTCATAATAACTACCAATTACACCACCAGAGTTGCATAAAATATCTGGAATAATAGCAACACCTTTTTCTAGTAATATTTTTTCAGCTTCTACGTCTGTTGGTCCGTTGGCACCTTCAGCAATTAAAAAAGCTTTAATACTATCTGCGTTATTTGCCGTAATTTGGTTACCCAAAGCGGCTGGTACACAGATATCGCAATTAATGCCAAAGAAGTTTTCGTTTAATATTGGTGTAGCATCATTAAAGCCTGCAACAGCACCATTGTGTTCCATAGTATGCTTGTATAAATCTTCAACAGATATTCCGTTTTCATTTATAATAGATCCAGATGCATCTTGTACGCCAACTAAAATGGCACCTTCATTTTCTAAAAAATGAGAAGTCCAGTAACCAACATTACCAAAACCTTGTACAATGTATTTTTTATCTTTTAGGCTTACTTTTTTATTTTCTGCCCAAAATTTTATACTTAAAAATACGCCATAACCTGTAGCCCTGTCTCTACCTTCAGAGCCTCCGGCACCTACAGGTTTTCCTGTTACAACGTGCATATTTTTAGAGCGTTCTGATGGTGCTTTTGTAGACATGTATGTATCTAAAATCCACGCCATTGTTTGCGGATTTGTGTTAACATCTGGTGCAGGAATATCTAATTCTGGACCAATATTATCTCCTAAAGCATAAGTAAATCTTCTAGTAATGCGCTCTAGTTCTGCTTGTGAATATTTACTAGGATCTAGTTGTATACCACCTTTGGCACCACCGTAAGGCAAACCTGCTAAAGAGGTTTTCCAGGTCATCCACATAGCTAAAGCTCTGGCAGCATCTATATCTACAGTTGGGTGATAACGTAAACCACCTTTATATGGGCCAAGCGCATTGTTATGTTGTACTCTATAACCTGTAAATACCTCTACATCTCCATTATCCATTTTTACAGGAAAATGCACAACAAGCTCGTTGTTAGTGATGCTTAATATTTTTCTAATATTAGGATTTAAGTTTATGTTATCTGCACTATAATTAAATTGTCGCATAACATTATCTAGCATCCCTTGCTTCAACTTTTTTTGTTGTTTTGCTATCATTATATTTAATTTAAAACTAATTCTTTTCTGGTTTCTTTTTTAGGATTAAAGTCTTGGCCTATTGTCTGTTGATACTCACTGCAGTTGTATACAGAACTTTTATTTTTTGTTAGTACACAAGGTATCTGGTGCTTACAAGTGCAACAGAGGCTCTTCTCTATTATTTTTACCATTGTTTTATTATTAACCATTAAAATGCTACTTGACTTTCACAAAAAAACCACACCACTTGAGTTAAACATTTAGAAAGCCAAGTAGACAAATCAATCAATCAACTATAAAAATCTAAAATCATTTTTATAATAACTTACTCGTGTGTGTATTGGCAAGCTGTGTGCCTAAAAAGATTAAATAATAAATATTCATAGCAACTACCTGTAATTCAGTAGTTTGTTTGATTGTAATTAATTTTGAAGAAAAGATGGGGTGAGGAGAATTGCCCCAGCTGGGGAAAAATACCCCAGTGTTTATTTTAATTTTTGACGTAAAGTTTTACGGTCTATTTGAAGAATTTCTGCTGCCTTTGTTTTATTATTGTTTGTGGCAGCCAATACTTTTAAAATGTACTCTTTTTCCATTTGCTGTAAGCTTGAAAAAGAAGCATCTGGAAATTCTATTTTGTATTTTAAATAATCTGGAAAATCTTTTATGTCAATTTTTCCATCGCTCATAATAACAGCGCGTTGTATTACATTTTCTAGCTCTCTAATATTGCCTTGCCAATGATACCTTTGTAACATTTTTAAAGCATCGTCTGTAATTTGTAATAAACGATCTTTGTATTCTACACCATATTTTCTTAAAAACTGTTCTACCAGTAGCGGAATATCAGATTTTCTTTCTCGTAATGGTGGCACGTCTATTTGCACTACAGTTAGCCTGTAATACAAATCTTCTCTAAAGCTTTTATTAGCAATATCTTCTTGTAAATTGTTGTTAGTTGCAGCAATAATACGCAAGTCTACTTTTTCTACTTTTTGCGAGCCTACTTTTGTAATTTCTTTTTCTTGTAATGCTCTTAGTAATTTGGCTTGTACAGCAGTAGAAGCGTTGCCAATTTCATCTAAAAACAACGTACCATTATTTGCTGCCTGAAAAAAACCATTTTTATTTTCGTTAGCTCCTGTAAAAGCACCTTTTGTATACCCAAAAAGTTCTGACTCTAATAGGTTTTCTGGTATGGCACCACAGTTAACAGCAATAAAAGGCTGTTTGGCAAACTTACCAGAAAAATGAATAGCTCTTGCCACAAGTTCTTTACCTGTGCCACTTTCACCCTCTATTAAAACAGTTGCCTTGTTATTTTTTACGCGCTCTATAATTTGAGTTACTTTTTCAAAAGCAGTAGACTGCCCAATCATTTGTCCGTAACCAGAAACAGCTGTTTGTTTTTTTTCCTTTGGTTTTTTAGTTTTTTTAGAACTTTCTAAAGACCTATTTACTGCCTGTTTTAATTCTTCTTTTGTAAAAGGTTTGGTAAGGTAATCTGTAGCGCCAGATTTTATAACACTCATAGCATCATCTACAGATGGGTAGCCAGTAATAACTAATTTAGGAATTTCTGGATAATGTTCTGCTGTGTATTTTAGTAACTGCAGACCATCAATCTCTGGCATTTGTATGTCTGTAATTAACAAATCTATAGTAGAGTCATGCAATACGTATAAAGCCTGTTTAACAGACACAGCCTTGTATACGTGGTAATTTAAAGCTTGTAAATGACGCTGTAAAAGCTCTAGTATATGAATATCGTCATCTACAATTAAAATATTTTCTTTTTCTAACCCCATTTTTTACAGTTTAGGAATTGTAACAGTAAATATAGTTCCCTTAGATGTATTAGCACTATAGCTTAAGTTTCCTTTATGACTTTTAACAATGCCGTGCACTACGCTTAATCCTAAGCCAGACCCATCACCAACTGGTTTGGTAGTAAAAAAGGGTTCAAAAATTTTGTTACCTAATTTAGGATCTATGCCACTACCTTGGTCTTTAATATGTATTTCTACAGTAGTAGATTTGTCTTTTATTTCTAGGTTGATGATTCCCTTTTCCTCAGAAAAATAAATAGCATTTATAACCAAGTTAAATAGTACTTGGGTAAGTTGTATACGGTCTATTTTTAAGGCAACTTCAGGATTGCTAGAGGTAATATTTAGAGCAATACTTTTTGTCTTTAGTATTGGTTTTAAAAGCTCAATAGCTTCTTTGCAAATAGGAATAATATTAACCAAGCTTTTTTGTTGTGGCATTTCACAAGCAAAAAACATTAGTTTTTTTACAACTTCTCTAGAGTAAATTGCACTATTTATTATTTTATCTACATCTTTAGTTGCTTGCGTATCTTCTTTGTTGCGGTCTTTTAAAAGCTCTGCAAAACCTAAAATATTGGCAAGTGGTGTATTTAGCTCATGAGCAATACCTGCTGTAATTTCACCAAGTATACGCAACCTGTCTGATTGTTCTACTTGTCTTTTAATTAAAATTTCGTTTTCCTTAATTTCTTTGCGTTCTAGTAAGTTACCAACCTCTAAACAAACATTATTTAGCAGTTGTTGTTCTTCTTCAAGAAAATCTAAAACACTGTATTTTTTAGATGGATAACCAACTTTTATAGTCCCAATTTCTTTATTAAATAACGTAATAGCGGAGCTTAGAAAAATATAGTTGTTATGTTCTTTTTTAGTTTGAATATGGTAGGTATTAGTAGTAAGTACAACATAGGTGTCATCTATATATTGCCATGCGTTTTTTAAGCAAGATACAATGGCTTGTAAACCAACTTCAATCTCATTATAATCGCAATTAACAATTATAGAAGTAACGTCATACAAACAAGTGAGTTCTTTAATACGCTCTCTAAGTTTTTCTTCTGCTGTTACCATAAGTATAAAATTAAGGGAAGATAAATGTACTACAAAAAAATAGCTCTAGTAAACAAAACGTCTACTAGAGCCAGGTTTTATACAAACAACTTTGTTAGGCAGTAGGGTCTGGTGTCATCCTTAAATAAGGTTTAATTTCTTCTACACCTTTAGAGAATATTTTTTCTGCATCACTAGTAGCAATAGCAGGACTAACAACTACTTTTTCTCCATTTTTCCAATTGGCAGGTGTAGCTACTTTATGATTTGCTGTAAGTTGTAAAGAGTCTATTACACGCAACAACTCATAAAAATTACGACCTGTAGAAGCAGGGTACGTAAGTGTTAATTTTACTTTTTTATCTGGCCCAATTATAAAAACAGAACGTACTGTTAAGTGGTTGTCTGCGTTTGGGTGTATCATATCATATAATGTAGATACTTTTTTGTCTTCATCTGCAATTATAGGAAAAGTAACTGTAGTATTTTGTACTTCGTTAATATCTTTAATCCACTCGTTATGAGAAGCTGCACCATCTACGCTTAATGCAATCATTTTTACATTGCGCTTATCAAACTCATCTTTAAATTGTGCAGCAGTACCTAATTCTGTAGTACAAACTGGAGTAAAATCTGCCGGATGAGAAAAAAGAATTCCCCAGCTATCACCTAAATAATCGTATAAATTTATTGTTCCTACAGAACTGTCTGCAGTAAAATCTGGTGCTTCATCACCCAATCTTAAACTAGCCATATTATTGTATTTTTAATTAAAAATCTGTTTACCCTACAAAATTAGTAGATTATTTGTTTGTAAAGCGTTAAAATAGGTTAAACTTTGTGTAAATTAGAGAGTTAAAACAGAAACTTTAACTGTACGCTAATACTTTCTTGTTCTGGTTTTTTCTTGTCTGAAGTATTTAAGTTTGCCAATGAAATGCCTAATAAGCGAACTGAATTTTCAAGCTTTTCTTGGTATAATAATTCTTTTGCTATTTCTAAAATCAAATCTTTATCTGCAATAAAATAAGGTATAGTTTTACTTCTTGTCTGCAAAGTAAAATCGCTATACTTAATTTTTAAAGTAATTGTTTTACCCGCAATTTTGGTTTTCTTAAGTCGGCGTTCTAATTCGCTAGCAATATTTTCTAATCGTTCTAGCATAAAAATTTCACTACTTAAATTTTCATTAAAAGTACGTTCTGCACCAACAGATTTTGGTATTCGGTTTGGTTTTACAGGGCTATTGTGTATGCCTCTAACAACGTGGTAGTAGTAGGCTCCACTTTTACCAAAATTATTTTCTAAAAACTCTAAGGTTTTATTTTTAAGATCTAAACCCGTAAATATGCCTACTTTGTACATTTTTTCTGCGGTAACCTTACCTACACCATAAAATTTACGAATTTCTAACTCTTCTAAAAAAGATAAAACTTCTTCTGGGTTAACCGTTTTTTGTCCGTTTGGTTTGTTGTAATCACTTGCAACTTTGGCAATAAATTTATTTATAGATATGCCTGCAGAAGCGGTAAGTCCTAGTTCATTAAAAATACGTTCTCTTATTTCTTTTGCAAGTAATGACGCAGACGGATTCCCTTTTTTGTTTACCGTAACATCTAAATAAGCCTCGTCTAAAGAAAGCGGTTCTACCAGATCTGTATAGTCGTAAAAAATGGCTCTAATTTTTTGTGATATTTCTTTATACCTAGCAAACCTGGGTGGTACAAAAATTAAATCTGGACAATTACGTTTTGCCATATAGCCACTCATAGCAGAGCGTACGCCAAATTTACGAGCCTCATAACTAGCCGCAGAAACAACACCTCTTTTTTCGCCGCCGCCAACAGCCAATGGCTTACCAATAAGCTCAGGATTATCTAACTGTTCTACTGATGCGTAAAAGGCATCCATATCTACATGAATAATTTTTCGTAAAGGTAAATCCTTGGTCATACACAAATTTACGGTATATTTAGGTTGATGAAAACAAAAGAAAAAACAGCTATTGTCTTAGGTGCAACCGGTGTAACTGGTAGTGCTTTGGTATCTTTATTAACTCACCATAATGCGTATGCAAAAATAAAGCTATTTTCTAGATCTATAAGTGGTTTTACTCACCCAAAAATTGACGAATACATAGTAGACCTTCAAGATTTAGAAAAACATAAAAGTAGTTTTACTGCAGATGAGGTGCATTGTTGTATTGGAACTACTAAGGCCAAGACACCCAATAAAGAAACTTATAAAAATATAGATTACGGCATACCATTACAAGCCGCAAAATTATGCAAAGAAAATGGTATTGGTACATATATGGTTATATCTGCCTTAGGAGCAAATGCATCTAGTTCGGTTTTTTATAATAAGATAAAAGGCCAAATGGAAAATGATGTAATTGCGTTACAAATACCAAAAACACATATACTGCAACCGTCTTTAATTGCAGGTAAAAGAGATGAAAAAAGAATGGGCGAGTGGTTGGCAAAACAGTTTTTTAAGGTGTTTCAGTTTTTACTAATTGGTTCTTTAAAAAAATACAGACCCATACCCCCAGAAACAATTGCAAAAGCTATGGTTTGGTTAGGAAATAATGAAGAAAGTACTATAAAAATACAGTCTGATAAGATTAAAGAATTAGGAGAGGAATAATGGTAGAAATAGAACGTAAGTTTTTAGTAAAGAGTGATGCTTTTAAAGCTGAAACAATTTCTAAAAAAAGAATAGTACAAGGTTTTTTAAATACAGATCCAGAGCGTACTGTTAGGGTTAGAATAAAGGGCGATGATGGTTTTTTAACCATAAAAGGAAAATCTAACAGCACGGGAACATCTAGGTTTGAGTGGGAAAAGCAAATACCAGTTAAAGAAGCAGAAGCATTGCTTAAGTTGTGTGAAGAAGGTGTAATTGATAAAATACGTTACAATATTACTGTAGCAAACCATTTATATGAAGTTGATGAGTTTTTTAGTGACAACCAAGGTTTAATTGTTGCCGAAGTTGAGCTAAACGATGAGGATGAGGAGTTTGTAAAACCAAACTGGTTAGGAGAAGAGGTTACTGGTGATATTAAATATTATAATTCTCAGTTAAGTAAAAATCCTTTTAAAAATTGGAGCTTATAAAACATAAAAGTCTAGTAAAATGTACTAGACTTTTTTATTTGTTTTTCTTTAGTTAGACGTGTAGTTCAGTTTTTTCTCAATAGCTCTAATCATAACATTAGCAATATCTAAACCAGTTGCATACTCTATACCTTCTAAACCTGGAGAAGAGTTTACCTCTAACAATAAAGGACCCTTATTAGAACGTATAATATCTACACCAGCAACAGCTAGGTTTAATATTTTTGCAGCTTTAACTGCTAGTTTACGTTCCTCAGACGTTATTTTAATTAATGATGCCACGCCACCTTGGTGAATGTTAGCTCTAAATTCTCCTTTTTGAGCTTGGCGCTGCATAGATGCTACAACTTTTCCGTTTACCACAAAGCAACGAATATCTTGCCCGTTTGCTTCTTTAATAAACTCTTGCACCAATATGTTTGTTTGTACACTTTTAAAAGCGTTAATAACACTTTCTGCAGCTTTATTGGTTTCTGCTAAAACAACACCTTTACCTTGTGTGCTTTCTAATAATTTTATAATTAACGGCGCACCATTAACCATACGTATAAGGTCTTTGGTATCCATAGGAGATTTTGCAAAACCAGTAATGGGAATGTCAATATCGTTTTTAGAAAATAACTGAGAAGCAAATAATTTATCTCTAGACTGTGTAATTGCTTCTGCGGTGTTTAAGCAATACACCCCAAGGTTGTCAAACTGTCTAATTAAAGCACAGCCATAAAATGTAACCGATGGTTTAATTCTAGGTATTACGGCATCAAACTTATTTAAAACATTACCGCCTCTGTAGCGTATTTGTGGCGATTTTGTATCTAGTTTCATATAAGCGTTTTCTACATTTAAAAAAACAACTTCATGGCCTCTAGCTTCACCAGCTTCTATAATTCTCTTATTACTATATAAATTAGGATTACTGGCTAATAATGCAATTGTTAACCCCGATTTTTCGGCCATATGAGATGCGTACTTTTTCTGAATTTCTTCTTCAGAAAAATTTTGCATACAATAGCTTTCTGCAGGGTTTACAATGTAGCGTTGGTTTATTGCCTCACGACCTAATAACATACGGTATTCCATAGTGTCTCTGTTGGCAAGTGTTAGCTCTACACTATGTATGTTGTTCCCTAGTTTGATAGTGGTTTTTACCACTAAACGCTCTTCAGAAATGCCCACAGAACTTTTTACAGTTCTACGGTCTACTAAAGGAGCCTCACAAGTAATAGTTACGCTTCTGTTTTCTTGTATAGGGTTTACCTCAAACCTTACCCATTCTTCAGAACCTTTGTTGTAGACCTTTACATTATTAGCTTGTATAGAAGATGTTTTTGCGCCAGAGTCTACACGTGCTTTTATAGCAGGTATGCCTAGTTCTTCAAAAACACACCACTCTTCTCCTCCAATAACTTGTAATCCTTCAAATTTAGTAGTATTGCCCATAGGTATTATCTTATATTATAATAACTACGAATGTAACTTAAAAATGAATATTACTATGTTTTCTTAAGGCTATTATTTTGCTAATATTCCGTCTTTTTCAATTAGTGGAATTGTGGTTAAATTTGCTTCTGTAACTGTGTTTTTCTCAAAGGTAAAACGTTTTTCAAAAAGCTTGTTATCAGCAAAAAAAGTTACAAAAAACTCGTTGTTTAATTGTAAAACATCTTCTTGTACCATTTCTACTTTTGCGTATGACTTACCATCTAGTTTAGCAATAGAATGCCTCATTGTAGAGGTTATTTTGTCATTGTCATAACCTTTAGAGACAACCAGTACCATTTCTATGGTTTCTGCTCTATTGTTAATTACATAAACATTCCATTCTTTATCTAAAAACTCTTTGTTAAACTCGTGTATAATAGCAACGTGTACATCTTTAACCACTGGTATTACGATGTCTTTTTTCATCTATTTATAACTTTTAAGTTGTTTTACAAAGCACTTTTAAATTGCTCTAAAAAGCGAACATCGTTTTCACTTAACAAACGAATATCTGTAATTTGGTGTAATAACATAGCAATACGGTCTATACCAACGCCAAAGGCAAAGCCAGAGTATTCTTCTGGGTCTATGCCACAGTTTTTAAGTACGTTAGGGTCTACCATACCACAACCACCAATTTCTAACCAACCTGTTCCTTTGGTAATTTTATAGTCAGACTCTGTTTCTAAGCCCCAATACACATCTACTTCTGCACTAGGCTCTGTAAATGGAAAGTATGATGGACGTAAACGAATTTTAGATTTTCCGAAAAGCTCAGTTGTAAAAAACTGTAATGTTTGCTTTAAATCTGCAAACGAAACATCTTTGTCTATATATAAACCTTCTATTTGATGAAAAAAGCAGTGAGAACGAGCAGAAATTGCTTCGTTTCTGTATACTCTACCCGGAGAAATTGTACGTATAGGTGGCTTGTTGTCCTCCATATACCTTACCTGTACAGATGAGGTGTGCGTACGCAACAAAACATCTGGGTTGGTTTGTATAAAAAAGGTGTCTTGCATATCTCTTGCTGGATGATACTCTGGCAAATTAAGTGCAGTAAAGTTATGCCAGTCGTCTTCAATCTCAGGACCTTCAGAAACATTAAAACCTATTCTAGAAAAAATCTCTATAATTTGGTTTTTTACAATAGATATTGGGTGTCTTGCGCCAATAGATATTGGCTGTCCTGGGCGTGTTAAGTCACCGTAAACACTGTCACTAACTGTAGAGCTAGCTAAGGCATCTTTTAAAGAGTTTACCTTTTCTGTAGCAGCATTTTTAAGCTGGTTTATAGTTTGTCCAAACTCCTTTTTTTGTTCGTTTGGCACATTTTTAAACTCGGCAAAAAAGTCATTTAATAATCCTTTTTTACCTAAATATTTTATTCTAAAACTTTCTATTGCTTCTAAGTCTGTTGATGTAAACTCGTTAACTATGGCAATATGTTTTTTTATTTCATCTATCATAACACAAAAAATCCAATACAGGGCAAATTTAGCAATTATTCCCGTATTGGATTGTATTAATTAATGTTTTGTAGTCACATTTAATAGGTGTCTTTTACATTTTCTTTAACCCACGCAACAGCATCATCAAAATTAGAGAACAAATGCTCAGTAGGAATTAGGTCAGGAATAATGTCTATACGTTCCATCATATACCTAGGTTGTTGTAGTAAATCTACAAAAAGCACGTTTACATTATTTTTTTTAAGATCTACCAAAACATCTTCCATTGCATACAAACCAGACTGGTCCATATACTGCATTCTTCCGGTTCTAATAATTACAGTACTTGCAGTACTAGGTATTTGTGAAGCCAATTGTTGAAATTCACTAGTAGAGCCAAAAAACAAAGGGCCTTTAATGTGTTTAATAAATACTTCTTCTTTTAAATATACAGGAAAGTTGGCTTCATCTTTCCAGGCTTTTTCTTGTAAGAGCGATTTAACATCGGAACGTTCTGCGGTTAAGTCTCCAATTTTTTTCATAAACATTAAGGATGCAATAACAAGTCCAATACCTACCGCATACACTAAGTTCCAAGTTGAAGAAAGCACCAATACAACAAGCATTATTATAACTTCTGAACTTACTTTAAATGGTCCAATTTTTAAGTCGCGCGGCAAACTAGGAATAGCTTTTAAGCCTTTATAATCCATAACACCAATACCTACTGTAATCAAAATACCAGCTAATACACCAGCAGGAATTTGAGAAGCAATAGGTCCTAAGGCTAGTAAAACAACCAAAAGTAGCACACCTGCAACCATACCAGATAATTTTGTTTTACCGCCAGAATTAATGTTTACCACAGTACGTATAGTAGCACCAGCACCAGGAATACCATTAAAAATAGCAGCTATTGTATTACCAATACCTTGACCAATTAACTCTTTGTTTGGCTTGTGCTTTGTTTTTGTCATATTATCTGCAACAACAGATGTTAATAAAGAATCTATAGCACCCAAAAGTGCCAATGTTAAAGCAGTAAATATATACGGAGTTAATGAGGTTATGCTAAACTGGGTAAAAATGGCCATATTTGGAGTTGGAATACCAGAAGGAATTTCCTCGATTCGTCTATATGGTAATTTAAATAAAAATGCTACGCCAGAGACAGCTATAAGCGCCACCAATGTACTTGGTATAGCTGTAGTAATACGCTTAAAACCGTATATAATAAATATTGTTGCTAATGCTAGTGCTAGCTCTAACCAATTAATTTGTTGCAAAGCCCTTGGTAATATTTTTAAAGAACCCATTACGCCAGATGCTTCTTTAGCAGCCAAGGTTTTTGCTTCTTTAAGTGTATCTGCATCTGTAACAGTATTGGCTCTTTTTATGGTTTCTTCAAAGTGATCTAAAACCAAAATACCTTCGCCAGCTTGTTCTTTAAGTATGTTTTCTAAAATAACTTCTTCTGCCTGTGGTTTAAATTGATTTACAAAATCTTGATCTTCCTTTGGATAATAGCCAATTGCTGGCAGTATTTGAGTTATTAAAATGATAATTCCAATAGCGGTCATAAAACCAGATACAACCGGGTAGGGTATGTATTTTATATATTTACCCATACCTAATAAACCAAGACTAATTTGCATTAATCCGGCTAAAATAAATACGGTTAATATATAGGGTAAAGCTGTTTCTACATCGCCATCATGAATGGCAATTATACTTGCTATAACAACCATACTTACAGCTGTCATAGGTGCAGTTGGACCAGAAATTTGTGTGCTTGTGCCTCCAAATAGTGCCGCAAAAAAACTAATAAAAATAGCTCCGTATAAACCAGCGGCAGGGCCAAGACCAGAACTAACACCAAATGCCAATGCTAATGGTAGGGCAACAATGCCTGCTGTTATACCACCAAAAATATCTCCTTTTATATTAGAGAAAAGATTTTTCATATTATTAAAATGATTTTTAGAACGATTTAATTTTTGTAATTTAAAAAGAACTAACGATTTATAAAATATACAATAAAAATGCTATAACTACGTAAACGTAGTCATTATCATCTTGTAATTTTTGTGCTAATCTAAAAATTTTACTTCTCCAGAATTAATATCGTACATAGCGCCAACAATTTTTACTTCGCCATTCTTTTGCATTTCAGCAAGAACATCACTTTCGGCAACAATTCTATCTATAGTTAATAAAACATTTTTTTCTGCAACATGGTCTACAAAATCTAGATTTTTAGAGTTGCGCAAGCTTTTATCTTTTGGCTCAGTAACAGCATTTACAGCGGGCTTAATTTTAGCTAGCATTGCTGTTAGGTTTCCTAACTCTGCATTGTCACAAGCACCTTTTATTGCACCGCAACTGGTGTGTCCTAAAACTACAATTAGTTTTGTGCCTGCTAGTTTGCAACCAAATTCCATACTGCCTAAAATATCTTGATTTACAAAGTTACCTGCAATACGTACACTAAAAATATCTCCTAATCCTTGATCAAAAATTAACTCTGCAGATACTCTAGAGTCTATACAGCTTAAAATAGTAGCAAATGGAAACTGCCCCTCACTAGTGTCATTTACCTGTTCTAACAGGTTACGGTGGGCTTTTAAATTGTTTTGAAACCTTTGGTTTCCTTCTTTTAAAAATTGCAATGACTTTTCTGGTGTCATTGTAGCTTGTGTTTCTTTTGTATGCGCCTTCATAAAAATAATTAGGTTTTATATAAGTTTAATTTTTGATAATAAATAGCCTATAAATGAGCTTAAAAAGCAAACTTATAGCTAGTGAAATTTAAAGCTCTGAAACTAGATTTAGAACTAAAAATATATATAATAATTTTAATTAAAAGTAATGTTTTACTTTTTGGGTGTAGTATGTTTTAGTATTTAATACTAAAAATATAACTAAGGATTAACTTAGCTCTGGAGGTGGTAATAGTAGGTTAAAATGTGGTTTAGAGTAGTTTTTACTACAATAAACAGGTATAATAGTAGATTTAAATGGATGTAAAAATGTCCAATTAGTGGTAGAAGATATAATCTCTAAAGAATTGCATTCTTCATCTTCACCAGAATTAATTGTTACAGATATTTCTATATTATCATCTAAATGCAAAAGTACAGTTGGGGTAATAATAATACCAACTATTAAAATTGCTAAAAATATGGATGAAAACTTTTTGAACATTATAATTTATAGGAGCGGCAAATGTATAAAATTTAAAATTAGGCGGTATTAAACTTAAAATTATTTAATTTCTTTTATTTCTTCAGATGAAATCCAGCCGGTTTTACCATCAACTAATTTTATTTTGTAATACTGTTTTAATTCGTCAAGTACAAAAACTTTAGTGCCTTCATGCAGCCTAAATATTTCTTTGCTTCTGGTGTTTGGCTCTTCTAATACCAGAGACTCTTCATTAAAGACAATTGCAGGTCTATTTTGTTTAAAATCAGAAAAATTTAAGTAAGCGGCTGCAATTGCTATTAACGATAAAACTAAACAAGTAATACTAAGTATAAATGAAATTCTTTTTTTAGTAGAATAATTAAAAAATTTGAAAGCAATATAAAATATAACAAACAAAATTATTAGTACAACGCTTAGGTAGGCCCATTGGTCAAAATTAAAATAACCAACCACTTTATTGTACATAGTTTTTAGGGTAGTAACCGGTAAAGGGTTAATTACGTCTAAAGTCATATTTTTTGCGTAACCCAAATTATTTTTTATTTCATTATCGTTTGGCTTAAGTAGTAATGCTTTTTCGTAATAATATATGCTAGGAGCAACCTTGTTTAGCTTGTAATATGAATTGCCTAGATTATAGTATAATTCTGGAGAGTGCTTGCCATTTTCTATTATTTGCAAATAGTCTTTAATGGCAGCATCATACTTGCCATTATTATAAGCTTCAGTAGCTTTTTTAAACAGGTCGTTATTTTGAGAATATCCCAAAAACGAAACGCATAAAACAAGTATAAATAGTATTTTTTTCATAGTTATAACTGTTTATCCATTTGCGAAATTACTTCACTTGCCTTGTTATAATCTTGCTGCATTTGAACATTAGAAAACGGACTATAACGAGCCATTTCACAGTTTTTTAAGAGCGATAAAAACCCGTCTATTGTGTTTTGTTCAATATTTTTTTCGTTTAACAAGTCTGTTATTTTATCCTTACTAAAATCAGATGTTTCAATTTTAAGTTTTGCTTTTAAGTAGTTGTGTAGTGCTTTTTCTAGTGCTACATAAAAAGCATCTTTTTTCCCTAAAGTCTTTTTAGCTGCAGATAAATATTTGCGAGCCAATTTGTTAGCTTTTCTAACTTTATTGCCAACTACGTCAGAAGCCATAGCTTCTCTTTTGCGGCCTAATAATATTGCTATAGGAATTAGCAATATTGGTAGTAGCAGCCACAAGTAATATGCAGTAGACTTAAAAAAGTAATTGTTGCCAATTGTTGTTAGGTTTGTTTGTGTTTTTATAAAGTTAAATTGTTTTCCTTTTGTTTCTACAACTTGTTTGTTAGGTACATTGTCACTTTTAGCTGTTGTGTCCTCTGTATTTGTAGGTCCTTCTACTACATTTATAACAAGCTCATCTGAGTTAAGAGTGTGGTATTTTTTAGTTTTTGGATTAAAATAGCTAAAAGCAATACTTGGTACTGGGTACTTTCCTCTGTACTCTGGAACAATAGTATAGCTGTCACTAATTTTGCCTTCCATACCAGAGTAAGTTGTGGTTACTTTCTCATCATGTTCTGGATCGTAAACTTCTAGTGAACCAGGTAAATTTAACGTAGGAATGTCAAATAACTTTAAATTTCCTTTACCACTAATTTCAACCTTAGCTTGTAAAGATTCTGCTGCGTTTAAATGAGTTTTGCTTGTTGTTACAAAGAAATTAAAATCTCCCACAGCACCTGTAAAACTTGCTGGTTTGCCTTCTTCTGGTAATGGCTTTACGTTAATAGATCTATTACCAGCAGACACTCTTAGGTTTGCTTGCGCATATATTGGGCTTCCAAAAAAGTCTCTTCTTTGGGTTGGTACTTGTACACCAACATCTAATGAAAGTGGCTCTAATGTTAGCTTACCTGTTTTCTGTGGATATAAAACAACGCGTTTTAATATCACAGACCTGTATTCTTCTCCTTTAAATTTATCGTCTTTGGTAGTGTATCTCTTTACAGGAATATCTTGACTCCAAAAATTATTGTATTTAGGGTTGTCTACTGCCTGAAAACCAGAAACTTCTATAGAAGGGCTAACATACATTTTATATACAACAGTTATAGCCTCGTTTAAATAAGGGTTGGGTTTGCTAATTTCAGCAACCAGGTGTAGGTTTTCTTGAGCAATATCACTAGCAGATGGCGGTGCGTTAGGGTTTACAACAGCATCTGTAACAGTTATGGTTTTAGCATCTGACTTGTACTCTTGATCATCAATAGTAATTTTTGCAGGATCTATAGTAATTTTACCTCTTGTACTTGGCTGTAAAATATAAGAATATGATAATGAAAATTTACGCTTGCCGTTGTTCCAAGATCTGCTAATAGAAGTTGCAGGGCCCATTAGTACAGTAAACCCTTTAAAATTAGGAGCAACAAAGTTATCCCCTTGTTTATTAGTTGTAAATTCTACTTTTAAACGTTCGTTAAGACCTAGTTTTTCTTTACTAAGCTTTACAGAAAATGTAACCTCTTCTTGAGCACTAAGTCCTAGTGTAGTAAAAAGGGTTAATAAATATAATATGTACAGCTTTGCTTTCATGATATGTATTACCAATCTTTTTCGTTCTTTACTTTAGCGCCTTTTACTTTTTTGGCGTCCATCTTTTCTTGAACTTTTTTCTCCTCGTTCTCCATAGCCTTCAACAGATTTTTTACCTGTTGTTTAGACAATTGGTTAGGCCTAGGTTGCTGCTGCTGTTCTTGTGGTTTTTTATCTCCTTTATCGTTAGGTTTTTTCTGGTCTTTTTTCTCATCATCACCTTTGCCATCCTTGTCGTCTTTGTTCTTTTTATCTCCTTCGTCGCCTTTGTCTTCCTTGTCTTCGCCGTCCTTTTTATCCTTATCTTTTCCTTGGTCGTCCTTTTTATCGTCTCCGTCCCCTTCGTTCTTTTCTTTATCCTCGTTTTTATCTTTTTGGTCTTCCTTATCGTCTTTTTTGTCGTCTTTATTTTGGTCGTTTTTCTTTTGCTCGTCCTGTTGCTTTTTCAACAATTCTTTTGCTAAAGCAAAATTATATCTTGTTTCTTCATCAGAAGGGTTATTCCTTAGTGCTTGTTTGTAAGCTTCAACCGCTTTTTCATATTCTTTATTTTTCATAAAAACGTTACCCATATTATGGTACGCCTTATGTTTGTCTGCCTTACTTGTTGCTAACTCACCAGCTTGTTTAAACCTCCCAAAAGCTTCACTATAGGTTTCTTTGTTGTAGTAAGCGCTGCCTAAATTATATGGTGCAGCAGCATTTTCATTGCTTTTAGATATTGCTTTACGGTAGTTAGCTTCTGCTTGTGTAAATTTATTCTCAGATAGCTCTTTATTGGCTTCCCAAGTTAAGTTTTTAGATGTGTTTAGTGCTTTTTCTTTTTCTTTAACGTCTGCATCTTCTTGCGCATAAGTAAAGCATCCTATTAAAAAAACAATGTATACTAGCTTTTTCATTTATTCTACTTCTTTTTCGTTAAACAAATTAAGTTTTTGAAGCCATTTTGTTTTTCTATCTAAAAGAAAAATGTCTAAAAACAAGAAGAACAATCCTGCTCCAATAAACCACTGAAATTGGTCTTTATACTCAGAGAATTGTTTGGCTTCAAACTCAGTTTTATCCATTTTATTTAATTCATCTTTTATAATACTTACTGCATCACTGGTATTTGCACCGTCTATATATTGTCCGTTGCCATCATCGGCTATATCTTCTAAAACGTCTTTATTAAGTTTAGTAATTACCACTTCACCTTGTAAATCTTTTTTAAGACTTTCTAAAACACCGTTTCTTTTTATAGGAATTGGAGCTCCTTTTTCTGTACCTACTCCAATAGTATATATTTTTATTCCTTGGTCTATTGCTTTTTCTACCGCACTAGATGTAGCCCCCTCAGAGTGGTCTTCTCCGTCAGAAATTATAAATAATACTCTGTTTGTTTGCTCGTCATCATCATAATAAGTAGATGCCAAGTCTAAAGCCTGATTAATAGCTGTTCCTTGTGAAGACAACATATTGGTGTTTAGACCTTGTAAAAACATTTTTGCAGCACCATAATCTGTTGTTATTGGCAATTGCGGGTAAGCTTGTCCTGCATATGCAATAATACCAATACGGTCGCTACCTAGTTGAGATATAATTTCTGATACAATACGTTTAGCTTTATCTAATCTGCTAGGCGCAATATCTTCTGCTAACATACTTTTAGATACATCTACGGCAAATACAATATCTACACCTTCTCTTTTTACAGTTTCAAGTTTTGTGCCAATTTTAGGGTTTGCTAATCCTACAATTAAAAGCGCTAAACCTAAAATAAAAACAATAAATTTTAAAATTGATTTAAAAGATGATTTTGTTGGTGTTAAGCGTTTAAATAAGTGTAAATCTGCAAATTTTTTCTGTGCTCTTTTTTTCCAGATTAAAAGCAACACAAAGATGACCACCATTACAGGAATGATGAACAGTAAATAGAAATATATTTTTTCGTCTATTTGTATCATTTGTCTTTCTTAATCTTAGATAAAACTTCTAAATAAAGTGTTACGCATTACCCATTCTAATAAAAGTAAAATACCAGCTAACAGAATTAATGGTCTAAACTTTTCTTCAAAATTGGTGTATTTAATTTCTTCTATGTCTGTTTTTTCTAGCTTATTTATTTCGTCATAAATAGCAGCTAGTTTTTCATTGTCTGTAGCTCTAAAATATTGTCCGCCGGTAACGGTAGCAATTTCTTCAAGTAATTTTTCATCAATTTCTACCTGTCTCATACCATACCTATATGTACGGTCTGGATTAAAAGCAATTGGTGTTAATGCGTTACCATTTGTACCTAAACCAATAGTATATGTCTTAATTTTATATTCTACCGCTAAATCTGCTGCAGTTTTTGGTTCTATAAAACCAGAGTTGTTAACACCATCTGTAAGCAAAATAATTACTTTACTTTTAGATTTACTGTCTTTTAAACGGTTAACAGCCGTTGCTAAACCCATACCAATGGCAGTACCATCTTCTAGCTGGCCATGTGTAATTTGGCGCAAAGATGATAGTACAATAGACTTGTCACTAGTAATAGGTGTTTTTGTATAACTTTCACCAGCATATGCAACCAAACCAATACGGTCATTAGGTCTTTTTTTAATAAAATCTGCAGCCACTTTTTTTAGTGCTGTTAGTCTGTCTGGTTTTAAATCCTTAGCCAACATACTAGAAGATACATCTATAGCCATAACAATGTCTATACCTTTTGTGGTTTTTGTTTTGGTAGATACATCTTTAGTTTGTGGCCTTGCTAAAGCAGTAATTATAGCAGCTAAAGCCAATAAGCGTAAAATAAAAAGCATTGGTTTTAACTTGGCTAAAATGCTGGTATCTGTAAAACCTTGTGTACTAGATATTTTTAGTGCTGCAGTTTCTTCTTTATGTTTAAAAAAATACCATAGCACAGCCAATGGTAGCAACAATAGCAACCAAAAAAGCTGAGGGTTTGCAAAAGTGATATTCTCTAACATTTATTCTTTTTTATCTTCTTTAACTTCAATTGAATTAAAAATACGATCTACAATTTTTTGTGCATACTCATCATCTGCTAAGTAAGACACTAGTATTTGTTGCTGAAAGCCTTTGCCTCCAAAACAAATTAATGCATACTCGCCATTAACTAGCTCTTTAGAGTTTGGCATTTTAAATTTACCAGAGCCATATATTTTTAAGCCTTTGGTATCTTTAGAAAACGTATTAAACTCTTCTTGTTTTGTTGTAATGTTTTTTGTTCCTGCTGCTTCAAATTGTTCTAAAGCTTTTTCTGCAACCTGATTAAAATTTGGTTCAGTTTCTGGATTTGCAAAGGTTGATGATGAAACACTAACCGAAAACAATGTGTTATTGCTACTATATGTAAATAACTGTAGGTCTTTAATACTTGCTTGTGCTTCTGGTGGTAATGTAATCTCTTGTCGTACTAAAACCTCTGGTGTTTCTATTTGTACAGGAGGATAACCATAAGAGCTCTGCACCCAGTCACTCTCTAGTAACTCTTTAACAGGATGCCCAAAAGTTGTGTCTTTAACAGTTTTAAAGCCGTATAGTTTTACTAAAACGCCTAAAGCAATTAATAAAGCGCCAACAAATGTAGCAATGGCAATAATCCATTTTTTCTTTTCTTTTTTGCGTGCTAATTCTTCTAAATACTCTTCATTTTTAAGTAGTTCTTCCTCTGTAGGCTCTGGTAAAGCTTCATGTGTTTTTTCTACAATTTGTGAAATAGCTACACGGTCTTGTTCTGCAACAGAAGTTTCTGGCTTCTTTTTAGCAAACTTTACTAAATCTGCAGTTTGTAAAACACGCTTAAATTGTGATATTGTGTCATTATCTAATTTTAATTGCCCAGCATCTTTTAAAAGTTCTAGTTTGGTAATAAGTTGGTCTGTTGTACTTTCTAAAGCAGATATTTTTACATCTTCCTCTAAATATGAGCGTACAATTGTTGTTAGCTCAGAGTAGTATTCTTTATACTCATCCTGAATGATATATTTTGAGTTTTCTAATTTTTTAAGTTCTATAATAGCACGGTCATAAGGAGGTAAAAGAGCAATTTTTTCTTCTTCGGATAATGGTTTCTTACGTAAAATAAACCAATATATTAAACCAATAACTAATAATAATGATGCTATAATTATGCTAACAAGTAACCACGGAAACGTAGAAGATTTTTCTACAACCATAAGCGGTTTAATGTCGTACATTTTCTGTGCCAACGTATCTACTTTTACGGTGCCAACATTTACACTTAAAGAATCTGTAAAAAATGCTTTTCCGTTTACTTCTATACGCTGTGTTGGTATGGTGTAAGCACCAGAATCAAACTGAGTAAGTGCGTAAGCACGTTGTAGCGTAATGCGGTCTTTATATTTTGTAGTGTCTATTTCTAAAGCCTCAACCATTTCTAAAGGAGAAAAGGTTTGGTCTTCAGGAAAAATAACCTGTGCAGTAGAATCTGCATCTACTAAAATGGTATATTTTATTTGTTCACCAATTCTAATAGAAGTGGTGTCTATGTCTGCGGTTACTTTAGGTTGGTTTTGTGCGTAGCTTGTAAACGAACCTAAAAAAAGACACACTAAAGCGCACATTATTTTTAGTAATGTGTTACTAGTATTTGTTATTTTTTCTTTAATAATTGTCATTATCCTCTTCGCTTAAAATAGCCTAATAATTTTTTTACATAGCTCTCGTCTACTCTACAGCTTAATGTGCCGCAGCCTGCTTTTGTAAATGTTTCTTTAAAGTAAGTTACCTTATCTTGGTAATGTTTGCCATAAGCTAGTCTTACTTTTTTAGATTGTGTATTTATAAGTTTTACAGCGCCTGTTTCTGCATCTTGCATTTGTACCATTCCTATATTTGGTATGGTTTCTTCGCGTTCATCAAAAACACGTATGCCTGTAACATCATGTCTTTTTCCGGCAATGCGCAGAGTTTGTAAATAATCTTCAGTAATAAAATCTGATAGCACAAAAACAATGGCTCTCTTTTTTATTACGCTACTTAAATATTTTAAAGCTTCAGATAAATTTGTCTTGGTACTTTTTGGTTTAAACTCTAATAACTCTCTAATGATACGTAATGCGTGACTTTTTCCTTTTTTAGGTGGAATAAAAAGCTCTACTTCATCAGAAAACAAAAGTAAACCAACCTTATCGTTATTTTGCAATGCAGAAAAGGCAAGTGTAGCAGATATTTCTGTTACAATATCTTTTTTAAATTGATTAGTTGTACCAAAATTTTCTGAGCCACTTATATCTACCATAAGCATCATTGTAAGTTCTCTTTCTTCTTCAAAAACTTTAATGTATGGCTCGTTGTAACGTGCAGTAACGTTCCAGTCTATGGCACGTACGTCATCTCCAAATTGGTATTGGCGCACCTCACTAAACGTCATACCACGCCCTTTAAACGTAGAGTGGTATTCCCCACCAAAAATATGGTTGGAAAGACGTCTAGTCTTTATCTCAATTTTACGAACTTTTTTAAGTAATTCTTTAGTATCCATTCTTCAGTTTGCAGTGTACATTAACTAGTAAGTGGCTTGTGTTTAAAACGGCTAACCACGACATATAACTGACGACTGATTTAAGGCACTTCTACTTCGTTAACAATCTTATTAATGATTTCTTCAGAAGTAACGTTTTCTGCTTCAGCCTCATAAGTAATTCCAATTCTATGCCTAAGAACATCGTGTACAACGGCTCTAACATCTTCTGGTATTACATAGCCTCTACGTTTAATAAAAGCATAACATTTTGCAGCAGTAGCTAAATTAATACTACCACGCGGAGATGCTCCAAAACTAATAAGTGGCTTTAAGCTTTCTAAGTTGTATTTTTCTGGGTAACGTGTTGCAAATATGATGTCTAAGATATATTTTTCAATCTTTTCATCCATATAAACCTCTCTAACTGCTTTTTGTGCATTTAGTATTTGCTGTACGGTTACAACAGGTTTAACCTCGTCATAAGAACCTTTTAAATTTTGACGCATAATTAACTGCTCCTCGTTTAATTTAGGATAGTTAATTACTGTTTTTAGCATAAAACGGTCTACTTGTGCCTCTGGCAATGGGTAAGTACCTTCTTGCTCAACAGGGTTTTGTGTAGCCATTACTAAAAAAGGCTTTTCTAAAACAAAAGTTTCATCACCAATAGTAACTTGTTTCTCTTGCATAGCTTCTAATAAAGCAGATTGCACTTTTGCAGGAGCCCTATTAATTTCATCTGCTAATACAAAGTTGGCAAATATTGGTCCTTTTTTGATAGAGAAATCATTCTCTTTCATATTAAAAATCATAGTACCTACAACATCTGCAGGTAATAAATCTGGTGTAAACTGTATTCTGCTAAAGTTACCGCGAACCGCTTTAGATAAGGTGTTAATTGCTAATGTTTTAGCTAATCCAGGGACACCTTCTAATAAAATATGTCCTTGTCCTAGTAATCCAATTAGTAGGCGCTCTACCATATGTTTTTGACCAACAATTACTTTGTTCATCTCTAGCATTAGTAGATCAATAAAAGCACTTTCTTGAGCAATTTTCTCGTTAACCGCACTAATATCTACTGTAGTATTTTCTTCCATAAGCCATTAAAATTGTTCTGCAAAATATAAAAGTATTTAATAAGATGCAAAATCTTAATTTATTTGCTGTTCTGCTGTTAATAATAGGTTAAAAGTTGTATTGTGCTTATATAATTATGAACTATTTAAGGAAAATATTTTTAATTTTCACATACTGTTATGAAAACCAGACAAGAAGGCTTAAAAAAGGTATTGGTGATTTTACTTTAGCAAGTTACAAAGTAGACCATAAAATGATGATTTAAAGGTTTGGTTTTATTTTTTTAATAAAAGAGGAAAAACTTTTTTTTTGTAATTAGGTGAAATGAAGCGATAAAATAAAATTGAAACATCTTAAGAGTGAACATAATTTTTTAATTTCACGTACTATTATGAAGACAACGCAAAACTACTCCAGAATTATAGCTGGTACAATGACCTGGGGAAACTGGGGAAAAAACTTATCTGAGTCAGAAATTATAAAACTAATGCAGCATTCTTTGGATGCAGGCATTACAACTTTTGATCATGCAGATATTTATGGCGGTTATACTAATGAGGCTATGTTTGGTAATGCCTTTGTAAATAGTAGTATTACTAGAGATAGTATACAGCTTATAAGTAAATGTGGTATACAACATGTTTGTGATGCAAGAGAAAATACTATAGGCCATTACCAATACAACAAAGATTACATTATAGAATCTGTGCATCAGTCTCTAAAGAATTTAAAAACAGATTATTTAGATTTTTTATTGCTACATAGGCCAAGCCCATTAATGCATCCTCTAGAGATTTCTGAAGCTATTTATCAATTAAAAAAAGAAGGTAAAATAATAGATTTTGGAGTGTCTAACTTTTCACCTTCTCAAATACAGATGATAGAGACTGCGGTTCCTGTTGTTGGTAATCAAGTAGAGTTTTCATTAACACAACATAGTGTTATGTATGATGGTACTTTAGATGATTGTATTACTAATAAAAGAATGGTAATGGCTTGGAGTTCTTTGGGGTCTTACTTTAAAGAAAAAAATGATAAAACATCTCGCATAAAAGAAGCTTTAGGTTTATTAACTAAAAAATATAATGCAACTGAAGATCAGCTACTTTTGGCTTGGGTTTTAAAACACCCTGCTAAAGTATATCCTGTAATTGGCACTGCAACACCAGAACGTGTAATTGCAGCGGTTAATGCTTTAGATATTAATTTAGAATTAGAAGATTGGTTTGTATTATTAAAAGCCAGTCAAGGACATCCTGTACCTTAAAAAAGATAAAAATGAGTAAAAATAAAATTGCATTAATAACTGGTGCTACAAGTGGTATTGGTATGGCAACAGCTAAAATATTTGCTAAAAATAATATAGACGTTGTGCTTTGTGGTCGTAGGGAAGAGCGTTTAGATGCTCTTAAAATGGAGTTAGAGAAAGAGGTCGCTGTGCATACATTAAATTTTGATGTACGTAATAAAACTACTGTTTTAGAACAAATAGAGAGCTTGCCAAACAATTTTAAAGATATTGATATTCTTATTAATAATGCTGGTAATGCGCATGGCTTAGAGCCATTGCAAGATGGTAATTTAGAAGATTGGGATGCAATGTTAGATATTAACGTAAAAGGCTTATTGTATGTTTCTAAGGCTGTAATTCCTAAAATGACGGCAAAAAAAGCCGGACATATTATAAATATTGGCTCTACGGCGGGTAAAGAGGTGTATCCAAATGGTAACGTGTATTGTGCAAGCAAACACGCAGTAGATGCTATAAACCAAGGTATGCGTATAGATTTAAATCCGTTTAATATAAGAGTTGGTGCTGTAAACCCAGGAATGGTAGAGACCGAGTTTAGTGAGGTTAGATTTAAAGGAAATACAGAAAAGGCAGATAAGGTTTATAAAGGTTTTACTCCTTTGCAACCAGAAGATATTGCAGATATTATACACTTTGTGGTTACAAGGCCATACCATGTAAATATTGCAGATTTAGTAGTTATGAGTACAGCACAGGCAAGTAGTACAATTGTAAATAAAAACTGATTTTCTATTTTGTAACCAACATTTTTTAAAATGATTAATAAGCGACTTTTAGTTAAAAACCTTTTGGCTCATAATGACGAGAATAGTTTTTATGACAAAAAGCGCTTTATAGATATTGGACAAAAAGAAGGCAAAGCAAAATTTTTAAAGCACGTATGCGCTTTAGCAAATAGTAATCCTCACAACAATTCATTTATTGTAATTGGCGTAGAAGATGAAGATAACACAATAGTTGGTGTAGATTTTTTTGATGATAGTAAAATACAAAATTTAGTAAATGCGTACCTAGATAATCCTCCTTTAATATCTTATGAAAACATACCGTTTCCGCAACTTCCAGAAGGTAAAGTTGTTGGTCTAGTTACTATAAAGTCTAACGGAAAGGTATGTGCATTGCGAAAAAATATTTGGAAATACTACGGCGGCTCTGTCTTTTTTAGAGAAGGCAGTATTAGCTTGCCCAAAGCCTATGGTGTAGAGTTAAAAGACCTTAATTCTGATGCTGTTGCAACCATAGAAAAGCATGCTAAAAACAATATAGAATTAACCTTAGCTGGTGTTATAGATTTTATAAATAATAGGCACAAAAACTTAACAAGCAACTATAAAGTTTTAAAGAGCAATTTGTAGTTTGTTGGGCGGGAAATCAAAAAAAAATAAAAGATAAAACATACTATTCTAGGGTAGATATAGAGTTAATTAACGAGCAGGTAAAGCTATTTTATTCTAACTTAGATGAAATAACAATAGCCTACAATGACGATTCTTTTACTACTACAGAATATGTGCAATTAGGTTTAGGTAAGGAACAAAAATATTATCCGTTTGAAAAAGTAATTCTAAATTTTAATGACAACGGTAAATACTTTATTCAAAGTAATTTAATTTTTGAACCACCACAGTACAATAAAAAAGCACTACATCATATATTTAACGCAACCAATGCTATTGTAGATAAGTTACATAAAAAGCAAAAACTAACTAGTTCAGAAGAGAAAGATTTAAAACATTTGCCAGATGTTTATTTAATCTGTTTTTTAAATAATTTTCCTGAGGCTTTTACTCAAATGGAAAAAGTAAAACCACTACTTAAAAAGTATAATAAAGAAGTGTATCAATCCTTAAAAGAGGCATTTAGAATATTAAGAAAAGTAAAGTATAATTAAATAATAGATAGTTGTAGCTAAAATTTAATAGCTTTTAAAGTTTTTTAGTTTGATGATAGTCTTAAAAACACTATCTTTTTTCAGTAAAAATAAAACACTACCATAATGGGAATATTTGATGAAATTAAAAAGAAATTAAGTCACGAATTTATAGATATAATAGAATGGTTAGATAATACTGACGATACTATTGTGCATCGTTTTGAGCGTTACCAAAACGAGATAAAAAACAACGCAAAATTAATTGTTAGAGAAGGGCAAGTTGCTGTTTTTGTAAACGAAGGTCAATTGGCAGACGTTTTTAAACCAGGAACATATACTTTAAACACACAAAATTTACCAATATTAACCACATTAAAAGGTTGGAAGTACGGTTTTAATAGTCCGTTTAAAGCAGAAGTTTATTTTGTAAACACTAGCTTATTTACAGATGAAAAATGGGGAACTAAAAACCCAATTATGCTTAGCGATGCTCGTTTTGGATTAACAGAAATTAGAGCTTTTGGTACATATAGTTTTAGAATACAAGATGCTGGTAAATTTGTAGTAGATGTTGTTGGTACAGATGGCAACTTTACAAACTATGAAGTTAACGAGCATTTAAAAAGTTTAATAGTTACACGTTTTACAGATACTGTTGGTGAAGCTAATTTGCCTATAGAATTGTATGCAGCAAATACATCAGAACTTTCTGAAACGTGCCAAGAGGTAATGCAACCAGAGTTTGGGCGCATTGGTATATTGTTAGAAAAATTCTACATAGAAAATGTGTCTATGCCAGAAGAACTTAAAAAGGAAATTTTTGAGTACAGTAGGCTAGATAAATTAGATTTAAACAAATTAACACAGTTTAAAACTGCAAAAGCAATAGAAGCTGCTGCCAAAAATGATGGTGGTACAGCTGGTGCAGGTATGGGAATGGGAATGGGCTTTGTTATGGCGCAGCAAATGGGCGGAATGATGAATCCGCAAATGATGCAACAACAACCAGCAGTACAACCGCAAGGAGCTGCAGTACCTCCTCCAATGCCAACACAGGTGCAGTATTTTTATGCTGCTAACGGTCAGCAAATGGGCCCTGTTACTTTTGATAAATTAAAAGAGCTTTTTGCCAACAGAACCATTAATAAAGATTCTCTATTATGGAAACAAGGAATGGCAAATTGGACAGCTTTGCAAGAGATAGAGGAGCTAAAGGTTTTCTTAGGCGGTAATACACCTCCACCATTACCAACAGTGTAATGCTCTAACTTTCATCAACCTAAAAAAAGTTTTACCCTTTACTTAAGGGGTAATTTTTATGGAAGAATTAAAACAATCTGAACAAAAAAAATCTTGTGCCAATTGTGGTGCAGAGTTAAAATACAAACCTGGCTCACAGCAATTAAGCTGTGGGTACTGCGGGTATGAGGAGTTTATTGAACAAGCAAAAAGTAGTTTTGAAGAGTTAGAACTAGACCATTATTTAAAGGCTGTTGGCGATAATGCTTATACAGAAACTATAGAGTTGTTACACTGTAAAAATTGTGGTGCCAACCAGCATATAGAAGAAAACTACAAATCTTTGCATTGTGTGTATTGTAGTGAGCCTTTAATTATAGAAGATATTGAAAAAGAAGGATGGATTTTGCCAAGTGCAGTTGTACCTTTTCAGATAGATACAAATAAGGCTAGAGGTATTTTTAAAAACTGGGTTAATGGTATTTGGTTTGCACCAGATAAACTAAAAAAAGCAGCTTTAGATCCAGAGGGTATTCGTGGTTTATATATACCCCATTGGACTTTTGATGCAGATATGACAGCAGATTATGTGGGTAGGCGTGGCGAGTATTATTATGTTACAAAAACCTATAAAACAAAAAACGGAACAAGTACAAGACAAGAGCGTAGAACAAGATGGTACCCAGCATCTGGTAGAGTAAATGGTTTTGTAGATGATATTTTAATTAATGCATCAGAAAAAAAACAAAGAGAAATACCCGCTAAAGTTGCTTTTTGGAATCTAAAAGAGTTAAAACCATATAATTCTGGATTTTTAGCTGGTTTTGTTACAGAAAAATATACCATTTCATTAAAAGATGGTCACCATCAGTCCTTTACAAAAGCAAAAGAAATTGCTCATAATTGGATACGAAAAGATATTGGAGGAGATACACAACAAATTTCATCTGCAGATATTAAGTTAAAAGACGAAACGTTTAAACATATTTTATTACCTATTTACATTAGCGCATACAATTACGATGGTAAAGAGTATCGATTTTATGTAAACGGGCAAACAGGAAAAATTAGCGGAACAAGACCGTATTCTTTCTGGAAAATTTTCTTTTTAGTACTTTTAATAGTATTAATTATTGGACTATTTATTTTATTTACTCAATGAGAACATTAGTTATAGGAGATATACATTCAGGATTAAAAGCATTACAACAGCTGTTGCAAAAAGCAGCTGTAACCAAAGAGGATCATCTTATTTTTTTAGGAGATTACGTAGATGGTTGGAGTGAGGCTGTAGAAACAATTAATTTTTTAATTGAACTTAAAAATACACATAACTGTACGTTTATTAGAGGTAACCATGACGAGCTTTGTTTAAATTGGTTAAAAACAGATGAGCATAATGATACTTGGGTATTACACGGTGGTGAGGCTACTCAGAATTCTTATGCAGGTTTAAATAATGAAACTAAAAACAAGCATATTACGTTTTTAGAAGATCTAGAAAATTACTATTTAGATAGTGAAAATAGGCTTTTTTTACATGCGGGTTTTACCAACTTAAAAGGAGTAGATTTCGAGTATTTTTCAAAAACTTTTTATTGGGATAGAACTTTGTGGGAACTTGCTTTAGCAGTTGACCGTAGTTTAGAAAAAGATGACACCAAATACCCACCACGTTTATTAAAGTATAATGAAATTTACATAGGACATACACCGGTTACTCGTATTGGAAAAACAGTGCCTCAAAATGCGGCTAACGTATACAATATAGACACTGGAGCAGCTTTTAAGGGACCTTTGTCTATGCTAAATGTAGATACAAAAGAGGTTTGGCAGAGTGATGCTGTAGCAACTTTTTATCCTACAGAAAAAGGAAGGAATTAAAAATTATTGTCGACCTTTGTTGAAAACAACTTGTATTATATGTCTGCACACAACATAAGATTAGAAGTAATGAAAGCCATAGAGAGCAAAGTAGAGGGGTTTATAGACTCCTACTTAGTTCCTATTGAAAAAATATGGCAGCCAACAGATTTTTTACCAGATTCTCAGAGTGATAACTTTTTTAACGAAGTAGAGCAAATTAGAGAAGAGGCCAAAGAATTGGGATACGATTTTTGGGTTACTCTAGTTGCAGATACTATTACAGAAGAGGCATTACCAACTTATGAGTCTTGGTTAATGGATGTTGAAGGAGTAGACCAACATGATGGTCCTGAAAACGGATGGTCTAAGTGGGTTAGAAACTGGACAGCCGAAGAAAATAGACACGGGGATGTACTTAATAAATATTTGTATTTATCTGGAAGGGTAAATATGAGAGAAGTAGAAATTACTACACAGCATTTAATTGCAGATGGTTTTGATATTGGTACAGATAGAGATCCGTATAAGAACTTTGTATATACTTCTTTTCAAGAATTAGCAACAAACATATCTCACAAAAGAGTGGGGCAAATGGCTAAGAAAAAAGGAAATGTTTTACTTGGTAAAATGTGTAATATTATTGCTGGTGATGAAATGCGCCACCACTTGGCATACAGAGAGTTTGTAAAAGTTATAATGGATCAGGATCCTAACGGAATGATTTTAGCCTTTGCAGATATGATGAAACGTAAAATTGTTATGCCAGCACATTTTTTACGTGAGTCTGGTGGTAGCATAGGAACCGCTTTTGAAACTTTTAGTAACTGTGCACAAAGATTAGGAGTGTACACTGCTCAGGATTATATAGAAATTCTTAGCAAGCTTAACGGTTATTGGGATATTGAAAATTTAAGAGGTTTAAATGATTCTGCTGAAAAAGCTAGAGATTACTTAACTAAACTACCTTCTAGATTACAGCGTATATCAGACCGTATGAAAATTGATGATGATCAGTACCATTTTAAATGGGTACAGGCAAATGGTATGCTTTAATACTGTTATTTAATAAAACAAAACCCCGATTCTTTATAAAGAATCGGGGTTTTTTGCTTGGTTGTAATTGTTGTTATAGTTTACCGTGCTTGTGCTCACTTTGCCATTTTTGCAAATCGGCCCATTTGCCTTCATAACACATTTTAGCTTGCATTGGCCATGAAGATGGGTCGTGTATTCTATAACGTTCTCCACCGGAGTTTAAAACTTCTTGGCATTTTGCTACTGATGCCTCAGACAATGCTTTCCAAGTTTTAATATCAAACGTATGAAAAAGACCTTCTATTTTTGGTCCAATTCCTTCTACTAATTTTAAATCGTCTTGTTTTACTTTTTTACCATAAATTGCCTTGGCTGCAGCAGCATCAAAAGCAATACCTGTATTTTCTGCTGGTGTTGGTGCCATTGCAGTTACTGGTGGCACAACAACTGGTTTTGCAGCTGTTTTGGCCTTAGCTCTACAAGCATCTAAATCTGCTTGTAATTGTGAGTTGTTTGCGGCTAATTTATCTTTATCTGTTGTTAATTTACTGTTTTTGTCTTTCCAAATCTGTATGTCTTCAGAGTTGTCTATTACCTCTTTGTTACCCCTTCCTAATAAGTAACCAAGAATTGCACAAATTAGGCCTACTAAAGCAGGTATAATCCAGCACCAGATGTTTGTGTTTTCCATATTTAATTTAGTTTATGTGTTTATTTTAAAGTTACTACTGTTCTTCTATTTTGAGCTTTACCTTCTTCTGTATCGTTGGTTGCAATAGGTTCATCTGGACCTTTTGAAGAAGTGTTTATTTTGGCTGAAGAAATACCATTACCAATTAAATATTGTTTTGCAAACTCAGCTCTGTTTAATCCTAAGTTAATATTATTTGCTCTAACACCCGTATTGTCTGTATGGCCAACAACAGTACACATAGCGTCCTCTACTTTGTCTAAGTATGTAGATATATCTGCTATTTTTTGTCTTTGTTCTGTTGTTAAATTAATAGCAGCTTCTCCTGTTTTAAAATGAAGAACTAGAGGGTTTGCCTTAATTTTTAAATAAAGGGCATCCATTTCTGCAGTGTTATCTTCTGCAACAATTGGCTCATAAGCAACCGGGCCGTAATAAATACTGTCTTTAGGTACCATAGAATCCATTAATTGTCCGGCAATATTTAATTTAGATGAAGATACGCCGCTTGCAACTACATAATTTTTAACAGCATTTGCTCTTGCAATACCTAAGTTAGGATATGCAGAGTTATTTTCTTCTTCATCTGTATAAAAACCTGTAATGGTTACAGCATTAGTAGCGTCTTTATCTAAATACTGTTGTAGCGCTGCAACACCTTTATTTACATTTTCTGATAAAGGTTCTTGGTACTTAAATTCTGAAGTTTTAAAATTAAAATTATCATTGTTAGAGAATTCAAAGCCATTACCTTTTAAAGAGAAGGGATATGAGGTGGCTTCTGGTTCAACTGGAGTTTTTGTTTCTTCATTTGTGTTGCTTACAGAATTTGTGTCTGAGGTTGGTAATCCGCAACATGAACAACATTTCATAAAAAAGTATGTTCCTACCAGAATAGTGATAATAATTCCGAGGAGATACATTAGTTTTTTTGTCATAATGGTCTGGTTTTTTTGTGTTTACGCTACAATTTAGAAAAAAAATATGTAAAATGTTAAAAATGTTAAAGAAATACACATTCTTAAGTTTTTTTTAATGATTTTTTTACTTTTTGTAATGCTCATATACCGTTTATGTACTAAAACCTACCAGATATACATTCTTTACTGGTAAATATATAATTGTATGAAAATCACAACCAGAATAGTTTTACTTTTATGGTATCATAGTAGGAAAAAAACCCTGTTCTCCCGCAAAAGGCGGCATTGAATTTGGGTTTTTTTTATTACGATTATTAGTTAGTTAGCTAAAGTTATTTAGTAGGTACAATAAAGCCGCTGTATACATAATGTATGCAGCGGCTTTTTACAAGGGGTAGTACACTTCCTTATAAGTTAAATTTTATTCCTTGTGCTAACGGTAATTCTGTTGTGTAATTAATAGTGTTAGTTTGTCTTCTCATATATACCTTCCAAGCATCAGAGCCAGACTCACGACCACCACCTGTTTCTTTTTCACCACCAAAGGCGCCTCCAATTTCTGCACCAGAAGTTCCTATGTTCACATTTGCAATTCCGCAGTCAGATCCTTGTACAGATAAAAAGTGTTCCGCTTCACGTAAGTTGTTGGTCATAATAGCAGAAGATAAACCTTGGGCAACGCCATTTTGTATATCTAATGCATTTTCTACATCACCAGAATATTTAAGTAAATATAAAATTGGAGCAAAGGTTTCATGTTGTACAATTTCAAAAGAATTTTTGGCTTCTGCAATTGCAGGTTTTACATAGCAACCGCTTTCGTAACCTTCGCCTTCTAAAACACCACCTTTAACAACAATGTTACCTCCTTCTTTAACTACTTTTTCTAAAGCATCTTGATACATTTTTACTGCATCTTTATCTATAATTGGTCCTACGTGGTTATTTTCATCAAGTGGGTTACCAATACGTAATTGTTTGTATGCATTAACAACTGCATCTTTAACCTTATCATACATAGATTCGTGTATAATTAATCTACGAGTAGAAGTACAACGTTGACCAGCAGTACCAACAGCACCAAATACAGCGCCAATAACCGTCATTTTTACATCTGCATCTGGAGTAACAATAATTGCGTTGTTACCCCCTAATTCTAGTAAAGATTTACCTAAACGGCCAGCAACTTCTTTAGCAACAATTTTTCCCATTCTTGTAGATCCTGTAGCAGAAACTAAAGGTACACGGGTATCTTTTGTCATCATTTCACCAACATTATAATCGCCATTTATTAGGTTGCAAATTCCTTCAGGTAAATTATTAGCAGCAAAAACCTCTGCAGCTATATTTTGACAAGCAACACCGCACATAGGTGTTTTTTCGCTAGGTTTCCAAACACATACGTCTCCGCAAATCCAAGCCAAAGCAGTATTCCAAGCCCAAACAGCAACAGGAAAATTAAAAGCAGATATAATGCCAACTACGCCAAGTGGGTGGTATTGCTCATACATTCTGTGTCCAGGACGTTCAGAGTGCATAGTTAAACCGTGTAATTGCCTAGATAGTCCAACTGCAAAATCACAGATATCTATCATTTCTTGTACTTCTCCTAAACCTTCTTGGTAACTTTTACCCATTTCATAAGAAACAAGTTTTCCAAGAGCTTCTTTTTTTTCTCTTAATTTTTCTCCAAACTGGCGTACAATTTCTCCACGTTGTGGAGCTGGCATTGTTCTCCATGTTTTAAATGCAGATGTTGCAGCTTGCATAACTTTGCTGTAATCTTCTTTTGTTGTAGCTTTTACTTTACCAATAAGTTTACCGTCTACAGGGGAGTAACTTTCTATAATATCTCCACTAGAGAAATTGGTAGAACCAGTAGAAGTTCCTTCATTAATATCCTTAAGGCCTAATTCTTTCAAGGCGCTTTCTATTCCAAAAGATGCTGCTATTTTTGACATTTTTATAACTTTTATATTAAAAATTGTTATGTTTCTCACAAAGTTACAAATAAATGCTCTTTGTTTAACAAAATTAAAGTAATGGTTTGTGCTGTCTATTTATTAATGAAAATGACTAATCTTCATCTGCTGTAAACCTACTGTCTACAGGCATCACTGTACCACAATTATTGCAAGTACGGTGGTCTTTAGATCCATAAAATGTTTTAAAATGACCTAAAAAGTCTTTTTCTATATCATTTAATGTAAAATAGGCTTCATATAACTTATGGTTGCAATTGTCACAAAACCATAGAAGTCCATCATCTACACCAAGGTTGTTTCTTTTTCGTTCTATTACCAAGCCAATAGAGTCTTTGTGGCGTACTGGTGAATGAGGAACTTTTGCAGGGTGCAAATACATGTCTCCAGGTCCAAGTTGCATTGTTCTCTTTTTTCCGTCTTCTTGTATGTGTACTTCTATTGTGCCTTCTAATTGGTAAAAAAGCTCTTCGGTTTCGTTATAATGGTAATCTTTTCTGGCATTTGGGCCAGCAACAATCATAACTATATAATCGCCTGCATCTTTATATAAATTTTTATTACCAACAGGTGGTTTAAGTGAGTCTCTATTTTCAGAGATCCATTTGTTTAAATTAAAGGGTGCTTTTATAGACATAATTCTTTTCTTTTTTACGCAAAATGCTTATCAAATTTAAGAAAAGAAAACAGTTTAACCGCGTCTTATTTGTATAACATTTGAGTTACATAGTACTCACCTTGTGTATTACTTAATATAGATATGCCAGTATATTTAAAGTCGGTTTCTATATTATTCTTATGATTTTCACTTTTTAACCATGCATCTAAAATTTGTGATGCTGTATGGTACTTATTTGCTACATTTTCTGCAACAAGAGTTGCACTAGTTTCAGAAGATAAACCCTCTGCCCTTTTTATAAAATTATCATAGTTTATATCATTAACTTGTATCATATACACATTATGCTCTTTGGCATACCTATAGGCATTGTTACTTGTTTGTAATTTTTTTAAACCAATTGTAGTTCTGTGGTTGTTAATTAATGTAACTAATTCGGCTTCCATTTCTGTTACCGCAACTTCTTTATATAATTCGTCTACACTGTCTGTGGTACAGCTTAAAAATAAAATTATAACAAGGTAAATTAAGGAGAATTTTATCTTTTTCATACTAATCAATCGTCATTTAAAAATTTGGGTTATAACAAATGTAAGTGTATAAACGTCTGTATTAGTGTTAAATACTACGTAAGACAAAATAAAATCGGTAATATGTTTCTTTCTAGATAAACTACATAGTTATGCAGATTTAGCAAAAAGAAATAAGAAATAACTTGTTTTAAAGCTTAAAAACGGACTATTAATTAAAGTAATATTTATTTGTAAAAAAGTTGTGTGTAGTAGTAATCGCCATCTTGTTCATACATAACACTTATGCCAGTATGTGTATAATCACCTTCTAGGTTTGCTTTATGGCCATCACTTTGTAACCAGCTAGTTATGGTTTCTTGAGCAGATTTATAACTATTTGCTATGTTTTCTGAAATGTAGTTTGCGCCAGTTTTTTCAGAAATTGCTTTAGCTCTTTCTTCAAAATTAGCGTGACTCAAATCTTTAGTAGTTGCCATATATATACAATGCTTTTCTGCATACTGTTTAGCTATGGTACTTTTTAATAATGGTTGCTTACCAATAGATTCTCTGTGTTTGTTTACTTGTGCAAACAATTCGTTTTCTAGTTCTGCACTACTTTTAGTGCTAAGCTCATCATCTAAGTTGTCTTTAGAACAACTTGTTAAAGCAAAAGAAAAAATTAAAACTAAGTAAGGTATTTTTTTTAACATGGTTAGTGTAAAAGTGGTTATTTATTGGTTGGTTTAATTTATGGTTAAGATATGCAAAATGTTGCAACAAAAGGATAAATAATTACGTTCTATTACAATAAAATGCTTTTAACAGGATATTACCCAGTTTTCAGGGAGTATTCTACGTATTATAATCTGTACTTTTACCAAAACTAATTTTTTATGAAAACCAAGTCAATCTTTTTTGTTTTAATACTAGCCCTGTTTTTTGGGTGTAAAAAAAAGGCAACCGTTGTAGATGCTGAGTCTGCAGCTAAGTATGTAGAATATGTAGCCGGATATACAGATGGTATTATATCTACAAAAGCACCTGTGCAAATTATTTTAGCTCAACCTGTAGAGGCTTGGGAAAACGGTAAGGATTTAGATTCGGGTATACTAAAAGTGTCTCCTAATGTTGCAGGTACCTTAAAAGCTGTAAATAGCAAAACTATTGTTTTTACTCCTAAAGATACTTTTAAACAAGATACTCAGTATACGTTTGAATTAAATATAAAAGAAATTTTTAAAGATGTTCCAGAGGATCTTGAAGAATTTGCGTTTTCTGTAAATACAATTAAACAAGAGTTTAGTGTAACGCTAAGTCCAATGCAGGCATACTCTAAAGAGTATCAATATATAGATATACAACTTAGGTCTGCAGATGATTTATCTTTAGAAACGGTAAAAAAATTAACTAAAGCCACTTATAAAGGTAAAGAGTTAGCTTTTAAATATAACAACCAACCAAAAAGCGGAACTCAGTTTCAGTTTAAGTTAGATAGTATTAGAAGGTATGCAGAGGATGAAAATTTAGTATTAACATACAACGGAAAATCTTTTGATATAGATACAGAAGGTAAAATTGATATTGTAATACCAGGTAAAAATAATTTTTCAGTATTAAACGTAGACGTAAGACAAACGGGAAGTCCTGTTGTAAGAATCAATTTTTCGGATCCATTAAAAAAAGGTCAAAATTTAAAAGGTTTAGTGGTTATAGAGAATGATGCTAATCCTAAGTTTTCTATTAAGGGTAATACTTTATATGTATACCCGTCTACATCACATTCTGGTTCTGTTTTATTAGAGATTTTTGATGGAATACAAAGAAATGATGGTCAGAAATTAAAAAAGAAGTTTACAGAGCGTATTGCTTTTGAAGAGATTAAGCCACAAGTTAGAGTATTGTCTAACGGTTCTATTTTGCCAACATCTACTAACTTAAAAGTAAATTTTGAAGCTGTAAACTTAAGCGCTGTAGATGTAAAAGTTTTTCGTATTTATGAGAACAATGTGCTACAGTTTTTACAAGTATCAGAATTAAATGGAAACAACCAGTTAAGAAGAGTTGCAAGACCAATTGCAGGTAAAAAATTAGAGTTAATAAATGAGCTTACCGTGAATAATGGTAAGTGGCAAGCGCACGCGTTAGATTTAACAAGCTTAATTACGCCAGAGAAAGGCGCTATTTATAGGGTAGAGTTTTCATTTAAACCACAATATAGTTTATACTCTTGTGATGATACTAATTTTTCTGATGAAGAAGAAAAAGAGGAGTCTTTTGATGAGGAAACAGAAAGTAGTTATTGGGATAATGCAGAAAGCTATTACGACAATAGTTATAGTTGGAGCGAGAGAGAAAATCCTTGTCATACATCATACTACGTAAATAAAAAAGTAGGTGTAAATATATTAGCAACAGATATTGGTGTTACCGTTAAAAAAGGATTAAACAAAAATTATTTTGTAGCTGTAGCAGATTTAATTACAACCAAACCAATTTCTGGAGCAAAAGTTACATTTTACAATTACCAACAACAAGAGTTAGGCTCTGTAACTACTAATGCAGAAGGAGTTTCTTTTTATGATGCAGATCATCTTGCATTTTTTGCAGTAGCAGATTTTAAAGGTCAAAAAACATACGTAAAACTTAATGATGGTAATGCACTATCTGTAAGTAAATTTAAAGTAAACGGAGTAAAATTACAAAAAGGAATAAAAGGATATATTTTTGGAGAACGTGGTGTTTGGCGTCCAGGAGATATGTTGCATTTGTCATTTGTTTTAAATGATAATGCTAATAAGTTACCTGCTAATCATCCTGTAAAATTAGAATTGTTAGATCCTTACGGTAAAATAGTACACAGAGAAATTAAAACATCTGGTGTAAATAACTTTTATAATTTTCCAATACAAACAGATGAAGAAGCACCAACAGGAGACTGGTTGGCAAGAGTGTCTGTAGGTGGAGCTCAGTTTACAAAAACTATAAAAATTGAAACTATAAAACCAAATCGTTTAAAAATTAAGAACGATTTTGGAGCTGGTATTCTTAAAGGAGGGAATCCTATAAGCGGAACAATGGAAGTTAAATGGCTGCACGGTGCAGTTGCAAAAAATTTAAATACAGATATTGCAGCTAAGTTTAATACCAAAGCAACTACTTTTAAAAATTACCCAGGGTTTATTTTTGATGACCCAAGTAGAGCATTTTCTGCAGAAGAACAAGTTGTTTATAATGGTAAAATAAATGAAGAAGGTAAAGCAAAATTCTCTATAAATCCGCAGTTAGAAAGTAACCCTCCAGGAATGTTACAGGCAGCTTTTGTAACTAAGGTATATGAAAACGGGGGAGATTTTAGTACCGATGTTTTCACAAAAGAATATTCTCCTTACCAAACATATATTGGTCTTAATGTACCAAAAGGTGATAAGTCTAAGGGGATGTTACTAACAGATGTAAAACATAATTTTGAGGTTGTTTCTGTAGACCAAGATGGTAAACCAAAAGCAGCTAAAAACTTAAAAGTAGCCATATACAAAATACAATGGCGTTGGTGGTGGGAGACTTCAGAGGACAACCTTACACACTACGGAAATAGTGGTTATAGAAACAAAGTTTATGAAACTACAATTAGTACAAACTCTAAAGGAAAAGGTAATTTTGAGTTTGAATTAAAATACCCAGACTGGGGTAGATATTTAGTAAGAGTTGAAGATGAAAATGGCGGGCACGCAACAGGTAAAGCTGTTTATATAGATTGGCCAGGTTGGGCAGGTAAGTCTAAAAAGAACGATCCGTCTGCAGCTACAATGTTATTATTTTCATCAGATAAAGAAAAATACAACGTTGGCGAAACAGCAACCTTTACTTTTCCTAGTTCAGAAAATGGTAGAGCGTTAGTAACAGTAGAAAATGGTAGCGAGGTGTTAGAATCTCTTTGGGTAGAAACTCAAAAAGGAGAAACTAAATTTACTATACCTATGACCAAAGAGTACACGCCAAACGTGTTTATTCATATTTCATTATTGCAACCACACGCATCTACACAAAATGATTTACCTATACGTATGTATGGTGTAATTCCAATTTCTGTAGAAAATAAAGAAACAAAGTTAGAGCCAGAAATTGATATGCCAGATGTGCTTAGACCAGAGGAAACAATTAATGTTGAGGTAAGCGAAAAAGAAGGCAAGGCAATGACGTATACTATTGCTATTGTAGATGAAGGTTTATTAGATTTAACTAGGTTTAAAACACCAAACCCTTGGGGAACTTTTTATGCCAATGAAGCATTGGGAGTAAAAACTTGGGATATTTATGATGATGTTATTGGTGCTTTTGGTGGTAGAATAAATCAGGTATTTGCAATTGGTGGTGATGATGAATTAGCAGGTGCTAAAAATAAAAAAGCAAATAGGTTTGAGCCTATGGTTGTGCATTTAGGTCCGTTTAAATTAGAAAAAGGAGAAACTAAAGCGCATAAAATTAAAATACCTAAATATGTAGGCTCCGTAAGGACTATGGTTGTTGCAGCAGATGCAGAGAAAGAAGCATACGGTAGCCAAGAGAAAACAACGCCTGTACGTAAACCATTAATGATTTTAGCATCATTACCACGTAAAATGACACCTGGTGAATCTGTAATATTACCAGTTACTGTTTTTGCTATGGAGAAAAAGGTTAAAAACGTAAAAATAAAAATTAAAGAAAATAAGGCATTTACTATTGAGGCCGGTAATAGCAAATCGTTAAGGTTTGATACTCCGGATGAGAAAATGGCATACTTTGTCCTAAAAGTATCAGACTTTAAGGGCATTGGTAAGGTGGTTGTAGAGGCTTCGGGTAATGGAGAAAAAGCATCTTTTGAGATTCCAATAGATGTTGTAAATCCTAATCCTGTTACGGCAGACGCATCAAACTATATAATAGACCCTAACAGTAGAAAAACTATTAATTTAGAGACATTTGGTGTTGCTGGTACAAATACAGCGTCAATAGAACTATCTACATTGCCACCAATGAATTTTAATGGTAGAATGCAATACTTAATTCGTTACCCACACGGTTGCGTAGAGCAAACTACATCTGGTGCTTTCCCTCAGTTATTTTTAGCAGATATTTTTGATATGCCTAAAGCTAAAAAACAACAAGTACAGAAAAATGTAGAAATGGCTATAAACCGTTTAGCAGGTTTTCAAACGTCTAACGGAGGCTTGTCATATTGGCCGGGTCAGTCTAGAGCTAATGATTGGGGAACAACTTACGCTGGTCACTTTATGTTAGAGGCAGAAAAAAGAGGTTTTGTATTACCAATAGGTTTTAAATCTAAATGGATTACATATCAGAAAAACGTAGCTAAACAGTACAGAAGTAGTGGTAGATATACATTGTTGCCACAAGCATACCGTTTGTATACACTAGCTTTAGCTGGTAGTGCAGATGTTGCGTCTATGAACAGGTTACAAGAAACAAAAGACTTGTCTAACCAATCTAAATTAAGACTAGCAGCAGCGTACGCACTTATTGGTCAGAAAGCAGTAGCTGTAAAATTAATGAACAGTGCAACATTAGATTTTAGTAATGGCAAGCATAATTATGATACGTATGGTTCTACCGAGCGTAACAAAGCTATGGCTTTAGAAACTATGGTTGTTATGCAAAACAAGCAAACATCTCAGCAGTTGGCTAAAGAGGTTGCAGAAGCTTTAAATAGTGATAAGTATATGAGTACGCAGAGTACAGCGTATAGCTTACTTGCAATAGCTAAATTTGCAGATTTAGTTGGCGGTAAAGGAATAAAGGCTACTATAAAAGTAAATGGTAAAGACGATAAAGTTAGCACAAGCAAAACGTTAGCAAATAGAGTGCTTTCTATTAAAAATGGAAGCAATACAATAGATATTAAAAATAACGAAGGCAATACGCTTTATGTAACTTTAGTTAATAGTGGTAAGTTACCTGTGGGCCAAGAAAAAACGGTGCAGAACAACCTAGATGTAACTGTAGTTTATAAGTCTAGAAATGGAAGTGTTATTGATGCGTCACAAATACAACAAGGAACAGATTTTGTTGCTGAGGTTGTACTTAAAAACACAACAAATACTAAAATTGAAGACGTAGCACTAACAGAAATTTTCCCTAGTGGTTGGGAAATTGTAAATACACGTTTTACAGATTTTGGAAACTTTGCAGAAAACAATGTAACCTATACAGATTTGCGTGATGATAGAGCTAATTTTTATTTTGATTTAAGAGATAATCAAACTAAAAGCTTTAGAATTTTATTAAATGCGTCTTACTTAGGAACTTATTATTTGCCTGGTATACAAGCAGAGGCAATGTATGATAGTGATTACTTAGTACGCACAAAAGGACGTTGGGTAGAGGTTGTAAAATAAGTACAACTTCTACGCAACCTTTTTAAAATTTTAGATTCTAATTAGTATATAATAATTTAAAAATTAGAACTATGAAATTAAAATTAGCTTGTGTTAGTTTGCTTGGTGTTTTATTCTTGAATTGCTCGTCTGATGATAATGGTGCAACTTGTGCTAGCGATTATACAGGAGAGTTAAAAGAAGAGGAAACGTTATTGCAAGGTGCTTGGGCGTTAACAGCAGTAGAATCTAGCGTAGCAATAGACTTAACAGATGATGAAGAAGATAATCCTTTAGAAGATATTTTTGCACAAAGTTCTGACTGTTTAAATGATGCTGCATATAATTTTAATGCAGATAGAAGTTTTACCTTTAAGCAAGGGCTAACAGCAACAGATTGTGATCAAAAAAGTGATATAGCAGGTACGTGGCAGTTAGTAGGTAATGTGTTAAGTTTTTCTAGTGTGTGCACTATTTTTAGTTCGCAAATAGAGTTGAATGATGATGATACAAATTTTACAATAACAAGTAGGACAAACCTTAGAGATGTAAACAATAAAATTGTAGAGGCAGAGGTAACCTACACGTACACTAAAAATTAATAAAACAACTATAACTTAGAGCGTCTAAGTATAACTTAGGCGCTTTTTTTATGTTTAAAAAAGTAAATTGTTTAAAGTGTTTCTGTAGTAGAATCTTCGGTTTGGGTTTCTTCTAAAACAAAAGCAAATACCAGTTCACCAATAGTTTTTATAGGTGTATACAGCGTAGAGCTCTCTATAGTTTCTTCTTTTACAATTTGTAAATTTTGGTTGGCCTTATCTAAAAAAAGAAGTAGACCACCAATAATAACAGCAACTTTTAAAGCACCAAATAGTCCACCTGCAATACTGTTTAAAGATCCAAGCATAACGGCATTTGCTACTTTGGTAAGTAATTTGCCCACTAAATTAATAATAAGTACAACAACAATAAACGTTAAAATAGAAGAAGAAATATGAATAGTACTTTGGTTCCATTCCCATTTTTCAGTAAGGTAGTTGCCAATAATATAAGAGAAATGAATAGCAGCATAAATACCAGCAATTAAAGCAACAAGGGAGGCTAACTCTACTAAAAGTCCGTTTTTAACGCCTTTGTAAAGTCCCCAAATTAGTAGTATTCCTAGTATAATGTCTAAAAAATTCATTCTCAAGTGTTTTTACAAATATAGGATATTGATTTGTACCTTTACATCTTTATAAAAAACAGAAAAAAATAGAATCAATTTGTAACTATAACAATGTCAAGAGATACAGAACTAAAAGAGAGATGGACAGTTTTAGTAGAAAAACTATCTGCGCAATTTGCAGACGGTGATGTTCTAGAGCTAGATGCAATTATATACTTGGTTGGCATACAAGAATTAGGAAAACCACACGCTAAATATAAAAAGGACGAGAAAATAAATTTAATGCATATTGCCATCTGTAGGTTGTTAGAGCCTTATGGGTATTATGAATTTGAAATGTTTGATGAAGACGGATGGCCACACTATACAATAAAAGAAGAACTACCAACATTAAAAGCAGGTGAGCAAAGTGTTTTAATGAAAGAAGCACTAGTAAACTACTTTATAGAAAAACAATATATAGAATAAGTTTTTAGGTTGATGTTGCTAAAGTAATTTTAATAATAATGATGAATACTACACCCTATTACGCAGTAATTTTTACATCAACCAAAATAGAAGAAGATAGCGGCTATAACCAAATGGCGACTCAAATGGAAGAACTGGCTAAAGAGCAAGCTGGTTTTATAGGTATAGAAAGCGCTAGAGAATCTGTAGGTATTACCGTAAGTTATTGGAGCAGTTTAGAAGCTATTGCCAACTGGAAAAAACAAACAGACCATAAATTAGCACAAGAAAAAGGTCGTAAAGAATGGTATACTTGGTTTAAAGTACGAATTTGTAAAGTAGAGCGCGAGTATGAGTTTTTTAAATAAACTAAAACATACGCGTGTTGGTAGGTTTTTGGCTAAGCATCCTAAAAAAAGTATAGTTGTAACAGTACTCCTTATTGCCTATTATTTTTGCTTGCCCAAGCAACTTTTTAAAGCGCCAACAGCAACCGTTGTAGAAAGTGCAGAAGGAGTGCTTTTAGGGGCGCAAATAGCTAGTGATGGTCAATGGCGTTTTCCGGAGGTAGATAGTATTCCAAAAAAGTTTGAGCATTGCTTGCTACAGTTTGAAGATGCACATTTTTACAACCACATTGGGTTTAATCCGGTTTCTATAGTAAAAGCTGTTGGGCAAAATATAAAAGCTGGTAAAACAGTACGTGGCGGTAGTACCATTACACAGCAAGTTATACGTTTAGCACGTAAAGGAAAGAGCAGGTCTTATGCAGAAAAACTGGTAGAACTTATTTGGGCTACTCGGTTGGAGTTTAGAGAAAGCAAAGAAGAAATATTAAAAATGTATGCCAGCAACGCACCTTACGGAGGTAATGTGGTTGGGTTAGAAGTAGCTTCTTGGCGTTATTTTGGATTAAAATCTCATCAATTATCATGGGCAGAAACGGCAACTTTAGCTGTTTTGCCAAATGCACCTAGTTTAATATACCCTGGTAAAAATCAGCAACGTTTATTAGTAAAAAGAAACAAATTGTTACGTAAACTTTTAGATAAGGATATAATTGATGAAACAACATACAATTTGGCCTTATTAGAAGAGTTGCCTCAAAAGCCATATGCTTTGCCACAAACTGCTCAGCATTTGGTAACACACATATCAAAAAAGCATAAAGGAGAACGTATAGTAAGTAGTATTAATGCGCCTTTGCAAACAAGTGTAAATGCTGTGGTTCAAAAACATTATTCGCATTTAAAACAGAATCAAGTTTTTAATGCAGCGGTTTTAGTTTTAGACGTGCATACGCGTAAAGTTATGGCATATGTAGGCAATACAAAAACAGATAAAAATCACCAAAAAGATGTAGATATGGTACAAGCTACACGTAGTACAGGTAGTACCATAAAACCATTATTATATACTGCAATGTTAGATGCTGGTGAGTTGTTACCAGATATGTTAGTTGCAGATGTACCTACACAAATAGCTGGGTATTCGCCGCAAAATTTTAATGAAGATTTTAGTGGTGCTGTAGAGGCTAAAAAAGCATTGGCAAGGTCTTTAAATATACCTGCGGTTAGGTTGTTACAATCTTACGGATTACAGAAATTTAGAGATCAGTTAGATCTGTTTAATTTAAAAGGAATAAACAAATCTGCAGATCATTACGGGTTAACATTAATTTTAGGAGGCGCAGAAAGTAGCTTGTGGGATTTATGTAAAACCTATGCATCTATGGCATCTACGGTAAATCATTTTAATGCAACCTCTAGTGAGTATTTTACAAAAGAATTTGCAGAACCTATTTTAAAGGCTAATGCAAAAGTAGATTTTGGAGAAAAATCTAACCAAAAAACAATTTTTGATGCAGCAAGTATGTACCTCACTTTTGAGGCAATGAAAGAGGTAAACAGACCAGAAGGACAAGAATCTTGGGAGTTTTATGACTCATCTAAGCAAATAGCTTGGAAAACCGGTACTAGTTTTGGAAACAAAGATGCTTGGGCAATTGGCGTTACAAAAGACCAAGTAGTTGGTGTTTGGGTTGGTAATGCAGATGGTGAGGGAAGACCAAATATAACAGGAGTTTCTAGTGCAGCACCTATTTTGTTTGATGTTTTTAACGTGTTACCAAAAACAAATTGGTTTTTGCAGCCTTTAGATGAGTTTACAGAGGTAGATGTTTGTGCCAATAGTGGTTATTTAGCAACACCCAATTGTCCTGCTAAAAAAATAAACATACCTGCTAAGCAAAACTATGTAAAAGCTTGTCCGTACCATAAGCTAGTACATTTAGATGCTAAGCAACAGTTTCAGGTAAATACGTCTTGTGAGTTGGTAGAAAATATGGTTACAAAGCCTTGGTTTGTTTTGCCTCCGTTACAAGAGTTTTATTATAAAAAAACCAATGTAACCTATAAAACGTTACCAGATTTTAGAGTAGATTGTAAAACGGAAAACGCCAAGGTAATGGAGTTTATTTATCCTAAAAGTGGCGCAAAAATAACCTTGCCTAAAAATTTTGAAGGAGAAACTAATGAGCTTGTTTTAAAATTAGCACATGCAAAATCTAAGACTAAAGTTTTTTGGTATTTAGATGATAGGTTTGTAAAGCAAACGACAACATTTCATGAAATAGCTATTTTACCAAAACCAGGAGTACACAAAATTACTGTTGTAGATGAGGTTGGTAATGATGCTGTTATTTGGGTAACAATACTAGAGTAGTTGTAATTACTCTAGTATTGTAGTGAGTTTTATGGTAACAAAACACTTGCAATTTTAAATTTTAGTTCTTTTAAAGCTTGTTCGCTTTCTACTAAAATTTCTATAGTCCAATTAGGCTGCGCTTCTTCTTTTAAGCTAATACTAAGCTTATGTGAGCCATACTTACTACTGCCGTAATTCATTTTTTCACCATCAGCATTGTAAATTAAAATTTCAACAATTTTCTCGTCAGGATCTTCTACATAGAAAGACAATGCGTTTTCATTTCCAAAGCTTCCAAAACCATCAAAAAACTGTTTAAAAGCATCAACAGTTTCTGCCATACCTTCTGCTATTACTCCAGACTCTTTTAACTCTTTAAGCTTTTTTTGGTATTCTTTTTCATCTTTTTCTTTAAGTTTTTCTAAAGCAGCTTTGTCTACTAGGGTTAGCTTAACGTCTTTGTATTTTTTACTAAGTAAATTTTTATTGTAGTAGTTAAGCGGATTTTTAACTACTACTTTCCCTTCATTAGCTTCTGTAGGACTAAAATATTTTAAAACACCTTCTATATTAACCAAATTAGTGGCTTTACGCGTTGGTGCTTCAAGCTTAAAATCTAGTTCGTTATTATTGCTATAGTCATCTCCAAAAAAACTTTCTTTTTTTTGTAATGTGCTACCATCATCTGCAGATGCGCTAGTGATAGATTTTATTTTTACTTGGTTAAATTCATCAACCTTAATACCTTTAATTAAAGCGGTAAGTTCTACAAAACTTTTATCAGACTCTAAATGTCTTTCCTCTTTAATATCATTTACAAACAAATTTACATCTTGTGCTAATGTTAGCTTAGAGCATAATCCTAGGACAATACAGATAAGAACTTTTTTTGTCATTTGTTGTTGTTTTTAAAATTGAATGGTAGAAAAATAAATGGTCTTTTTGTAACCCGCTGTATACAGTTTATTTCGTATTTTTTTATACTGCTGTACGTGTGTTGGTGTGTAAATAAAGTATGTAGGAATCTCTTGGCTATCTACTGTTAAAAACAAAGGTATTAATGCTTCAGTTTTGTTTTCTAATGGTAATTTATGCATTACCTTATATTCGCATTTTATGCCTTTGGTTTCGTACTCCTTTGTTATTTCACTAATGGCAATAATAGCATCAACTCTAAGTTTACCAGACACATTAACTGCTGGCATATTTATATTTAGTTCATGGTTAATGTTGGTTTTAAAGGTAAGGTTTTCTTGTACTTGGTAAGCTTCTTGATACTGAAAAAATAAACCTTCGTCTAATAAATTATTTACTTTTTTGGTTCCTATTGCGCTTCTAATTAAAATAATTGGAGTAATAATTATAAAAATGATGATTGCTAAAATAAGACCTATTAAAGACGATATAATTGCTCGTCCGCTAAAGCAGCTTTTAAAAATTAGATCCCAGTAATTGGCAATGGAGTTTGTTTGAAAACAGTATTTAACTATTTTAATAATGTTTCCAGAATTGATAAAAAAATTAATAAGTAAAATAATGACACCTGCTACTAATAAGAGTACTCTTAGTCCGTCCATAAGGTTATAAATTTGGTTAAGGTTATTTGTTTTAAGCCTATACTTAAAACTGGTTAAAATTTATAACGGAGCTATTTTTGTAAAAGTACTTTTGTGTAGTTTTTTTAGCTATTATGCATAAAATTAGGAGTATTAGTACATTGTATTTGGGTTTTTAGATGCTTTGGGTATTTGCTGTATAGCATCCCAGTGCTCTACAATTTTGCCGTTCTGGTCAAATCTAAAAAAATCCATAGTAACGTATTGGTCGTTACCGGGCCACGTTTGGTGCGTGTGTAAAGCTACAAGATTACCCTCTGTAATGGCTCTAACAAACTCAATGCTTTTGTCTGGGTATTCTGTCTGCATGCGCTCAAAATACGCTATAAAACCAGCGGTACCATTTTCTACGTCTGGGTTGTGTTGTATATACTGGTCACCAACATATAATTCTACCGCTTTTTTAGGGTTGCCCAAATATGCAGTTTTGTAAAATGCAATTGCTTTTTCTTTTAAGTTAAGGCTCATAGTTGCTTTTTATTTTAAAGGTACTAATTTTTAGTAGTAGTGCCTTTAACAATTATATGAGTGTTGCTTAAGAGTGATGTTTTACCGTACGCTTTACTAAAATATTTTAGTTATTTACTTCTTGTGGCTTGCTAGAGTTTAGTATTAATTTTAGCGCATTTTTATATTTACTTTCTATACCAACTAAACCGTATGTTGTTTCTCCTTTTTTAAGTACAGTTCCGTTTATGCTGTAAGTTAAAAGATCTTGTTTAAATTTTTTGTTGGCAGAACTTGCGGCAATCATATTGCCACCTGTAAGACCAGGCCCTATAGCTAAACCAATAGGAATAGAATTAGTGTTTTCTCGGGTATAGCCGTTGCTAGTTGTTTCTGTACTAGTTGTGTACAAGTTTAATGGGGTTAAAAATAAATACCACAAATAAGAAGCTGGACTCTGTTTTAGAGATTTGTAAACATACTCGTTATCCATAACATAAATCTCATTGCCATTTGCCTGGGTTAATTTAACGTCTTCTCCAAAGACTAAATCTTTACTTGAATTGTTGGTAATTTTTACTGCTATAACTTTAATCCCTTTTTTTATTTCTTTTTTAGCATATTTCTTACTTAGTAAATTATATCTATAATCAAATTTTATACTATCAGTTACATTTGTACCTAAGTATCTCATAGAATTTAGCTCCAATGTTTTATAGCCAGAAGCACAACTTTCTAATAAAATAATTGATAATATTATTAGGAGTGTTTTAAAGAAATTCATTTTTTTTGGTTGTAATTTTGGTTAGTTTTTTTTGAGGGTAAGGTTTTATTTTACTCTGGTATATTTTATAATGTAATTTTCTATTTGGTAATTACCGTTAGAATCTTGGTATGTTTCAGAAAATGAAGCAGTGTGTATGTTGTTTTCCATAGAAAAAACAATGGTTCTTACTTCGTTAATATCTCCGTCATCAGATATAACTCTATATTCAGAATCTTTAATTTTTTCCCAACTTCCAGAGTTGTCTTCAAACTGTTTACAGCCACTAGTGCTTTGTTGGTCTGGCTCCGAGTATAATTTTATTAGGTTTCCGTCTTGTAAGTACTCATCTGTATCTAAAGACTCACAAGAAGATAGTATTACTTTAGTACCGTTTACAGACTTCTCTGTAATTTGCCATTTTCCTATTAAAAGCTCTATGTCTTTTTCGCTGTTAGTATCGTCGTCATTAGAACAGCCTATTACTGCAACTAAAGCAAATAGGTAAACAAAATTTTTTATCATAAGTCTTTACTACAAATACCTGTTTTAAGGTTTGTTATTTTGCAGGCGAATATAAGAAAAGACTTACTATTAATAAAAATATAATTGCAAGTATAATTAAGGTAGTTTTTATTACTTACTACGCATTGCCATATTTCTAAGATCTATAAGAGTTTGCTCTGCATCTTTACTCTCAAAAGAAAGTAGCGACCTATTATTCATTATTAGGTATTTCTCTTGACTTTTGTCTTCGTTTTGCATTTCTACCGTAGTGTATTTAGATCTTTTTAAATGAAATGACTTTGGGTATCCTATTTTATCAAACGAATAATGTTTAGCAGCTCTAAATTTCTTTTTTAACACTAGTTTATCTCCAATAACACGCGCATCACAGATATACATAAATTGGTATATAATAAAACCAATAAGCGCTATAAAAACAGCAGCAGCTATAATCATCCCCATATGAAACTCTTGCTCTTGGGTAACATTTGCTAATACCGGAATCATTATTAGTACTACAATTGTGCCTAAGTACAAGCCAAGGTTGGTCCAGTTAGATGATAATTTAATTTCTGTGTTACTCGCCATTTTTTCTTTGAAATATATGAAATTTTGGGGTTGTGGTGGTTTTAATTATTTTGTGATATTCTTGTTTTTAATTCTTTTTAAAACTTCTTCAATTGAAAAATTAGGAGGTAATGGTTTAAAGTTTTTATTTGAAATAGAGAATTTTTTCCGTTGAAACTCTCTCAATTTCGGAATATTTAATTTTGAAACAAGAATAGCATCATTTGTACCGCCTTTCAAGCGTAATAAGTCCTTTCTAGCTGTTTCTGTTGGTTGAGTTAGTCTCGTATCTCCATACTGACTTGTATTTACTTGAGCAACATAGCAATGCAAATCTCTTGAGCTTGCTTCAATTATATTAGAGAAATATGGAGTGTCTTTGTTCCATTCTAGTGCTACTAATAAATCAATTTTACTTCTCAATAAACTTCGATGTTCCAAATCTGCTAATTCAAAACAATAGAATACGGAAAAATAGATGTTTTTCCAATTGAAAATATCATACCTACTTATATCAGGCTTTGGTACACTTAAATGATTTTGAGAAATTAAATGTTCTTCAACTGGAGCATAGTGATTTTTGAGTCTGAAAACTATTGTAGCGTCTTTAATACCATTCACTTCAATAGGAAGTATTGTAGCTACAAAATTAAAAGCTGTTTTATTAGAAATAATATGTTCTAGTCCAGAGATTACAAGTGTTTGATTTTTTTGTGAATAACGGGCCAAACTAGGCAGGAGATTTATTGGAATAAAAAACTCAGGAAATAAGACTATATCTGAGTTTTCTTTCCTGGCTTGATTCAGAATTAAAGCTAAACGTTGGTATCTTTCAATAGATAAATTTGGTTCATTTCTAACGCCTTTAATAATATTGCTTTCTTTTACTTCTGTATTAGCAAATGAAATACTAGGTTCCTCAATTTTATATTTGGAATTAATTCGAAATTCTTTTATTTGATTTTGGTTACCCAAATTATCGCCTCTATTTACCAAATCATAGAAACTTGATTTTAATTTTTCATCATTTAAAATGTAATGAGGCAAGTGATTTGAGTTCCCTTTTAGATAAATATCAAAAGCACAATCTAAATAATATTCTTCCTTTTTAATTTCTGTCTCTGTGACTAATTCTTTTTCAGTTTTTATTTTAGGTCCTAATATATCCGTTAAAGGATATCCGTTTTTTTCTCTACATTTAGACTTGTCGAATTTAGATAACTCTGTAAAAGTAGAAGCGAAACAACATTCCCAAAATTTTATTGGTCTTGGAGAATTTTCTATAAGTTTTTCATCTAACTCATAAGACTCAATATCGAATTGAAGCTTCAGTAAATTACTATAGCCCTTTTTAGAATCTTTAGTATAGTTTAATAATGGAGTAGAAACGTATTGATGTCTAATCATATTTGTTTTTCTAAATCTATTTCTCCAAAACGATTCTGATTTTGTTACAGCATTATCATTCAGAAAATAAACTAATAAAGAATTTGACAATTCATTAGTTTTAAAATCAAAATGACGCTCTACATCTCTACTTTGATTTAAGAACATTGGATTTAAAGAAATTGTTAATTCGTGAGCACAATCTAAATACTCAGCCATAGATTTTTGAACAAGGCTATATTCAACCTTAGTCTTTTCTATAAAATTAATATCTTTTTTACCAATTTTATCAATTTGTTCAGCGCAATGAACATAAAAATTAATATATGATTTTGGTTCTTTATTGACTAAAAAATAAGTAAAAACTCTTTCCCACAAACGATAAAATTCGAGACAGGTAGAGCCTTTAAAAAATTTAAGAACTTGATTTTTTTCTTTCTCAGAAATACTTCGTTCGTGATTTAATGAGCTAAATATTTGGTTAGAAAGAAATAAAGTCAAACCATATCTGTTTTCTTTATAATCTTGTAGGGTTTTAATTTTTCCTTCTGTTCCATTGTAATCTAAATGATATGCACTTGATTCAAATTCTCCTAATGAATTGTCGTGACTGGGTAAATCCCGAAATTCACTAGTTCTTTCTTCTAACTCTCTCTTCAATTTATTTATTACCATATCTGATTCTTCCGAATCAAAGTAGTAAAGAAGTGTTTTTTCACTTTGACAGAATAATGACTTTTTCCCATTTATTTTAAAAACTCTTCCTTTTGAATTACTTGAATCTTTAGAAAAAGGAGAATCAACAAGGTTTATTAATGGGCTAAGATTTGATATGATATATTTTTCAATTTCATTAAGAGTATCTTCTTCGAAGGTAATTTTATAATGAATATTATTTTTGCTGTTATGTTTCTTCTTAATCCGCTTCTTATAATCATTAAATGAAAATTTAAATTCTTCATTTAATTCTTCATTGTTTGAATTTGGATTTGGGTCGGCAAGTACTAGTAAAATATCATCAACATATCTTCCATAATATGCAGGTTTGTATTTTTCTACTATTCTTTTATCAAAGTCTTTTAAGTAATCATTTGCAAGTACAAAAGATGACAAAAGACCTATAGGTAATATAAATTCTTGAAGTTCATTTTCTTCATTACGTTCTAATTCATTTGAGAAATTATAAGGTTGTTCATATTCTACTGAAATTTTCTCTGTATAAATATGATGAATTTTTAAAAACAACCTGTTTAAATTATTATGAGCTGCCTTGTAATGAGTTTTATTATCACTGTAAATTAAATCATTTGGTATTCTTACAGAATGGAAATAATCTTTAACATCTAAATTGAGAAAAAGAACATCCCTTTCGTTTTTTATTAATTCCTGAGCAACATTTACAGAGTCGTCTCTCCATTTTTGATATTGTTTAAAATATGGTTTAAATAAACCAGAGCCGTGAACAATAGTTTTTTTATCCTTACTAAGTAATAATCGATTTCCAATACAATCATCTCCAAGTTTAGAATCAATTTGAACACCATAATTTATAGTCCAAAGAACAGATAATAGGTGTATTTCGATTGGAGCATCTATAAAAGCTGTGAGTCTATTTATTGGATATTCTTTCTCAACTCTTTGATTTGTAATGAAATTATCTGCTATTTCAGTTTTTTCATATTTTTTCGGATAGATATTTGCATCTATTTTATTAAGAAAAAAATCAAAAAATTCTGATGAGCTGTGAAAGTTATTTAGTTCATCCGTAAAGATTTGGAGTTTACTGTCAATTGATTGAGGAACACCAAAATCGTTTTTAAAAATATTCAGTCCATCATCTGTTTGGTATGGTTTTTCGTTTCCTCTGAATAATGAATTAAAATCTTTAGTCAAATTAGTCTCAAACTCAACTAGTTTTCTCCTTAAAATGATATCTGTATTGTCGTAGTAGATATAAGTTTTTAATCTCTTGTAAGCATCTTTAATTTCTTTTAAGTCAAATTTCATACTCTTCTTTTAAGGCTTAACCTTAGTTTAATTAGTTGATTTATCTTTTAAAACTCTTCAATTTACTCCCTTCTTTTTTACCAAAAAAACGGATTTCCGTAATTGGTGTTGAATATTGTATAGTTTGTAGTTTTTTAAGGGTAATTGGTAAGTGTGTAGTTGTGTGTGGCAATGTAACTAGCTCTATTGCAAACAAAAACCTTTACTTTTTAGAGGTTTGTCTAAATAGTAAAGGCTTAATTTTTATGGTAAATTGGTAAAAGTTATTCTGTTTCTTCTACTTCTTTTAAAGAATAAATAATTTTAGACATATTATCCTTGTGTCTATCTTTTCTGTCTGCTAGTGTCCAAGAGAATATTTGGTAATAATCTTCTTTGCCTTGGTACAAACCTATGGCGTATACAATATCTAAACCGTCTATTTGCCCATTTATAAAAGCTGTTTTAGCAGGCATATTGTTTACTATAGTATCTGTTACTTTAGAGACTTTAGGGTTTACTATGGCCTCCTTAAAATTATCTGAAATTAGTTTGTAGTACCCGTTAATATCATTTTTGTACTCGCCTGTTACGTCTTCGTCAATTACCGGTTGTACGTCTATTATTGGCTCATGAATAGCTATAACATAAAACTCTCTTATTGCGTTTTGGTATTGTAAAGATGCATCATCATTTAAGTCTCTAGTTTTAGATAAAAATGAAGGCAGTGTAAGCTCAAACTTATTTTCTACGGTTACTGTTTCATAACTGTCTTTTGCGCCACAAGAATATAGTAATAACGCTGTTACTGCTAGTACTAACGTGTGTTTAAGGCTGTTTTTTGTGTAAATCATAATATATGGTTTTGTTATTTAATGGTGTTATAAAACATAGGTGGCAAATAGTTTTTCTAAGGTTTCTTCTGGGTTATTGCATAAACCAGGGTGTGTTTTAGAGCTTTGTATAACGGTGCTCCTAGAGGCGGCTAACCACCTAAACCTGTCAGATAGCTCTAACTTACCAATTGGTCCGCCAGCGGGTTCACCTTTACAAACCAGTTCCCAGGCTTTAAGGTAATCTTGTAGCAAATTATAGTCGAGATCCTTACAAAAAGCCTCTAGTTTGTTGCGGTCTATATGGTATTTTACACCTAAAAACTTTTTTCGTTTGCTAAATAAAATAACACCAATATTAAAAAACTCTTCGCGTTCTACTTTGGGTACAATGCGTATAACGGCATATTCAAACGTAACTTTATCTTGCATCTTTAGCTTCTTTTATAAGCGCGTCTACCATACCAAGTTTTGCATTTAAATACGTGGTGTAAGCAGCTCTCATTTGCGCAGGAGTTAAAGAATCGGTTTGGTTTATAAGCCAGTCTTCTGGTATATTATTGGTAATATCTTCTATAATTTGTGGTGTAATTTTGCTTGTAATTTCTTGTTTTGCGTAGTCTAGCTCTGTAGCCTGTGGCAATAATACGTGGTCTTTTATTAACGGAAAAGTCCTAGTTAGGTGGTTCTCCCACAAAGGCCAGTTGTGATGAAAATAAAAACTTGCACCATTGTCTATTACCCAAAGCTCTTGGTTCCAAATAAGTAAATTGGTGTTTTTTGCCGTACGGTCTATATTGCTAATAATACTGTCTAGTAGCACCACTTTAGAAGCGGTTTTTGCATCTACGGTAGTTACTAAAGGATCAAAAGTTATAGCGCTAGATAAATAGTGTAATCCTAGATTTAAACCAACGCTAAATTTTAGTAAATCCTGAATTTCTTCGTCTGGTTCTGTTTTGCTAAAAGAGTCGTCTAGGTTAGCAAATACCAATTCTGGTACCTTTAATCCAATAGCACGTGCAAGCTCGCCGCCAATAAACTCGGCAATAAGTGCTTTTGTGCCTTGGCCTGCGCCTCTAAATTTTAAAACATAAAGGAAATCGTCATCTGCCTTAACAATAGCAGGTAAAGAGCCACCTTCTCGTAAAGGTTGTACATATTGCACAACGTTTACGGTTCTAATGTCTAATTTGTTCATACATCTAAGGTACTAAAATTTACAAGTTGTACGGTTGTTATTTGCTTAGCAAACGTACTAATTGCGGTCTGTATAGATTGTCTTTTTCGTTTAAACCAATGGTGTTTAGTAAAAAATTAAAGTTTACAAAAAGCTCTGCATTTTCTTCATTATCCTCTAAAAATATTTTAAATCTGCTACTACCACTTTTGTAATCTACATCATCTTGATTAAGGTTGGCGCAAGTAAAAATTTGTTCTTGTTTTAAAGCATATTCTTTAGCAGGTAAATTGTATTTTTTACGCATAAAGTTTAATAATCTGTTGCTTTGCTCTCCAATAGAAGTAAATTTAATGCCATTATCTATAAACATATTTTTTGGCTCGCCATTTACAAAACCTGCTTTAATCTCTTTTTTTAAAGACACAAGCATACCAATAGTATCATTATCTACGGTAGCCTTAATGGTGTATTGGTAATAGTCTTTATCTTCTTTAGTGTTTGTAATAGTAAACGGAAAATCTATAAAACCATCTACCGCGTATAGGTTAGATAAATTGCTTACTTTTTGCTTTTCGTCTGTTTTACAACTTGCAATGGTTAGTAAAATAAGGGTTGTAATGGCTAGTATTTTTTTCATATTTTTTATTTATTCAAATTGCATTCCACTTTGTATGTCAAACTCTTTTTGTTCTTCAGTAGACATTTGGTCACGTAGCACCCTAATAGTGTATGCGCCTTTGGTAATATTTTGGTCAAAGTACATCCAGTCACTAATGTTAGACTCGTCTACATTAATAGTATCTCCTAATTTTACATTAATTTCATATAATGGTGTGTTACCAACGATACCTTTAAATTTTGAGCCGTCATAAGTTACATCTTGTATCCAAATATGTTCTGCACTACCATCTGAATCACTAAATTTTTGCTTTAGTGTAAAGCCATAGTAGTTTTTATTATTGCTTTGAATAGCTGTTTTAAAGATAGATAGAGTTTTGTTTGCTTTGGCAATAGCTTGGTTCATTGCAATGTTTTCATCTGCTATGTTAATTACGTCTGGCTCACCTTCACGTTCTATTTTAGAGGTTGAAGTTTCTTTGCAAGAACTAATTAAAAGTGTAAGAACAGCTGTAATAGTTAATATTTTTTTCATATTTAGTTTAAATTATTTTATACGTACGCTTTCAAAATCGTTTTTTATTTTGTCTAAAGTAGGACTTAAAAATACCATATACAGGATAATTAAAAGTCCAAAAAGCATAAAGTCTGGTTTAAGAAATAGGATGATAAAAGCAGCCCCCTCTAAAATTGCCCATCTTATAATTGATGCAGTTTGGTACACACCAAATTTGTCTTTAAGCTCTTTAATGTCCTTTGCTTGTTTTAGTGTGTTTTTAAATACAAAATTACTAGCAAAAACGGCAATTAGCGGTAATGCTAAAAATACGACTGAATAGGCATCTAAAGCAGGAACTTTAAAACTTTTTAAAGCGGTAATATCTCCTAAAGTAAAATAAATAAGAACTACCCCAAAGGTAATAGCTAAGTGAATAATTTTTAATGTTTTTATTTTCTGATCCATAATTTTATGTTACTTATTATAAGTCTTAGTTCTTAGTCTTTTTTCTCTTTTTCACACTCATTTTTCACCTCTAAAAAAAATCGTTTTGGCTTTAGCTCTTTATTTATTTAGGTAAAAACCTATTTGGATTTTCTTTTGCTTTGCGCTCCAGTTCTATTTGTTCTGCAGAACGTGTATCTGTATTAGTGGCAATTGGTTTTTTAGCTTCTTTAGGTTCTGCAGCTTTTTTACCTCCAAAAAACGAGAGTAAAATAAGTAGAGCTAAAACACCCCAAACAATACCAACGATGAGATCTGTGACAGATTTTCCTTTTTTATTCTCAGAGTTAATATCTGCCTGTGGGTCTTTAGAAACAATATTAGGATCTCCCTTTAAATAGTATAGTTTAAGTTGAGGGAAGTTTGGCAGCTTAGTTAACGAAATTTCATCGGTATAAGTACGCCCATCTACAGTAAATGTATAATTAAACGTGTATGTTTTTATAACCTTAGCCAAAGTGGTTTCTGTATACTCGTTAGATAGGTCTGCCATAACAAAAGTGTTATCGTCTAACATTTGTTGACGTTCTGCAATTTTATCTTTGTCTCCTTCGTAAATGTAATCGCTAACACAAGATTTTGCTAGTAAAGAAAATACAATAATAAATACAATTCTGTATAAAACAGATTTTACTTTTTTCATAGGTTTATTGGTCTTTGGTTATTTGTTTTGGTCTATTTTATAAGTCTCAAGTCTTGGCTCTCTTTTCTATGTTCTATTTTTCCCTTTAAAGGGTTTTGCCTCCTGGCTATTGCTCTTTATTCCCTGCTCATATTTACTTTTTATTTTAAAAAAACTTTGTTGTTTTAAGTAAACGCCTATAAAAAAACCAACTAAGGAAAGTCTTATTGTGAGATATACAAATGGACTAATTAAATTAATAATTTTTGTTAAAGCGCCTCTTCTGTTTTCTAAAATATTGTTATTTATAGCGTAAATATAAGGTGATGGTAATTTAAAAATGATGAGTTCTAACAAGGTAAATACAAGATATGCAATTACAATATACAATGTAGTTTTTAAAAGTAATTTTCTGTTTGATGAAGCAATTAAAATAATAAGACCACTAATAAATGTTAGTAAGCCAAAGATATAATTGTTGTTTATTTTTAATAACGCACTTCCAAGAGTTATAATTCCAAGTATTAATAGCAAGTAAGCGCCATTTTTAAAAAAGTTTAATGCCTGTATGTAGTCATTAAATTTAAGAATAATATCTAGTCTACCTTTTTTTATGTCTTGTTCTTCTTTAGATAGATTATCAAATTTTTCTCCTGACGGATTAAATATTTGTTTTTCGACATCCTTTCTTAGTCTAGACTCATTTATAGACTCTAAAACAAGATTAGGAAAAATCCCTTTTTCTAATTGATCTTGTCCCTGTTTTATAAGTCGATTTTTATCTTCTAAAGACATTTAATGCGTATTGTTATTTTATGAATGATTACTGTTTCTAATTTTGGTCTTTTTTCTCTCCTCTATATTCTTTTCTCTTTAAAAAAAATCGAAATAATTTCTTACAATTTATATAGTTTTTAGAAACGGACAAATAAAAAAGCTTGTTTTTATAGTAATTACAAAGTATTACTATAAGAACAAGCTTTGTAGAATTTAGCTAATGTTAACTAGTCTAGCTTATCTGTTAAGCTACTAAAAACCTTTTTAGGGTTTCTGCCATCGTATAAAATAGCATAAACCGCATCTATAATAGGAGTCTTAGATTTTTTGCTGTGTTTTTCATTAATCAGGTGTGCACTTTTAGTAGCGTAGTAACCTTCGGCAACCATACTCATTTCCATCATAGCACTTTTAACCGTGTACCCTTTGCCAATCATATTACCAAACATTCTGTTTCTACTAAAAACAGAATAGCCAGTAACTAGCAAATCACCAAGGTAGGCAGAGTTGTTAATGTTGCGTTTCATATGGTGTACACGTTTAATAAAACGTTTCATTTCTCTAATAGCATTACTCATAAGTACACTCTGAAAATTGTCTCCGTAACCCAAACCGTGAGCCATACCGGCAGCAATAGCATAAATATTTTTAAGAACGGCTGCGTACTCGGTGCCAATAATATCGTCAGATGTTTTTGTTTTTATGTAATAGCTACTTAGGTTTTTAGCAACCAATTTAGCTTTTTTCTCATCTGCACATGCAATTGTTAGGTAAGACAAACGCTCTAAGGCAACTTCCTCTGCATGGCAAGGACCAGCAATAACACCAATATTTTCTAGTGGTACATTATACGTTTGGTTAAAATGCTCACCAACAATTAAACCTGTTTCTGGCACAATACCTTTTATTGCAGAAAATACAATTTTCTCATCTAAAGAAACCGTTAGTTTTTCTAATTCTGTTACTAAAAAAGCAGAAGGTATTGCAAAAATTACAACATCTGCATTAGTAATAGCGGTATTAATATCTGCGGTTAGTGCTAATTGTTGTGGGTTAAATTCAACGGCACTTATATAATTAGGGTTGTGATTGTGTTCTTTTATATGCGCTATAGCATCTGTATTGCGCATATACCAATTTACTGTGCTAACATTTTCAGTAAGCATTTTTACAATTGCAGTAGCCCAGCTACCACCACCCAAAACAGCAAACTTTGTAGTATTCTTCATAAAATAAATTTAGTAGACCAAAAGTAGATAAAATTTAATTGAAAGCAGAAATTTTAAAGCCAGTATAGCATCAATTTAATAAAAAAATATAGCCCTGTTATTGTTATAATTAAGGTAGGTGTACTACTTTTTTTTGCCATATTATTTATTTCATTAAACTAAAAGTACAAAAAATTAATTTTATTAAATGCTGTATATCAGTTATTTATAAATTTTGGCACGCACTTTGTTTTAAGCTAAACAGAACCAATACATTTTTATTATGAAAACGAAATTATTATTAGGACTACTGCTATTGGGAACCTTAGTTTCTTCATGTTATTCAGAAATTATAATTGAAGATGAGTTTTTAGAACCAGGATTTTCTGTAGAACACGCAATTCATAAATACGATTTATGGTATGTAGATATTAATGCTACACAAGGAAACGGAGAAGTGCCTTTTTTGCAACGTGCATTTACTATTACATTTAATAATGGCCGTTTGTATGCAAATAATAACATTGTTGGTATTGGTAAAATTGGTGGTGGTTACGGTATAGATGTTGGTAATTACGATGTTTTTAACGATGGTATACGTGTAAACCATAGTGTAGATGGTAGGTGGCCTTTAGAGGTGTATGTAGTAAATAACAATACTTTAGAGTTGTTAGATGTTAGTACAAACACATCATACTACTTAAGGGGATATAGACAAAGTACGTTTGATTATGATTATGTTTTTTATGATAATTTAAAATACTTTTTACAAGAGTACAACGCTTGGGAAAAAACATATACAAGTAAAGAAGGAGCTATAAATGATTTTGATGCAGAGAATTTTTTACAATTTTTTGCTGATGGTAATGCCGATGTTTTTAGGTCTTCTATAGACAATAATGGTACTAGACCAAGAAACTTACAGTGGGATTATGAAGGAGTGTATACAGTGTTTGATGTTGATGGTGATGAAACCTTAAAGTTACTAGAGTTAGACTATGATTTTATGGGTGATGATTATTTTGAGTTTTATGTGATTAACGATAGTACAATAGAGTTATATCATCCAGATTCTGGCACGGTTTATGAGTTTACAGGAGTAGGTTATACAGAGTATTTAAAAGGAGATACATCTGCAACAGATAAAAAAAGAACGAAGTCTACAAACAGTGTAAAAACAGTGAAGAGACAACGCAAAAGATAGAAGAATTTTAGGTTGGTTATTAGTTGTAAAACCGTCTTAAACAGTGGTATGTTTAAGGCGGTTTTTTTGTGTTTTTAATTGTCTTCTAATTTTAAAATTGAAGTAGTATAATTTCTTGTGCTAATACACAGTTTTTCATCTGTAATTAAGGAGTGCCCTAAAGACGGAATCATTTCTGTTAATTTTTGTTGCCAAGCTTTAGATTTTACCTGCATGGGAAAACATTGGTTTAATACAGATAACATAATAGACACAGAGGTAGATGCACCAGGTGAGGCTCCAAGCAAAGCAGCTAATGTGTTGTTTTTGTTGGTTACAATCTCGGTTCCAAATTTAAGTACGCCACCTTCTTTGGCATCCTTTTTTATAATTTGTACACGTTGCCCAGCTGTAATAAGTTCCCAGTCTTCAATTTTAGCATTTGGGTAGTATTTTTCTAATGCTTTAAAACGTTCTTCTGGCGACTGTACAACTTGTTCTATTAAGTATTTAGTAAGCGATATATTGTGTAAGCCTGCCCTAAGCATAGGAAAAATATTGTGTGCGTCTATAGACAGTGGCAAATCAAAATAAGAACCATTTTTTAAAAATTTAGTAGAAAAACCAGCATACGGACCAAAAAGTAACGAGCGCTCCCCGTTTAACATTCTAGTATCTAAATGTGGAACAGACATTGGTGGCGCACCAACTTCTGCCATACCATAAACTTTGGCTTCGTGTTGTAAAATAACTTTAGGGTTGTTGCACTTTAAAAACTGTCCGCTTACAGGAAAACCACCGTAACCATCTGCTTCGGGAATATCAGATTTCTCTAGTAATTTTAAAGCGCCACCACCAGCACCTATAAATACAAAATTACTCTCTATAGTTTTTTCTTTATCTGTATGTAAATCTTTAACCTCTATTTCCCAAGTGCCATCTTTTTTATCATCTATATCTTCTACTTGGTGACCTAAAAACACTTCTACACCATCGCAAGACTGTAAATAGGCAATCATACCTCTAGTAATAGTTCCAAAATTTACATCTGTACCAATAGGCATTCTTGTGGCACCAATAGTTTGGTCTTTATTGCGCCCTGTCATCATTAACGGAACCCATTCTTTAATTTGGTCGTAATTTTCAGAATGTAACATATCTTTAAAAATAGGATATGCTGTAAGTGCTTTGTGTCTTTTTCTTAAGAAGTTTAAATTTTCATCACCCCAAACAAAACTCATATGGTCAATGTCATTAATAAAAGGATCATCTGCAGGTAGTAAATTGTTTTTTACTAAATATGCCCAAAGTTGTTTAGATACTTCAAAGGATTCACTAATTTTTAATGCTTTAGAAATATCTATATCGCCTTGCTCATTTTCTGGTGTGTAGTTTAACTCGCAAAAAGCAGAGTGTCCTGTGCCTGCATTGTTCCAAGCATCAGAGCTTTCTGCACCTACTTTATCTAAACGTTCATAAATAGCTATTTTTGCATCTGGTATTAGTTGTTTTAATAAAACGCCAAGCGTAGCGCTCATTATACCAGCTCCTATAAGTGTAAAGTCTTGTTTTGCCATTATATAGATGTGTTTACTACAAAGCTAAGAAACGTTTTGTTAGCGTGTAGTGTTAGATTTTTATAATTTTAAGATGTGTTTTTTAGTTTTATATAGTTTATTTCTCTAAAAGCTCAATAAAGACTATTTTTGCGCCCTTAATTTATAAGCTAAAATGAAAAAGTATTTAAATTTATTCGATTTCCAGCAGAAGGTAGATTATAAAAATGAAATTTTAGCAGGATTAACGGTGGCAATGACAATGATTCCAGAATCATTAATGTTTGCTATTCTTGCAGGATTTTCACCTTTAGTAGGTTTGTATGGTGCTTTTATTATGGGACTGGTTACAGCAATATTTGGCGGTAGACCAGGATTAATTTCTGGAGGAGCTGGTGCAACAGTAGTAGTTCTTATGGCATTAATGAACTCGCACGGTTTAGAATATGTTTTTGCGGCAGTTGCTATGGCAGGTGTTTTTCAGCTAATAGTTGGTCTTTTAAAACTTGGTAAATTTATACGTTTGGTGCCTCAACCCGTAATGTTTGGGTTTGTAAACGGTTTGGCTATTATTATTTTTATGGCACAAATGGACCAATTTAAAATTGGTGTTGGTGATGCTGCAGTTTGGTTAACAGGCGAAACATTGTATACTATGGTAGGCTTGGTACTGTTTACAATTGCAATAATTGTTTTTGTTCCTAAACTTACTAAAGCAGTTCCGGCTTCTTTAATAGGAATTATTGTTGTTTTTTTAGTTGTGTATTTTTTAAATATAGAAACAAAGCAAGTAGTAGATATTATTAATCAAGATACTTTACCGGGAGAACCATTAAAGTCGCTTAGTGGTACATTACCTTCTTTTCATATACCAACTATTCCGTTTACATTAGAAGCCTTTAAAATTATTTTACCATACGGATTAATAATGGCTGCTGTAGGTTTAACAGAAGGCTTACTTACGTTAAACTTAGTAGATGAAATTACAGGTACAAAAGGAAATAGTAATAGAGAGTGCGTAGCACAAGGAGGCGCAAATATTTTAAATGGCTTTTTTGGTGGTATGGGTGGTTGTCCAATGATTGCTCAAACCTTGGTTAACCTATCTGCAGGTTCAAGAGCAAGATTATCTGGTATAATTGCCGCGTTAACTATATTGGTAATTATATTGTTTGGAGCACCAGTAATAGAACTTGTACCTATAGCTGCATTGGTAGGTGTTATGGTAATGGTTGCAGTTGGTACTTTTGAGTGGGCAAGTTTTAGAGCCTTAAAAAGAATGCCTAAACCAGATATTTTTGTAATGATACTGGTTACTTTAATTACTGTGGTTTTACACAACTTAGCATTAGCCGTATTAATAGGTGTTATTATTTCTGCATTGGTATTTGCTTGGGAAAGTGCTAAAAGAATTAGGGCTAGAAAATATGTAGATGAAGCAGGGGTAAAACACTATGAGATTTACGGACCTTTATTTTTTGGCTCTGTAACTGCTTTTAATGAAAAGTTTGATGTAGCAAATGATCCTGAAGAAGTAATTATTGACTTTAAAGAAAGTAAAGTTTCAGATATGTCTGCAATTGAAGCTTTAAACAAAATTACCGAACGCTATGCCAAAGTAGGTAAAAAGGTACACTTAAAACACCTTAGTAAAGATTGTAGAGTATTGTTAAATAATGCAGATAAATTAATAGAAGTTAACGTATTAGAAGATCCTACATACAAAGTTGTAGCAAACAAATAAGATGTTATTCTGTACTAAATTTATATAAAGTTACACTGTGGTATTCCTCTTTTGGATGTAGTATCACAGTTGGAAACTGTGGTTTATTAGGGCTGTCAGGATAATGCTGTGTCTCTAAACAAAAAGCAGCTCGTGGATGGTATTTTTTCCCGGATTTGCCTACTAAATCATCACCAATAAAGTTGCCTGTATACAATTGCACTCCTGGTTCTGTAGTGTACACATCCATAGTAATACCAGTTGTAGCTTCTTTTGCCGTTGCAGCCAAATTTAAAGTTGTGTTTTGGTCTATAACATAATTATGATCATAACCATTGCCAATAATTAGTTGCTCATGATCTTCATTAATATCTTTGCCAATAGCTTTTTCTTTTCTAAAATCTAAAGGAGTATCATAAACAGATGTTAGCTCGCCAGTAGGTATACAAGTCTTGTCTATACTTGTAAAAGAAGATGCATTAATTTGTAGTGTATGGTCTAAAATATCACCATTACCTTCACCTTTTAAGTTAAAATAAGAGTGGTTTGTTAAGTTAACTACAGTGGTTTTATCTGTAATAGCCCAATATTTGATTTTTAAAGCATTTTTATCTGTTAAGTGATATTGCACTTTTACAGCTAAAGTACCAGGGAAACCTTCTTCCATGTCTGCAGAAACATAGGTTAGTTCTAGTGTATCTTCAGTAGGTTGTTTTGCATCCCAAACAACAGCGTCAAAACCAGTTGTGCCACCGTGTAAATGATTTTCGCCGTTATTAACAGCTAAATTGTATATTTTGTTATCTAAAGTAAAGCTCCCTTTAGCAATTCTGTTTGCATACCTGCCAACAATACTACCAAAGTAGGCATTTGGATTGGTTTGGTACTCGTGCAAAGATTTATATCCTAAAACAACATCTTTAAAATTACTGTTTTTGTCTTTTACCCATAATGAGACTAAAGTGCCACCATAATTTGTTATTTGAGCAATAGAACCTTGTGTGTTTTTTAGCGTAAAAAGCGATACTCTTTTTCCGTTAATTAAAGATTCAAAATCTTTTGGGTTTAGGAGTTGTGGTGTCATTAGTAAATTGGTTTTTAGTGTTTATTTTTTTAGCTCTACTAAAATTGGACAATGGTCACTGTGTTTAGCTTCCTTTAAAATAACAGCTCTTTTTAAGCGATTTTCAAGGGTTTTACTCACCATAGCATAATCTAGTCGCCAACCTTTGTTATTGTTTCTTGCGTTAGCTCTATAGCTCCACCAAGAGTAGTTGTGTGGCTCTTTATTAAAATGCCTAAAACTATCTATAAATCCGCTCTCCATAAAATTCCCAATCCACTCGCGTTCTACAGGTAAAAATCCAGATACGTTTTTGTTGCGCACAGGATCGTGTATGTCTATTGCCTCATGGCATATATTATAATCTCCTAATACAATAATATTAGGTTTGTCTTTTTTTAAGTCATTAATATAGGTCTGAAAATCGTCCATATATTTTAACTTAAAATCTAAGCGAGCTAAGTTAGTACCAGATGGTAAATACATACTCATTATAGAAACGTCTCCAAAATCTGCTCTAATATTACGCCCTTCAAAATCCATATACTCTATTCCGGTACCATATTCTATATGATCTGGTTCTGTTTTAGATAAAATTGCAACACCGCTATAGCCTTTTTTTTGAGCACTATACCAGTAATTATAGCTATAACCAGCTTCTTCAAATAAAGACAAATCTAACTGTTCTTTTAAGGCTTTTATTTCCTGAAGGCATATAACGTCTGGGTCTGTAGTGGTAAGCCAATCTATAAAACCTTTATTAATTGCCGCGCGAATACCATTAACGTTATAGGATACTATTTTCATTATATAGAATTAAAAAGTTAAAAATAGAAAAAACAAAGGGTTCTATGAAAAATGAATGAGAGAGATTCTTACAAAAAGTTCTATTTTTGCAAATTGAAAAATGAGAATTAGAAAACACTAACATTATGAAAAAAGGATTATTAGTAGTATTATTTTTATTGGGAGCCAAAATGGTATCTGCCCAAGCTTACTCTAATTTTGATAAAAACCAAGAAGTTAAATTTAATATAGGAATGTTTTTAGCAACAACTTCTGCAGAGTTTGGATACGAGTATTTTTTAGGAGATGATACAAGTGTTGGTGCAATTCTTCATTTTGATGGTGACGGTGAAGATTACAATGGTAGCTTTGGATTTGGACCTAATTTTAGGGCTTACTTTGGAGATATGCCAAGAAGTGGTGCATTTGCAGAAGCTTTTGGATTATATATAAAGGGAGAAAAAAAGTATAATGAAATGGGATCTAAAATTGTTGGCGATTATGGTAATGTTGCGTTAGGTCTTGGTGGCGGTTACAAGTGGGTTACACGTAGTGAGCGTTTTGCACTAGAACTTAACGGTGGTTTTGGTAGAAATATTAACCCTAAGGATTTTCAGGACGATTTTATTTTTAGAGTAGGATTATCTGTAGGTTTCAGATTTTAGCAATAATAATTTATTATAAAAAAAGAGCTCACTATTGGCAAATGCTATAGTGAGCTCTTTTTTTTGTCAACTTAAAAAATTATATTTTTTTAAGCCATTCTTTCATAGATACCTCTGCATCTATGATAGATTTTAAATCTGTAATAGCAACACGTTTTTGCTCCATAGTATCTCTATGGCGTATAGTTACAGTCTTGTCTTCTAAAGTTTGGTGATCTACAGTAATACAAAAAGGGGTACCATTAGCATCTTGTCTTCTGTAACGGCGACCAACAGCATCTTTTTCGTCATAAATTACTTTAAAGTCCCACTTTAAGTCTTCTATAATTTCTTTAGCTACATCTGGTAAGCCATCTTTTTTAACAAGTGGTAAAATAGCAGCTTTAGTAGGCGCTAATACAGCAGGTAATTTAAGAACAGTTCTAGTAGATCCGTTTTCTAGTTCTTCCTCTACTAAAGAGTTAGAGAAAACAGCTAAAAACATACGGTCAAGACCTATAGATGTTTCTACAACATACGGCACGTAACTTTCGTTAATTTCGTGATCAAAATATTGTAATTTTTTACCAGAATGCTTTTCGTGACTACTTAAGTCAAAATCTGTTCTAGAGTGTATGCCTTCTAGCTCTTTAAACCCAAAAGGAAATTTAAACTCTATATCTGCTGCTGCATCTGCATAATGTGCTAGTTTGTCGTGGTCATGAAAACGGTAGTTTTCTTCACCTAAACCTAAAGATAAATGCCATTTAATACGGTTTTGTTTCCAGGCCTCGTACCATTCTTTTTGTGTGCCAGGACGTACAAAAAATTGCATTTCCATTTGTTCAAACTCGCGCTGACGAAAAATAAATTGTCTTGCAACAATTTCATTTCTAAATGCTTTTCCTATTTGGGCAATACCAAAAGGAATCTTCATACGTCCAGTTTTTTGTACGTTTAAGAAGTTTACAAATATACCTTGTGCTGTTTCTGGTCTTAAGTAAAGATCCATTGCACTGTCTGCAGAAGCACCTAACTTTGTGCCAAACATTAAGTTAAACTGCTTAACATCTGTCCAGTTTTTAGATCCAGATACAGGGCAAACAATATCTAACTCTTCTATTAAACTTTTTACGTCTGCTAAATCTTCGTTTTCTAAAGATTTACCCATTCTAGATAAAATAGTATCTATTTTTTCTTGGTAACCAACAACACGTGGGTTAGTAGTAATAAATTCTTGCTTATTAAAAGCATCACCAAAACGTTTAGCAGCTTTGGTAACTTCTTTATTTATTTTGTTTTCTATTTTAGCGCAGTAGTCTTCAATTAAAACATCTGCTCTATATCTTTTTTTAGAATCTTTGTTGTCTATTAACGGGTCATTAAATGCATCTACGTGTCCAGATGCTTTCCAAACCGTTGGGTGCATAAAAATAGCAGAGTCTATACCAACAATGTTATCGTGCAATTGCACCATTGCTTTCCACCAGTATTGTTTAATGTTATTTTTTAATTCTGCTCCGTTTTGTGCGTAGTCATATACAGCACTTAAACCATCATATATTTCACTAGATTGAAACACGTAACCGTACTCCTTTGCGTGAGATATAACCTTTTTAAATTTGTCTTCTTGATTTGCCATATGGCAAAAATAGAACTTTAGTGTTAATAGATTGAATTATTTTAATTCAAATTCTATAGAAGAAAGTAATTTTTGTTCTTCAAAAACATTTAGAGTATATATACCTGGCTTTAAAGAACCAGACGGTAATTTAATATGCTCACAAATTTCTTCGTTTATACCAGTGTAAATAATATCTACAGCTTTACTATACTCGTTTCCGTCTACGTTTATAATATTTGCGTTATTAGAAATTACTTTTTTGTTAGGATCTAAAAACTGTAGGTATAGTCTTTTTTCTATATTAATGTCATTAGGGTTGCCGCTAATAGTTGTACAGGCTCTAAGTTTAGATATTAGGTTTGCTTTGTTTGTATTAATATCTCTTCCATTACGCACTCTAAAAGCTAAAGACTCTGTGCTTCTTATTTTTAAATAGGTCTTATTTTTAAGCTCTTTATTTAATTTGTTGTTAGCATCTTTTAGGTCTTCTTCGTTTTGTGATGCAGCAAGAGCTTGTGCTTTGTATTGGTCTGCTCTTTTTTTAGCATTCTGCACACTTTCGCTTAAAACAACGTTATTGTATTTTAAAGAATTATACTTAATATTTAAACTGTCATATTTAAGTTGCCATCTACGCAATTCTCTTTTGTTTTGATCGTACTTATTACTGTCAAAATTTAGCTGTCCAATAGAGTCTAATAATCTAGATACATCACTATTTGCAACATCTAAATCTATCTTGTTAACTTCTACTTCAGAAGATAAACTTTCTATATTAGCTTGCATATTGGCAAGCTTATCTGTAAGCATTTTTTTCTCTCGCTCTAAATAGCTTATGTTGCTGTTGGACTGTGCATTGCTATAGTAAAAAGCAATTAAGATACCCAGTATCACGGCCGCAAGCGCAGCTATAATCACTTTGTATTTTAAATTGTTATCTTGTGAGTCCATTGGAAGTTGGAGGTAATTTTAAGTAGGGTTAAATTTGGGGCATTACAAGTTGTCAAATATACTAAATCATATCAATAAAATACTAATGCCCTTAGGGTGTTTTGGATGTAATACACCTTTGCGTAAAGGTGAACGATTAATTTGTACCGTTTGTCGAAATCAGTTACCTCTTACCGAGTACAATTTCACCGATGAAAACCCAATTGACCGTATTTTCTATGGTAGAATTAATGTTAAAAAGGTTAATTCTTTCTTATTTTTCACAAAAAATGGGGTTGTAAAAAACATTATTCATCATTTAAAATATAAAAATCAGCAACAGATTGGAACTTTTTTTGGACGTTGGTACGCGCAATTAATAAAAGAACGCTTAGATATAGATATTGTTGTGCCAGTGCCTTTACATAAGAAAAAATTAACAAAAAGAGGCTACAACCAAGTAACCTTATTTGGGCAAGAATTAGCAGAGCATTTAAATGCAGACTACCAAGAAGATGTGCTTTTTAAAACAGCAAATACCAGAACGTTAACTAAAAGAAATAGATTTGCAAGATGGAAAGTAAATCAGGATTTATACAAGCTAACTAATGAAGAAAATATAGCCGGAAAAACCATTTTGTTGGTAGATGATGTAATTACTACAGGAGCTACAATAGAAGCTTGCGCTACAGCATTAAATAAAGCAAAAAATGTTACAATTTATGTGGCAACAATTGCAGTAGTGCCATAGTTTTATGTTTGTGTAATTTGTTGTTTCTTTGTGCTAATATTTAGGCTATGGCAAGACGTATTTTAAGCTTTCTTTTTTTAGGATTAGTTGTATTTGCATTTATGCAATGTGCAAGAAGAGGAACGCCGTCTGGTGGACCTAAAGATATTACACCTGCAGAGTTAATTAGTGCTACACCTGCAAATAGGAGCATCAATTTTAAATCTAAAACCATTAAGTTAGAGTTTAATGAGTATATAAAGCTAAAAGATATACAAAAGCAGCTTATAGTTTCTCCGCCTTTAAAATATCAGCCAGATATTACACCACAAGGGTCTGCAAGCAAATACATAGAGATTAAAATAAAAGATACTTTAAAAGAGAATACAACGTATACTTTTAATTTTGGACAAAGTATAGAAGATAATAATGAGGGAAACCCAAGTAGTTTTCTAAGTTATGTTTTTTCTACAGGAGATTACATAGATTCTTTAAGTATATCTGGAGTAGTAAATGATGCATTTAAGCAAAAGGTAGATGAGTTTATAAGTGTAATGTTGTACAAGGTAGACAGTACTTATACAGACTCTATTGTGTACAAAGAACCTCCATATTACATTACTAATACCCTAGACAGTACCAATATTTTTTCTTTAAAAAATTTAAAAGAAGGTACATATGCATTATTTGCTTTAAAAGATGAAGGCAATAATAATATGTTTGATCAAGGTATTGATAAAATAGCTTTTTTAGACCATTTTATTAACGTGCCAACAGATTCTATTTATGTGTTAGATTTGTTTAAAGAGGTGTCAGATTTTTCAGTTTCTGTGCCAAGTTATGCAGCAAAAAACAAAATATTATTTGGGTATAAGGGAGATGGTAGTGACATTAGGATAGAAAGACAAAGTTACTTGCCAGATAGTGTAAAAACTAAAGTAACCAAAGAGGTAGATAAAGACACATTAAATTATTGGATAAGTCCTTTTAAAGCAGATTCTCTAATTTTTAATGTAATTAGCGATCGCCAAAAAACTAGAGATACGTTTATTGTAAAATCTAGAAAACTGGCTGTAGATTCTTTAAAGTTTAATGCAGTTGCTAATAAAAAAATAAGTTTAGAAAATCAGTTTTGGGTGTCAGCAAATATTCCAATTAAGGCCATAGATACATCAAAAATTAAGATAGTAGATAAAGATACTATTCCGGTTTCTGTGCCAATTAGTTTAGATACTGTAAAAAACAGGTTAAATTTTGATATGGTTGTACCATTAGAAAACCAATACAGTATTACATTATTACCAGAAGCAGTTACAGATTTTTTTAATGCAGTAAACGACACTATACAATACAGAGTATCTTTTGTAGACCCGACTGAAAATAGTTTGCTAACAGTTACATTATCTGGTAAGGTAACATACCCAGTAATTGTACAATTGGTAGATGAGTCTGGTAAATTAATAAGAGAGCAATTTGCCACAGAGCCAAAGTCATTGGTGTACAAAAACGTTAAACCAGGAAAATGCCAAATTAGAGTTATAGAAGATACTAATGGGAACCAAAAATGGGATACAGGTAGTTATCTAAACAAGCGTTTTGCAGAAAGAGTTAGTTATTCCCCGTCTATAGAGCTAAGAGCCAATTGGGAAGAAACGTTTAATTTTCAAATTGTAAGGTAAACGCATCTCTATCTTCTAAAAATTTTAATTTAGTACGTGTTTCTGCAATGTGTTGCTTGTGTAAAACGGTATGTATTATTTCTTCTGTTGTAGAAAAACAAAGCTCTTTGCCTAATGTATCATAAACAGCAGAATGTCCTGTGTATTCATAATTAAAATTGTCTGTGCCAACTCTATTTACGCCAATACAATAGCTCATATTTTCTATAGCTCTTGCCTTTAGTAATGTATCCCAGGCAGCAATACGTTGTTTAGGCCAATTGGCTACATATAGCAATATGTCATAATCTTTGGTGTTACGAGCCCATACAGGAAACCTGAGATCATAACAAACTAACGGGCAAATTTTAAATCCTTTGTAATCTACTATTAGTTTTTTACTTCCAGCTTTGTATACTTTGTCTTCACCAGCTAATGTAAATGTGTGTTTTTTATTATAGGTTTGGAAAGTGCCATTTGGAAAAACAAAAAATAAGCGGTTGTAAAAGTTATCATCTTCAAAAAAGGGAATACTACCTGTAATGGCAGTTTGTTTTTCTTTAGCAATGTCTTGCATCCAATTTAAGGTTTTTAGTCCCTCATTTTTTTTAATGTTACTAGGAGTCATAGTAAAACCTGTAGTAAACATCTCAGGCAAAATAATAAGGTCCGTAGCATTTGTTATTGCTTTAATTTTGTTTGATAACAAACTTCTGTTTTCTTCGGGATTTTCCCATACAATAGGTGTTTGTACTAGCGTAATGTGCAAAGAGTTATAAGAATTCATTTATATTATTTTTTTTAACTGATGATGTACTAGTATAAAAGTACTACTTTTAATATGAAAAAGTGTGTTGGTTTTTATGCCTACAACGGTAATTTAATCAGATTAAGAACGACAAACAACACGCAACTAAAAACAATCAAAAAAATGAAGAAAGCAGTTTACGGAGTGTTAGCATTGCTATTATTAAGTTTTATGCCAGCAAAGCAAGGATTAAACAATGCAGACAAGGAATTAGTGGTTACAGAAATGACCAGAACTAGTAAAAAATTATTAAAAAAAATTAAGGGTTTAAGCGAGGCTCAGTTAAATTTTAAAGCAAGCCCGGAGTCTTGGTCTGTAGCGGAGTGTGTAGAGCATATTGCAATATCAGAAACTAATATTTTTGGAGCAGTAGAAAAAGCATTAAAAACACCTGTAGATACATCTAAAAAGTCTAAATCTACAATTACAGATGATGAGGTTATGAATGTAATGCTAAACAGAACTAATAAAATTAAAGCACCAGAAACTTTTAAACCAAGCGGTAAGTTTGGGAGTCATAAAGAAACCGTTAAAGCTTTTCTTTCTAAAAGAAAGGAGAACATTAAATATGCAAAAAAGACAAAAAATAATTTAAGAGGTCACTACGCACAAATGGCTTTTGGAACTTTAGACGGAGTGCAGTTAATGGTATTTATTGCAGCACACTCAGAAAGACACACATTGCAAATTGAAGAAATAATGAGCAATAAAAACTTTCCTAATAAATAGTTAAATAGTACAAAAAGTTGACTATAATTAAGGCTGTGTTTTTCTTAAAAACACAGCCTTATTTTGTTTAAAAGCTTGATTTTTATGTTATCTGTGTTATTTTTCATCATTTTTGCATCAATTAGTAGATTTTAAAGAAAGTTATTTCTTACTTGTCTGGAAATAAGCTATATTTAAATTAAAGAGAGATAAATTTTGCAGAAAACACAGATAAACTTATTCATAGATGATGCACCCATAGAAATGGGTGTACTAGATGTTAATATGCATTTTGTTAAATGCTCTAAACTTTGGTTAAATAAAATAGCTAAAAGTGAGAAGGAGATTATTGGCAAATCTTATTATGATGTTTTTCCAGACACAACTGAAGAAATAAAAAAAATACACGAGTATTGTTTAAAAGGTAGTTATATAAGTTTTGAGGGAGAAAAGATTTTAAGTAGTACGGGAAAGGTACAATGGTTTAATTATAAAATTAACTCTTGGAAGAATGAAAAAGGAAAAGTAGGAGGCCTAATAATTGTTAGAGAAGATATTTCTAATAGACGTAATGAAGAAGAGTATCGCCTAAAGGCTCAGGAAATAGCAAATATTGGTGGATGGGAAGTAAATTTAGTGAATAATGAGGTGTACTGGACTAGTATTACCAAAGAAATACATGGCCTGGATGATAGTTACGTTCCTACCTTAGAAAGTGGAATTAACTTTTATAAAGAAGGGTACCATAGAGAAAAAATTGTACTACTAATTAGTGATGCCATTGGTAAAGGAATTCCTTGGGATGTAGAGCTTATAATAGTAACCTCTACAGGAATAGAAAAGTGGGTGCGGGCAATTGGTAAAGTAGAATATATAAATGGTAAAGCTGTTAAGTTAACAGGAACTTTTCAGGATGTTGACACTAAAAAAAGAGCAGAGTTAGCTCATTTTGAAACTCAAAAAAGATTAAATATAGCAACCAAAACAGCAAATATTGGTGTTTGGGACTATGACCTATTTAAGCAAGAATTAAGTTGTGACAACGCAACTCTTTTGTTGTATGAGAGTAAAAAAGAAAATACAAATAACTTGTATAAATCTTGGAAAAATAGATTGTTAGAAGAAGATAGGGAAAGGGTTGTTAATGAAATGTATTATGCAATACAGAATAAAGATGAATTTAATACAGAGTTTAGAATTAAGCTTAAAAGCGGAAAAATAAAATATATAAAATCTATAGCACAACTTCATAAAGACCCAAATACTGGAGCAATTAAAATGATAGGCGCCAATTGGGATATTACAGAGTATAAAAATACCGTATTAAAGCTAGATAAAAGAAAAGAGTCTTTTGCAGGGGTTTTTAATAACTCATCTGTAGGTATGGCTTTAATTGGTTTAGATGGTAAGTGGTTAAAAATAAACAAAAGTTTATGCAGTAGTTTAGGGTATAAACAAGAGGAGTTGTTGGAGTTAACTTTTCAAGATGTAACACATCCAGATGATTACTTAACAGACTTAAATTTGTTAGATGAACTTATAGCTGGGAAAATTGATAACTATCAAATTGAAAAAAGATATTTTCATAAAAAAGGCCATACGGTCTATGTAATTTTATCTGTTACAAAAGTTACTAAAATAGATGGTAGTATATCTCATTTTATATCTCAAGTAGTAGATATTACGTCTCGTATAGAGGCAGAAAATAAAGTAAAAGCAGTTTTAAAAATTACTGCAGATCAAAATGAAAGTCTAACCAATTTTGCACATATTGTCTCTCATAATTTAAGATCGCATTCTACAAATTTATCAATGCTTACAGGGTTTTTAATAAATGAAACAGATCCAGAAGAAAGAGCTAATTTAATAAATATGTTAAATGAATCTTCTGACAGTTTAGACGAAACTATTACGCATTTAAATGAAGTAGTTAGTGTTAAGCTTAATGTGCTTGGTAAGTTAGAAGGTGTAAGGTTGTTAGAAACTTTTGATTCTGTTAGAAAAAGTATTATTGCATTGTTAAATGAAAATGATGTAATACTAAACATACGCATTCCTAAAGAGTATTTGGTTAATGCAGTGCCTGCATATTTAGAGAGTATTTTGTTAAACTTACTTACAAATAGTATTAAATACAGTTCTCCAAAAAGAAGATTGGTTGTAGATATAAAAGCAAAAAGGGAAAGAGACAAAATAAAATTGACTTTTTCTGATAACGGCTTAGGTATAGATATGAAAAGGCATAAAGACAAAATTTTTGGAATGTATAAAACTTTTCACAAACACAAAAAATCTAAAGGTATTGGTCTTTTTATAACTAAAAGCCAAATAGAGGCAATGAACGGAAAAATAGAAGTAGAAAGTTCTGTAGATATTGGCACCACCTTTACACTATATTTTAATTGTTTTAAATAAATTATATGAATAAAATTTTTAGCGCTTGCATCATAGATGATGATCCAATATTTGTGTATGGAACAAAGCGTATAATGAAAGAAGTAGGCTTTACTGAAAAAATTGAAGTTTTTGAAAACGGATTAGATGCTATTGAAGAATTAACAAGGCAATCTACCATAGAAAAAACTCTTCCAAGATTAATATTTTTAGATCTTAATATGCCAATTATGAATGGCTGGGAGTTTTTAGATGATTTTGTAAAAATACCTGAAGCTATTAGGCAAAATGTGGTTATATACATTGTTAGTTCATCTATAGACCCTAGAGACATAGAAAGAGTAAAAACTTATGATATTGTTACAGATTATATTTTAAAGCCGGTTACTCCAAAGGATTTAAAAAACATGTTAGACGATATGGCAAACTAGCGTTCTCCAGGTGAAAAATCATCAGGAGCGTTTTGAGGCGTATTTATAGTGCCGTTATCACCGGTATCATTATATATAAGCCACTCGCTAAAGTTGTAGCTACTAGAGCTTACGTTTATGTTTTGTTTGCGTTGTGCTTTACCATCTTCAAATTCATGATTTGTAGTAGAGCCATCTTCCCCCACAACGCCAAAAATATCTATAGTTGTTCCAAATGGATCTACTAATACTAGATTGTCATCTCCGTTAGAGTCGGCAACACTATTTTTACCAATACCTATATCTGGTAAAAAACCGTAAATATTAGTAAATTCATCTGCATTTGGTGAAATCACCAGTGTGCTCTTGGCGTCTATACTGTAACCAGTTAGGTCTAGGCTAGAGCTTATATCGGTGCTAGCATTGGTGTACCTGTTTATTTTCCAATTATTTAAATCTAATCTTTTGTCACTGGCGTTATATAGTTCTATAAACCTTGCTCCAATATTATTATCTGGGTCTGCAAGCTCTGAGAAGAAAATGGAGGTTGAAGTAAATTCTGTTACTATTGGAGGACAACGATCTTTGTCAAAATTTAAATCGGCTTTAGATCTAATTTTTAATTTTAGCTCATTATCATCTTCAATTAAAATAGCTGTGACATTACCATTTTTATGGGGCAGTATGTTAGTTGCAAAGTCTGCGTAGCCACTAGTAACAAGTTTTATTTGGTTTCCTTGGCAATCTTTAAGAGTGCGCTCTGTCTCCTCTTTGGATATTGCATAAGTTGTATTTAATTCCTCATCAATAAACTCTAAATTGTCTAATTTTATTAGTGTATTTGTAACACTAGAAGATAAGTTTTCTAAAGTAGTTTTTGTAGATGTAATTTTTGTAGCACTGCAACTAGTGTATATATGTTCTTGCACTTGTAAGCTAGGTAGTCTGCCTACAGATTGGTTTCCAAATGATGTAAAAACACCACCAACCACAAATACATTACCTTTTTTTGCTAGGTATAAATTTTTTAGTTTGATGATTACTTTACTGCCAAGTTTATATTGTAGATAATAATCTCGTAAGTCTACTAAAAACTGAATGCCAGCTGTAGGGTTTTCTTCTTTGTTTTGAATATATATTGTTCCAAAAAAGTTATTCTCTATGTCTGATGATATAATGTAGCCTTCAATAATTAAATCGTCTTGTATTTTAACAATAGCACCAGTGGTAATTGTTTCCAAATCTTTAAATGAAATATTAGATACTAAATCTGTGCATTCTGGTTTAGGAGTATCAAAATCTTTGTCTTTTACACATCCTAAAATTAGGAGCGTGCAAATTATAATTATAATGTGTTTTTTCGACTTCATATTAAAAGCTAATTGCTAGGTTTAAAAAATATGTTCTTCCGTAACCATACCAATATTTTGTACCAAATGAAGGAGTAGTACTTAAATTGTCCTGGGCCATCTGCCCGTAGTTGCCATTTCTGCTTTGTTCATATCCGCCTGTTTTAAAAACGGTGTTAAAAACATTGTTTACACTGGCAAAAACACTAACGTAATTGCCTTTTATTATCCAAGATTTACCACCAACTAGGTTAAGTAGGTAAAAATCATCCATCTTTTTTTGGGCGAGTAATTTGGTTACATTTTCTTTGGTTGCATCCGGAAAAGGTTGTCCGGTATCTGGATCTAAGTAGAAGCTTTGTGTTCTAGTTATTGTAGATATATTGGCGTAATTATTTCCCATAAAATTTGCAGAGCCAGATATCCACCAATATTTTGGATCTCTATATTCTATTCCAAAAGCAAATGCTTTTTGTGGTCCTTGAGCTAATTTATAACCTTTAATGTTGCTTTCTCCTAAGTTGCTATATCCTTCTAAATTTATAGCGTCTTCAAAACTGTTAGTAGTGTCAAAATTAATACTAACATTTGGGTTGTTATTATAGGTGTAATTAGCTATTGCTGCAACACCAGTTACTTTAACAGCAGAGGATAGTTGGTACTCTAGTCCTATTTCTAAGCCAGTATGTTTTTTGTTAATGTTTGTGACAACTTCTTGCACAAAATCAGATCCTATGCCAGATTCTACAAAGAAAAAATTTACATCTGTTTCATTATTAAATAATGTGTAAAAGGTAGAAATACGACCTGTTAGTTTTGGTAAGCGTATAAAATAATTTACATCAGCAGTTTTAATTTGTTGGTTGTCTATATCTGCTACAATATTATTATTTTCTCTAGGATTAATAAAAGTATTTTGTATTGTTGGAGGCCTACTAATAAAAGCAAACTGACCATTAACCCAATGTCTGCCTGTTATTTTATAGGTAAAAGCACCTTTTGTGTTTATGGCACTAAAATTAATTTTTTTACTTTTTCCAATAGATGTTTCAGGATAACGTTCGTTTTTAAATAAACCTTCTCTTTGGTAGTTTATAGTGTTAATGTTTGTGCTTAGTGAGGCATACCATTTTTTGTAGGTAGCTTTTATTTGTGTAAATGCGTTTAAATTATTTGCAGGGATACTGTAGTTGTAATTAAAAATATCGTTTTCTTTTTTATTTGTATTTCCATTTGCATCGTTATTAGTGTTAGAGAAAGTGTCAATATCTAAGTGGTATTCAGCTCCTAATAAATCTTCAATTTTGGCATAATTATGAGAGTTGAGGTTTTTAAGCATAATACCTGCGTCTAAACTAAAATGGTTATTAAGTTTAATATTTGCGGTAGTGTTAAATGTTACAGTTTTTTCTTCTGCAAAATCATTATAAAAAACATAAGCAGCTTTTTTGTCTTCATAAGCTGTGTTTGCGCTATAAATGTTTTTCCAATTAATTTGAGAATTTTGAATAAAAGATTCTCTAGCAGTTTGCGCACTTTCAAAATTAGCACCAATAGAACTATTTATATAAAAACTTGGTAAGTAACGGTAGTATGTAGCATCAGGATTAGGAGCGTTATAGTATCCTAGTCTACTTTTTTCATGAGGTCCAAATGTGTAGCTTATACCAGTATTTAATTTTATATTTCCTTTTTTGTATAAATGGTTAAACATAAAAATTGGTTGTGCTATTTTACGTTCTCTTGAGTTTCTAATGTTTCCGTTTTGAGTTCCCCAATACGGATTGTATTTTCTTCCTTTTAATAAAAAAACTTCTTCTGTAACGGCAGAAGACCTGCCTCTTCTGTTAGATGCTAGCATTGCGGTTGCTAGTAATGTATTATTTTTATTTAGTTTGTATTCTAAAGCACCAAATAAAGAAAATGCATCGTATAAAGTTCCTTCTAAATATCCTTGTTTTGCCCATCGTCTAGAAGCGGATATGCTATAGGTTATTCCTTTTTTGTTAGTTGGTATGGTGTAGGAGGTCATTAATCGCCCAGCGTATGTTCTATTAGACGCAGAAAAAGAAACTCGTTTCCCGGGTCTCATTTTAGATGGTTGTGTATTTATATTGGTTGTGCCTAAAATACCTCCAAAGTTGTACTTTGCAGGTTGTAATCCGTAAGTAAACTCTTGGTTTCTTGTGGCGTCATTTAATCCACCCCAGTTATTCCATTGTGGTCTGCCATCGGTAAGGTTATTCATGACCATACCATTTATTAGTACATTGCTAAATTTGGAGTCGTACCCTCTTACTCTAAAAAATGCTTGACCAAAATCAAAAGCAGCTCTATTTAAAAACACATCTTTTGTGGCTTGTAATAGTCCAGAGGTAACAGTGCTATTCTCTTCTTCAGCCAGTGTAACTTCAGTTAAGGTAATTAAATTGTCTGTTTTTTCTAGTGTGATATCTTTTTGAAGGTAAATTGTTCCTAGATCAATATTTCTGTCAACAACAGAAATAGGCATTCTAATTTGAACATATTCTTCTGCTGTAATTTTTATTGTATAATTTCCTTTCTCTATTAATAAGTTTAAGGTGTTTGAAGCTATGTTTACAAAGAGGTTTGTTTCTTCTATTTCTGCCTTACCATTTATATTTATTGTTTTATTTTGTTGGTCTAGAAGAGTTGCTTTTATAGTGTACTTTTCCTGGCCAATACAGACTTTTGATAAAAATAAAATAGATAAAATACTGAATAACAATCGCATAACTTTTGTGAAAATATGCTTTTTTAAGGAATTTTCCTTACTTTCATATTAAAATATGTTAATGTGTAAGTATATTATTTGTAAATTAAAATATTATTTATTGATATTATTAATGTTTACAATTGTTAATTGTTTTTCTCAGCAAGAAAGTAAATATAAAGTAAGGACTATTGCTTTTTATAATTTAGAGAACTTATTTGATACCATTAACGATCCTCATACCTTTGATGACGACCGTACACCGCTAGGAAAAGATAAATGGACAAGCGAAAGATATAGGGATAAGTTAATAAATATGTCTGGTGTGTTATCTGAAATAGGTAGTGAGCTCACAAAATCTTCCCCAGATGTAATTGGAGTTTGCGAAATAGAGAACGATTCCGTTTTAGTTGATTTAATTAATCAACCAGCTTTAAAAAATAAGGGATATGCAATTTTGCATTATAACTCACCAGATGAAAGAGGTATAGATGTAGCATTACTTTATAAAGAGCAAGTTTTTATGCCAACAACTTTTAAAAGTCATAGGTTGCTACTATTTAAAGAAAGCGGATATAGAGATTATACTAGAGATCAACTAATAGTTGGTGGTCTGTTAGATGATGAAGAGATTTATTTTATTGTAAACCATTGGCCATCCAGGAGTGGAGGGGAGGCACGTAGTAGACCAAACCGAATTGCAGCAGCAAAGCTTAATAAAAGAATTATAGACTCTGTACAGCGTTTAAATAAAGATGCAAAAATTATAAGTATGGGAGATTTTAATGATGACCCAATAAATAAAAGCTTTAAAAGAGTATTACGAGCAGAAGGTAAAATTAAGAAAGTTACAGATAGTGTTTTGTACAATCCTATGGAGGCTTTGTTTAAAAAAGGTGAGGGTTCTTTAGCGTACCGAGATAAGTGGAATGTTTTTGATCAAATTTACTTTACAGGTAATTTGGTAAATGAAAAAAGGGATACCTATTCTTTTTTTAAAGCTGCTATTTACTCGCCTTCTTATTTAACTACAACCTCGGGTAGGTATAAAGGATATCCTAAAAGAACATACTCTGGCGGTAGTTACACAGGTGGGTATAGTGATCATTTTCCTGTATATATTTATTTAATCAAAAAATACAGTAAAGAGACTAATTAGTTTGTTTTTCTTTTTTTTATTAAGTCGTTGATTTAGTTTTATGTTGTTTGTTTAAAGCTTTACATCTTGTAAAAACATTTTTACAACAGTATTAACTACTATTTAAAAACAAAAAAACCAAGTGGTTTGTATCACTTGGTTTTTAATATAATGTTATGCTTCTATTTTAGAACCATTGTCCCCAAGGAATTCTACTTAGTAGGCATAATAAACCTAGTCCATAAAAAATGGCTATTAGTTTAAATTTTTTAGCGCTCTCCATTACTTTTTTGTGCTTAGACCAACCAATTGTAATAAGTACTATTGCAATTATGTTTATAAATGGATGCTCTACAGCTAATAAGCGTGCAGCAGAACTCAATCCGCCCATTCCGTTAGTTTTAATAGCTCCAAAACCGTTAGGAGAAACAAAGAAAAGTATAACGCCAATTAGCAGTTGTATATGCGATAATATTAGCGCAAATAGGGAAACTCTTAAGTCTTTACTTAAGTTAAAATCTCTTTTAGCAAGTAAGCCAGAAACAGCATTTACAACAGCTAAAATTAAGATAGCTAATACTAAAAAGGCAAAGTAGGAGTGTAGGTTTAAAATTGTATCGTACATAGTAAATTGTTTAATTATAAAAGTAATAAAAATTAAGAATTTATAAGTGAGTTTTTAGTTTATTCCCACTTATTTTCCGCATTATCTCCTCCCCAAATTATTGTTGCCAAATACGGGTTGTCTATAAAAGGATTTCTATTTCCTTGTGCTTCTTCAATTACGTTGTTACGTTGAATTTCAAAGTTAGATACCGGATCTGCTATGTTCCAAGCTAAAAATAAATCTAAAGTTCCTACTTGTGTATAGTCTTCGTTGTATCTAATATTTAAATATAAAACCATACGTGCAACATCACCTCTCCAATCATCACCAGGATACCATTTGTTACCATCTACTAATTTGTAGTTGCCAGATCCATCTGTATAAGCAAAATTACTTCTATCTTCATTTACAATAGCGTCACAAGAGCGTAAATGGTGCAAATCAGAAACTGCAATATTAGACCCCAATTTAGATTGAGGGAAAATATGTTCTGTATTAAAAGTTTGTGGCGAATGACTGTTAGAGCCAGACTGATATTCTCTGTGGTCTCTACTTTCACCAGAATACATTAAAATTACGTTGTCAGTTATAGTTTCATCTTCGTCTGCGTTATACAAATAATTGTGTCTTTGCCCATAAGATAAAATAGTTGTGTGTTTATTGGTGGTGTGCTCTTTTAAGGCGTTTAGTGTAACATCTGAATTGTTAGAAAAAGCAACGTTAGAGTAATATTCTTGTAATTCTGAAGGAATATTAAAACCTAGTTTTTCGGCAATTGTAATAGTAATTGTTGCTGTTGAGCACGTAGCATCAGGTTTGTCGTTATCACAAATGGTATATGTAAAAGAGTCACTACCAGTAAAGTTACTTTGTGGTGTGTAAACAATTTCTCCGTCACTATTAATTTCTACACTTCCACTAGCACTACTGCCGTCTACAGATGTTAATGTGGCATCATCAATAATACTGTCATTATCTAAAGCAGTTGTAATTGTGGTAGCTGTATTCTCTACAGTTGCGTAGGCATCATCTATGGCTACAGGGTCTCCTTCGTCTGTAATGGAAACTGTAACTGTTGCAGTAGAACAGTTTTGAGTTTCAGTTATATCGCAAATAGTATATGTGAATGTATCTACGCCTATAAAATCTGTTTTAGGAGTATATGTATATGTACCATTTTGGTTTTCTGTAATAGTGGCACCTCCGGTACTTGTAGCGTCAAAAGTAGTTATTTTGGCACCTACTCTAGAATCGTTTTCTAAAAGAGAACTTATAATTAACGCTTCATTTTCTATACCTATTACTTCATCATCTACAGCAATTGGTTTGTTTACAGGAGTTGGCTCTGGCTCTGGTTGTTCTGTACCTCCGTCTGAGCTACTGCATCCTAACATAATAACTGATAATAGTATAGTGTATGCGTAGTTTTTAATATTTAAAATAGATTTCATCATCATCTCGTCTTAATAGTAAATTGATACTTTAAAATAATATTCTGCTAATTTAAGCTTTTTGTTTTTTTGATATTAAACTGTATTAATAAAAAAACCTCTGTCTAGTTGTAGACAGAGGTTAATTTTTTAAAATGTTAACTTATTATTGTAGAACGTATACTCCACCTTCTAAAACAACATTCATAATCCAAACCTCATTAGATCCAGAATATACATTATATGATACAGAGAATTTTTGACCTTCTTCTGCGTTAGGGAAATTAGCTAATAAAATTGTATTTATTTTAGCTAATCTTGCTTCTTCAGAAGCTTCGTCTTTTCCGTCTCTTACGTCAAAGTTACCATAAGCATCATTACCAACTAACGCATAATCTGCAGCAGTTAAAGTATACTTTATAGTATTGTCAGGAACCCAAGTAATTCCGTTATGAGCAAACTGAATTGTTTCTGTAGCTACATTATTGTACTTAGCCCAAGTAGAACCATCATATATAAAGTTTGCTGTATAAGTAACAGTACCTCTAATGTCGTTACCGTCTGCATCTTCTCCTACTTTTGTGTATAACTCGTAAGTTGCAACAGCAATATCACCAGCTTCTTTAGTGTCAAATTTAAAACGTTCTGGTAAAGTTACAGGTATTTTTAAAGCCGCTTCATCATGGCTAGAAAAGTTAGGGTAGCTTTCGCCCATTGCGTTATATTCTGCAGGGGTAAAACCAGCAAATCTAGTCCACTCACCATTTTCAAATAAGAAACCATCTGTAAGTTCTGTAGAAGTACCTGCGTAGTACTCATAACGTAAAGAAACAAAATCACCTTCTTCAGCAGCAGGATATTCAGCCGCTAAGAAATCAAATATGTGGTCTTCATCAGAAAAGTTACCATAAGTATCACCTGTTATATCATTGTGTTCTTCAGCTGTAAGCTCTCTAACTTCGGCGTCATAAGTTGGTATTTTGTTATACCAATCAAAAGTCATTAAAGCAGAAGATACTTGTTCAACTTCTTTGTCGTTGTCATAGGTAACTCCTAAAAATGGGTAAGTTTCTGTAAGGTATTTAGGTATTAACGCTTTTGCATCATCTACAGAGCTAAAATTTGGAAAATCAAACTCGAAAAAGTCAGTATAATCATCAGCTGTAAAAGTGTACTCTAAATTTCCTATCTCAGAGTCAATAGCATTTAAAACATCTAACTCTTTGTTAATGTCTTCCATTGGATCACAAGAGGTTAGTAATAACCCAATTGCGATTAGTGAATATATAATTTTTTTCATCTTAAATATGCTTTTTTAATTAAAATCTAATTTTTGTACTAACACTAAAAGTTCTACCAAAACCATAGAAAACGCTAGCTGTTAATGCATCATGATTTCCGCCATCTTGTGCATCTGCAATGTATCTTGTATCAAATACATTGTTCATTCTTAATGTTACAGTAGTATCATATTCACCTAATTTAAAACCGTGTCTTAAACCAGCGTCAAATAAACCATAATCTGGTACTTTCCAAGCTTCTGGTGTAGAAGAGTCTCCACGGTCACTAGGATTGTAACTAGCATATAAGTTATCATAGTAGTTGTAATCTATGATTAAGTTAGTTTTAGGCATAACTTCATAGTTAAGTCCTAAAGCCATAGTAGTTTGTGCAGCATCACCAACACGTAAGTCTTTAATGTAGATATCTACTGTGTTAACTAAATTTTGATCTTCATCAAAAATTTCTACACCAGTAACATTGTTTTGCCATGTCCAGTCACCTAAAGAAGCCATACCTGTTATTGTTAATTCATCTGTGGCTCTGTATGTAAAGTCTAATTCTATACCTTGGTGTAATGCATTAACTCCTAATATGTTTGCAGTACCTAATGTTCCGTCAGGGTTGTTAAATGTAGCTGTTTCAGTTCTATCATTCCAAGTGGTTCTGTAAATGTTTAAGTTTGCAGCTAATTTTTCACTACGGTAACCGTATCCTATTTCAGCACTAAATATTTTTTGGTTTTCTGCATCTGGGTTTTGGTTTTCGTTGTCAAACCCAACAAATACACCACCAAAGTTTGCAGCTTTTTCAAAATAACCAATGTTAGCAAAAACATTGTGGTTGTCATCTATATTGTAGTTAGCACCACCTTTTACACTATATCCTAAAAAGTTATATCTGTCTGTTTTTTGATCAGGATCAGAGTCTAAATAGTTAAAGTAATCTATTCTTTGGTAAGATGTATTAGATATTGCAGTAGATAAAAATGCAGAAAGCTTGTCTTGAGAGTATTCAGCTTGTGCAAAGAAACCTTGCCAACCTACATTACCAACGTTGTGGTACTGACGCTTGTCACCAACTTGTAATCTAGCATTTGGGTTATTCTCGTTGTCATTATCTAAAGCGTAGCTACCACCTAACAAATCTGTAACTTCAGAATAGTGATCACCAGTGTAATCTCTTAAATCAATACCTACTAATAAATCTAAGTTTTCAGTTAAAGAGTTTTTGTAAGTAGATAAGAAACCAAACCACTCGTGGTTATTTACAGAAGCTCTTAAGTAAGACTCAGATCCAAAACCTTGGCGACCATTTTCACGGTTAATCTCTACAATGTTGTCTAAGTCTACTGGTTGATCAAAACCACCTAATCTTGTGTTAAATAGATCTGTGTTACCAGCAGTACCACCACCACCACCTTTACCCCAAGAGGCGTAAACAGCAGAAGATAAGATTGATTTATCATCAATATTCCAATAGTGGTTTAATGAAGTTTGAGATTTGTGGTAGAAGTTGTCTTCTATATGAGTAACTTGACCGTTTTTGTAACCCCAATCTGGGTTAAATCTTATACCACTTTCAGCATTTCTGTAAGTGTCAATAGAACTTCTATTTTGACGTTGACCGTGAGTTTGTGGTGCACCAAAAGAAGTTAAAGATAATTTGTGGTTATCATTAATCTGCTTAGAGATGTTTACAAAATAGTTAAAACCATTAAATTGTGTACCGTCAACATAACCTTCACCAGTTGTTTTAGAAGCAGATACTGTAGCAGCAAATCCGTTATCCATTAAACCAGTAGATAAAGTAGCGCCATACTTTTGGTATCCGTCGTTACCAACACCACCAATAATGCTTCCACCTTTTTCTACGTCTGTAGTTTTAGATAAAATGTTTATAGTACCACCAATAGAAGGTACAGCTACTTTAGAAGCACCTAAACCTCTTTGTACCTGCATAGAAGAAGTAACGTCTGATAATCCAGCCCAGTTACTCCAGTATACTTTACCGTTTTCCATATCATTAACAGGAACCCCGTTAATCATTACAGCAACATTCTCAGAGTCAAAACCTCTAAGGTTAATTCTACCGTCACCAAAGCCACCACCAGATTTAGTAGCGTATACACCAGGTGTAGATTTTAATACTTCAGGAAATTCTTGCGTTCCTAATTTTAGCTCAATGTCAGCAGCTTTAATTGTAGAAACAGCAACCGGAGTTTTTCTGTCTACAGCTACAGAAGCTACAATAACAACTTCTTCTAAAGCTTCTGCATCTGGCATCAACGTAATGTTACCTACATTTCCAACAGCGCTAAAGCTTACTTCTTTGGTAATGTATCCAATATAAGATACAACCAATACACCAGAGTTACTTGGGGCAGTAATAGTAAAGTTACCGTCAAAATCGGCAGCCATACCATTTGTAGTTCCTTTTACAACTACACTTGCTCCTGGTAGAGGTCCTCCTAAATCACCATCCAATATTTTACCAGTGATGGTTCCTTGAGAAAATGCGAATGCCGTACATAATAACATAACGACAAAAACGAAGTAATTTTTTTTCATTTTTCTTTTGTTCTTTAGTTTTTTTATTAACGGCACAAAAGTGTATAATTTATACTACTTGTACGTTAACAGAATGTTAAATCAGTTAACGCAAAAATAACATAAATTTATGTTAAAATGGCGTTGATAAACAATAAGTTATCAACGCCATTTTAATAATTTTAGTAAGATATTTCTATTGTTTAATCCCTTTTAGGATTTGCAATGTAGATGCATCGTGATTTTCGTTTTTGTCAGAATTTATGTCTTTTAGTATGGTGCTGGCTAATTGTTTTCCTAGTTCAACACCCCATTGATCATAGCTAAAAATATTCCAAATTATACCTTGAACAAATATTTTATGTTCGTAAAGAGCTATCAATTTTCCTAAACTTTTTGGCGTCAATTTGTCAATTAACAATGTAGTAGTTGGTTTATTTCCTTCAAAAACTTTAAAAGGGAGTAATTTTTCTATTTCTTCATTATTTAATCCTTTCTCTTTTAGTTCGGAAAGTACTTCTTCTTCAGTTTTTCCATTTAAAAGAGCTTCTGTTTGTGCTATAAAATTAGCCATTAACTTGTTCTGGTGGTCTTTATCGCCAAATAATGATTCTTTAAATCCTATGAACTCCGCAGGGATTATTTTAGTTCCTTGGTGAATTAGTTGAAAAAATGCGTGTTGAGAGTTTGTTCCTGGCTCTCCCCATATAATTGTTCCTGTTTGGTAAGTAACTTTGTCCCCGTTACGATCTACACTTTTTCCATTACTTTCCATTATACCTTGTTGCAAATAAGCAGAAAATCTACTTAGGTATTGAGAATAAGGAATTATAGCTTCGGTCTCTGCATTATAAAAATTGTTGTACCATATAGTTAGTAGGGCAGAAATAACTGGAATGTTCTCTGAAAACTCTGTGTTTTTAAAATGTTCGTCAATTTCATTAGCGCCCATTAGAAGACTATCAAAATTAGAGAACCCTACAGAAAGAGCTATACTTAAGCCAACTGCGCTCCATAAAGAAAAACGTCCTCCAACCCAATCCCACATAGGAAATACATTGTTGGCGTCTATGCCAAATTCTGCAATTTTTGCAGCGTTAGTAGATACTGCTGCAAAATGAAGTGCAATATCACTTTCTTTGGTTTTAAATTCTGGATTTAAAAACCATTTTTTTATAGTTGTAGCGTTGCTAAGTGTTTCTTGTGTGGTAAATGTTTTAGATACAACAACAAATAAAGTTGTTTCAGGATCTAGTTCTTTTAGTATTTGGTGTACGTGGTCACCATCTACATTGCTTACAAAGTGCATTTTTAAATGGTTTTTGTAAAACTTTAAAGATTCTACAACCATTGCAGGTCCAAGATCTGAGCCACCAATACCAATATTTACAACATCTGTAAATGCTTTACCTGTGTACCCTTTGCTATTACCAGATATAATACTCTCTGTATAGTTTTTAATTTTTTCTTTAACCTCGTAAATTTCTGGTATTACATTTTTACCGTCTACTAAAACAGAGTCAGATTCTTTTGCGCGTAATGCAGTGTGTAAAACGGCTCTTCCTTCTGTTTGGTTTATTGGCTCTCCTTTAAAGTAGCTTTTAATAGCGTCTTTTAAGTTCACTTGGTCTGCTAATTCTAATAAGTGTTTAACAGTCTCATCTGTAACTCTGTTTTTAGAATAATCAAACAAGAAATCCTTGTCTTTAATGGTTAATTTGTTAGCACGATTTTCATCGTCCTTAAACAAATCTTTAACCTTAAGATTTTTAGTGTTATTGTAGTTTTCTTGTAGTTTTTGCCAAGCGGCAGTTGTAGTAGGGTTGGTGTTCTGTAATGCCATTATTATGGATTAATTATGTTTTCTTCTTTATCTTCTTCTTGGGTAATTATTTTTTTAGGAAAAACAATTTTGTCTAACTGAGTCATTTTTGGCTTTATATGCGCCAAGTATCCTGTTTTTAAACTATCTGCAATAGCTTCTGCTGTTGGTAGTTTTTCTTTTAAAGGATCTACTTGTCTCCCGTTTTTCCAAAACCTATAACAAACGTGTGGGCCGCCACTGTTACCTGTCATACCTACCCATCCAATTACATCACCTTGTAATACATAATCACCTTTTTTAACATTTTGGTTTTTCATATGTAGGTATTGAGTACTATAGGTTCCGTTATGCTTAATTTTTACAAATTTTCCATTACCACCTCGTCTTGTAGATTCTACAACAGTACCGTTGGCTGTGGCAATAATAGGAGTTCCAATTGCAGCTGCATAATCTGTTCCTTTGTGTGGTCTAACTTTGTAGCCATAGTATTTAATTCTTCTAGTTAAGTTGTATCTAGAAGAAATTCTGTAGTTAAACTTAATAGGGGCTTTTAAAAATGCTCTTCTTAAGTTGTTTGCTTCATGGTCATAATAATCTGCAATTTGCTTTAGAGAATCTGTTACATATTCAAAAGCGTAAAACGGTTTTCCGTTGTGCTCAAAATATGCAGCTTCTATAGGTTCTGCACCAGCATAGATAGTGTCGTTTATGTATCGTTCTTTATAAATAACTTTAAATTTATCTCCCTTTTGTAGTCTAAAGAAATCTATAGACCAAGCATATATTTCTGATAAATTATTGGTTACATTATAATCTATACCTTGGGCTAAAATAGCCTCAGACAAAGAAGTACTAATTATGCCAGAGGCTTCACGCTCTACATAAGTAACTTTTTTCTTTTTCTTGTATACATTCACAGAATCTCGTAAATCTACTACGGTATAGTTTATACGATCGTTTTCATAAATAAAATATTGAGCAGTTTCTGTGGTGTCTTTAGATTTTAATATAACGTAAGGTTTACCAACTCTAATACGGCGTACATCAAAACTATCTTTGTATTCTTCAGATATTTTAAAAATTTTAGGATAGTCTACCTTGTTATTGGTCATTAATTCACCAAAACTGTCTCCACTTCTAATTGTATCTTGTAAAACTGTAAAGTCATCTAAATTAAAACCATACTCCATAGCAACTACTGGTTTTTCTATGGTGATTACTTCCGGAAGATTATCATGGTCTTTAACCTTGCTGTCCTTGCAAGAAATAAATATAGATATTGTTAAAAGTGAAAGAAAGAATTTTTGCATTATTTAGATTTTTCGGGGTTAAAGATATGGTCTATCCACTCTTTTCCCCAATTATTTAACTCTTCTTTTGTATATAAATATGGAAAAAACACAACATTTTGAAAACTTGGTGGTAAATATTGTTTCCAATTAGTGCCTCCTGTAGCATCAATTGCTTCTTTATCTTTGGCTAAATACCTGTAAGCAGAACCCATATGCATTAACGGCCAATTAACGTTTGCATTTATATCTAATGCTTTTAAAGCTTTAATTAATTCTGGGTTTTCTTGACTTTCTTTAGGAAGTGCAAGGTATTTATGATAAATAGTATTGTCTTTAACTTGATTTGCAATACGTATTAAGCGTGGTGTGTACCTGTACTCAAACTGTTTAAGAGTTAATGTTTTTTCGCCTGTATCTTTATCTGTAGCTCCGTTTTTCCAGTAAATTTCTTCGTATAATTCTTCAATACTGTTTTCTGATGAAAAATTTGCTCTTTTAGTTTTATGAACTAGATTTTCTAAAGGGGCAGAGTACAGCTCTATCATTCTGTATTGTGCAGATTGAAAACCACTTGCTGGCAGTAAGGCCATCCTGTATTTTAAAAACTGTTCTCTATCCATACCATTTATCATAATGCTAAATGAAGATATAAGAACCTTGTAGTAACTGTTTATTCTGTTGGCTTTTTCTATGAAGAAATCTACATTCTGAGATTTATCGTCTACAATTTGTTTTTGTTCATGTAAAATAAGCTTAAAGTACAACTCTGTAATTTGGTGGTACATTATAAAAATTTCCTCATCAGGAAAATGTGTTCTTGGTATTTGTAAGCTTAATAGCGTGTCTAGATGAATGTAATCCCAATATGTTAAATACTTCTCATAAAGTAAACCATCTAGGTAAGAACTTAGATCTTGTCCTGATCCTTTGTATTTTTCTTCTAATTTTAATATTTGAGACGCTATCTTTTCTTTATTGTCCATTAAGTGTTAATCCATTATTATTTTAAACTGATGCTTTAGTCCTGCATACCCATCTAGGTCTGCTTTAAGAGAGCCAACAGCTAAGTCTGCTTTTATTCTAATAGGAATTTTATTTTCGTCATTAGAAACCCAAAGCGATAAACTTTCTTGTTCTTTAAAAACACGTCCGGACTCTACATAGGGTCTAAATTTATGACATTCTACTTTACCGTATTTAGTTTTTAAAGTTTCTTTTCCTAAATATTTAAGCTTAAACTTAAAAATGCCATCATCGTCGTATAATAAATTAAGTGTAATGGTTTCATTTTTCACTAATTCATCTGCGTTATAATTGTTTCTTACATAATAAAATGCAGATATTAAATCTTGTATGTTATCTTCTATTTTAAAGTCTAGCTTTCTGTTTTTTTTATGATCATTTAAAACAGCTTTTTTCTTTTTGTGATCAAAATCTATATCTAAATTTAATGTATAGCTTCCTTCGCTAACTTTTCTAACAAATTTATAGGGTTTGCCGTGATTTTTGTCAAAATAACTTTCGTAGGTGTCGTCTACTTTAAAAAAAACACGAGCCAAGCCAGTTGTTCTTCCTTTGCCTATTACGTGGTAAACTGGTATGCCGTTTACTTTATCGTTTTTTATTTGAAGTGTAGCGTAGCTAGCGTTAAAAATTCCATAATGAATTCTAAAGCGTAACCATTCCCCTGCTTTAAACGAACTGTGCTTGTTTTGAGAATTAGCAGCAAATGTAGCTAGTAATAAGAATAATAAGTATACCTTTTTCATATCGTTGTTGTAAAATTACTAAAATTGAAAACACAATTAGATGTCTTTACAATTATTTAAACAACTTTTGTTCCAAAGTATTGTATAAAAAAAAGCCTAGTCTTAAAACTAGGCTTTTCCTAAATAACCAACCAAACTTTAAATTATGAAAAACCAATACTTAAAGTTAATAAGGGAACCACCCCTTATGCCGTCAAAAGTACTACATTAATTCAGAGTTATAATTGGTTTTAACTTACTTTAACTAAAGTGTTAACACTACTTTAGCTTTTAAATGCAAATATTACTGCATTCATAATAATATAGTGGTTTTGTTAAAGGGTTCCTCTAGATTCTTGCTCTCTTTCTATAGCTTCAAACAAGGCTTTAAAGTTTCCTTTGCCAAAAGATTTTGCTCCTTTTCTTTGTATAATTTCTATAAACATTGTTGGTCTGTCTAAAATAGGCTTTGTAAATATTTGTAATAGGTAGCCTTCTTCATCTTTATCTATTAAAATACCTAATTCCTTTAAAGGAGCTAAGTCTTCATCAATTTCACCAACTCTATCTAAAACATCTTCGTAATAAGAGCTAGGAACAGTTAAAAATTCTACTCCACGATCTCTTAACGCAGTTACAGTTTCTATAATGTTATCTGTTGCTAAAGCCATATGTTGTACACCGGCTCCATTATAAAAATCTATATATTCTTCAATCTGAGATTTTTTTCTTCCTTCAGCAGGTTCGTTAATAGGAAATTTTATGCGCCCATTACCGTTACTCATTACTTTACTCATTAAAGCAGTGTATTCTGTAGAGATATCTTTATCATCAAAAGAAACTAATTGTGCAAAGCCCATTACCTTGGCATAAAACTCACACCACTTGTTCATCTCGTTCCAGCCAACATTACCTACCATATGGTCTATAAATTTTAAGCCTACATCTGTTGGTTTGTAATAAGGGTTCCAAGCTTTGTAACCTGGTAGAAAAACACCGTTGTAATTACTTCTTTCTACAAATACATGAACTGTTTCTCCGTATGTATGAATTCCAGAAAAAACAACCTCTCCGTCTTTATCTTCTTCTTTCTTAGGTTCAAAATAACTTTCTGCACCTCGGCTAGTAGTTTCTTTGTAACTTTTAGTTGCATCATCAACCCAAAGAGCAACAGTTTTTACACCGTCTCCGTGTGCATCTATATGCTTGTTTATGTCTCCTCCAGAATTTAAAGGTGAAGTTAATACCAGCCTAATTTTACCTTGTTCTATTACGTAAGAAACACGATCTTTTAATCCGGTTTCTAAACCAGCGTATGCAAGTGGCTGAAAACCCCAGGCAGACATATAGTAATGAGCAGCTTGTTTAGCATTACCTACATAAAGTTCTACGTAGTCTGTGCCTAATAATGGTAAAAAATCTTCAGCGTCTAAATTTTCTTTTGGTAATTTAAGTGATGTATTGTCTAGTGTTGACATATTATTTTGTTTTAAAATTTATATAATTTTGATATGATAAAATTCTTATTTCTGTTGTAGAGATAAGTTATTAAGTGAAAAACACTTGTTTCACCACATAGCCCGGAGGTGGGCGGTAATATCAATTCTAAATAATAACATAAAACAGTTTTGTTTTTACAAATATCGTAAAAATAGGTAAAGTTTGTGCCTTGTGATTGTTAATTGATGATTTAAAACCAATATCCAATGCTAAAAAACAACCTTCCTTTGTTTTTCTCTGGAGACCAGGAGTAAACAGCTTGTATTGGGCCTAAAAAAGATTCAAGACCGTAGCCAATTCCGTATCCCGTGTGCTCTGGTAGTTGAAACCATTCTGCTTTTCTGTAAATGTCATCATTTATGTTGGCAAAGTTTGCTGATAAAAGTAAATGATTTTTTGGGCTAAATTCATAATCTAGCTTTGTAAGCCCCTTTATATAACTGTTTCCGGTTAGGCTAATAAAATCATAGCCTAAAAAAGAAATATAGCCATCTCCTAAGTCGTTACCGTAACCGCCCATTATAAAATCTAATGACCTTACGTTGGAGTTACCTAGTTTAAAGCCTGCGCCGGCTTCTAGGTTTAAAGACAAATTGTGAGTTAACTCAAAAGCAGCGCCCATAGTTCCTTGTGCTATAGAAAACTCTTTAAAGTTGTTGTTGTAGTCTGATGAAAACATATAAAAATGCAAATCACCATTAAAATAAAGACCTTTGCTAGGGAAGTATTTGTCGTTATATGTGTCTAGTTTTAATTTAGCAAACGTGCTAAAGTAATTGCTCTTTTCAAATATGGTTCTAGAGTCTTCATTATTATTTGCGTTGTCTTCTTGTAGTGTGCGAGTAGTGTATTTTAAAAACCGATGTTCAGCTCCTAAGCTAAATGCAAATTCTTCGTTCCAAACAGTTTGTATATATGCTTGGTTAGTAAGGTTTGTAGCGCTTATATTTATATTATTTATTCCTGTGTCTGGCCCTGGAAAATTAGATTTAATAATGTCGTAATCTATTTCGTAATTATAGTCGTTATAGGTAGAGTTTAGTCCAAAACTCCAATAAAACCCTTTGTCAAGGTAATATTGCATTTTGTACCTAATATTGTCGCCCAGTATAAAATCAAAAGAGCCAACATCATCTTGTAAAAAAATATTCTTTTTTGTTAAGTTTATTATGGCTGCACTTTTATAAATATCGTCATAATGCGCGCCCATTTTAATAAACATCTTGTCTTTGTTTTCTTTTATTTTTAAAGTCAAGACAAGTTCATCTTCCTCTGAGTCTATAGAGGGTCTGGAGTCTAGTGTATAGCGTATTGTTTTAAAATTATTAGTAGCTGCAAGGTTGTTTATGCCTTGTTGTAGTTTTGCAAAGGGTACTGTTTTGTCTAAATCTAACCTTAGCTTACCTTTAATATACGCTCTGGTGTAGTCTTGGTGGCCAGAGATTATTAGCCTGTTAATAGTTATAGAGTCGTGTGGTTTTATGTTATTGTGTTTTTTTATGTCTTTGCCACGTTGTAAAGCAATATTTTTTAATTGGCTGATTTTTGTTCTTGCGGCAGCCTCACCAGATTCTATAATTTCTTTACCAAGAGCAAAATCTATAACCGAGTATTTGCCTATTTCTGGTTTTATAAGCACATCTGTTAGCTTGGCTTTAGCCTTCATGTCGTTAACAGTTCTGTAGTTGTTAATTTGTAGTAAAACCTCTGTGCCAGAGCCAAGGTTGTCTCTGCTAGACAAACTGTCTTGTACATCTATACCAATAATTATATCTGCACCTAATTTTTTTAGTTTGTTAATAGGGTAATTGTTTACTACACCGCCATCTATTAAAATTTTATCATTTATTTCTGCAGGTTCAAATAAAGACGGGAATGTGCCACTTGCCATAATGGCTTCGGGTAAATAACCTTTATTTAGTAAAATTTCTTGTCCGGTTTCTACATCTGTTGCAATGCAAAAAAAAGGAATTGGTAATTTACTAAAGTCATCTGTGTCTTTAACGTGGTACAGTAATTTAACTAGTAGGTTGTATATGTTTTGCCCGCTAGATATAGCAGACGGAAAGGAAACTTTAAATTTATTAAATGGCAAGCTTAATGCGTACCGTTCTGCATCTTCCTTGTCATAAAAAGTTTTTGCTCCTCTTGGTAAGTTGTCCTGTATTAAAAGGTTTACGTCTATACTATTAAAAATAGAGTCCAGTTCGTTAGCAGAATATCCAGAAGCGTATAGGGCGCCAATAATTGCTCCCATACTTGTGCCTCCAATATAGTCAATTTTAACACCAGCTTCTTCAATAACTTTTAATGCTCCAATATGTGCCAATCCTTTTGCGCCACCACCACTTAGCACTAGACCAACTTTTACGCTGTCTTTTGCTACTTTATTTTGCGTAAAACCAATACCGCAAATTAAAAGTGTGATTATAGTAAGTACTAGTTTCTTCATTTTTTAATGAAAGGTGTTATATATTTTTTGAGCTTTAGACATACCTACAATTTCGGCAAGTTTTTCTATACTAGCTTCTTTTATTCTTTTTACAGATTTAAATGACTTTAAAAGATCTGTTGCCGTTTTTTCTCCAACTCCATCTATACTTTCTAGTTCAGAGTTTATGGCTGCATTACTTCGTTTTGTTCTGTGAAAAGTAATTCCAAATCTATGCGCCTCATTACGTAGTTGTTGTACTATTTTAAGGCTTTCAGATTTTTTATCTAAATATAAAGGAATTGAATCTCCAGGGAAATAAATTTCTTCTAATCTTTTTGCAATACCAATAATAGCTATTTTTCCTCTTAACCCTAAAACATCTAAACTTTTAAGGGCTGAAGATAGTTGTCCTTTACCACCATCTATTACAATTAACTGTGGTAAGGATTGTTCTTCTTCTAGTAGTCTTTTGTAGCGCCTAAACACTACTTCTTCCATAGACGCAAAATCATCTGGGCCAACAACAGTTTTTATGTTGTAGTGTCTATATTCTTTTTTTGCTGGTTTTCCGTTTTTAAATACAACGCAAGCAGCAACTGGGTTGGTTCCTTGTATGTTAGAGTTATCAAAACACTCTATGTGTCTTGGTTCTTCAGATAAGCGTAAATCTTTTTTCATTTGCGCCATAATACGATTTGTATGGCGGTCTGGATCTGTAACTTTTATTTGTTTAAAACGATCCATTCTATAGTACTTAGCATTTCTTTCAGATAATTCTAAAATTCTTTTTTTGTCGCCAAGTTTAGGTATTGTTACCTTTAAGTTGCTATCTACTGTTACAGGAAAAGGCAGGTATATTTCTCTTGATAAAGATTTAAATCTTTGCCTAATTTCTATAATAGCTAATTGAAGGAGCTCTTCATCAGTCTCATTTAGTTTTTTCTTTAATTCTAGAGTGTGAGATCTAATAATTGCACCGTGTGATAGTTGTAAAAAATTTATGTATGCAAAAGTTTCATCAGAAATAATTGAAAAAACATCTACATTATTAATCTTAGGATTTACTATAGTTGTTTTAACTTGGTAATTCTCTAAAACTTCTATTTTTTCTTTAAAATCCTGTGCCTCTTCAAACCTCATTTCAGAGGCTAGTACTTTCATCTGATTTTTAAAATAGTGTAAAGACGATTTAAAATTGCCTTTTAAAATGTCTTTTATTTCTATAATTTGCCTTTGGTATTCCTCTGCAGATTGGTGACCTTCACAAGGGCCTTTGCAATTGCCTAAATGGTATTCTAGGCAGACTTTATATTTGTATGCATTAATTTTTTCTGCAGATAAATCATAATTACAAGTGCGCAAGGGGTATACACTTTTAATTAAATCTAGCAACACCCTTACGGTTTTCATATTGGTGTAAGGGCCAAAATATTCAGAGCCGTCTTTAATTAAGTTTCTTGTATAAAATACACGCGGAAAGCGCTCATTTTTTATGCAAATCCAAGGATACGTTTTATCGTCTTTTAATAAAACATTGTATCTGGGTTTGTATTTTTTTATTAAGTTATTTTCTAATAATAAAGCATCAGACTCTGTATCTACTACAATATGTTTTATGTAGACTATTTTTTTTACAAGAACTTTTGTTTTACCATTGTCATGTGTTTTATTAAAATAAGAACTGACCCTTTTTTTTAGGTTTTTGGCCTTACCAACGTATAATATTTTTTCGTCTTTATCATAAAATTGATACACACCTGGGTTGTTAGGCAATGTACTTAATTGTAATTTTATTGAAACTTCTTGCGGCATAGAGTAAAAATAATCTCTTTTTTTTGATTGGTGTAGTTAAAGGCAATACTTTTTTGTGAAATGGTCTTTGCTATTTTAAGACTGTTAAAAAAAATTATATATTGGTATAATACTTCAGTCTAAAGTAGTTATTGCACCACTAAAATAACTCTTAATCGGTAAAAAGATACTTTTTATCGATATTTATAAATTATTTTGTTTACATTGTAGTCCTAAACTTTTGAAAAGCATGGAGTTATACGTTGTGGCAATGGGTGCTTATTTATTAATGATGATTTTTTTGGTAATTTACGAAGCCATTTCATCTAATGAATAATACACTATTTTTAACGAATGATAAAAAAGGAATTACGCGCTAAATACGTTTTGCTCAGAGACAAGTTGTCTAAGGAAGATGCGGAGGACAAAAGCATAGAAATAGCAAACCAGTTATTAAAACTGCCAATTTGGGATTATAGTTATTATCATATTTTTTTATCAATAGAAGAAAAAAAAGAAATAGATACTGGCTCTATACTGGCAATACTGCAAGGTAAAGACAAGAACGTTATTTTACCTAAAATGAATGCAGATAATACGCTTACCAATTACTTGCTTACAGATAGTACTATTATAAAAAAGAATAGTTACAATGTACCAGAACCAGTAGATGGTATAGATATTTTACCAAATAAGATTGATGTTGTTTTTGTGCCGCTTTTAGCTTTTGATAAAAAAGGCAATAGAATAGGTTATGGTAAAGGTTTTTATGATGCTTTTTTAAGCGAGTGTAAACCAAACGTTTTAAAAATTGGGTTGTCTTTTTTTGAAGCCGAAGATGTAATTACAGATGTTTATAAAGATGATGTGCCTTTAGATTATTGTGTTACGCCTCTACAGATTTATCAGTTTTAGATCCAAAAGCTTTTTTGTTAAAAACTAATAGTATACCAACACCTGTACTAATTGCAGTATCTGCTACATTAAATACGGGTTCAAAAAAACTAAATGTGTTTCCGCCAATTACAGGGATCCAAGATGGCCAAACTGCATCTTGTACAATAGGAAAGTATAACATATCTACAACTTTACCATGAAAAAGACCGCTGTATGGATCGTCTGAAAACAGTGTAGCAACCTTGCCAAAGCTCTCGTCAAAAATAACGCCGTAAAAAACTGAATCTATAATATTACCAAGTGCGCCTGCAAATATTAAGGATACTGCTAATATTAATACTTTTGGAGCGTGCTTTTTAATAGTGTCAAACAACCAATAACCAATACCAGCAACTGCAAATAGTCTAAATACAGTTAATACTAATTTTCCTGTGCTGTCTGCAATAGGAAAAATATCACTTAGTTTTGCGCCCCAAGCAGCCCCTTCGTTTTCTATAAACAAAATTTTAAACCAGCTAAAGATTTCAACAGACTGTTGGTACGTAAAATTTGTTTTTACGTATATTTTAGATATTTGGTCTACTAATAAAATTAGTAATACTATTAAGGCAGATTTTTTTAAACTCATTCTTTAAAAGATAGATTTTGCAAAAATAGACAATTATTTGGTTTTAGTAATATGTATGTCTCCGGTAATAGAAGATAAGTTAAAATTTGTATTGCCTTTAGTAAGATTGTCTGTGTATATTTTACCGTATTTTGAGTTGGCTTTTACAGTAGCATAATTGCTATTTACTAAAATATTACCGCTTTGTGTGGTTGCACTTATTGTTTCTGTTATTTTTTCTAAAGAACAAAAACCATCAGACAATGTAATGTTTAAATTTTTATAATCTCCAGTAGCAATAACATTAGAGCTTTTACCATATAGCTTCACATTTTTATAGGCAGGTAAAATAATTTGTAAAGAAATAGATATTACTTTGTGTGCGCTGAGTTTATCGTTAGGGCTAATAAAAGTTGGGCTAAAGCCTGTTGTAATAAATATACTGGCGGCATCTTCTTTAATTTCAAGGAGTAAATCTTTTTTATACTCACCATCTATGTTAGCAGAAACGGTAACTTCTTCTGTATTGGCTGTTTCTAAGGTAACCTGGTAGCAGTTTTCGGTGTTTATATTTATTAACGAAATATGGTCATTAACCACTGTTTTTTCTACAATTTTCTGAGCACTCAATAAATTGATGGAAGCAAATAAAAAAGTAAGTAATGTTAGCTTCATATAGTGTATTAAAAAACGCCCTAAAAAGGGCGTTTTGTTATTTCTGCATATTTTTAGCTTCTATACTAAGTGTAGCGTGTGGTACTAATTTTAATCGTTCTTTATTAATTAGCTTACCAGTAACTCTACATATACCGTATGTCTTGTTTTCTATACGTAATATTGCATTTTTTAAATCGCGAATAAACTTTTCTTGGCGTATTGCCAATTGAGTATTTGCTTCTTTGCTCATTGTTTGTGAGCCTTCTTCAAAAGCTTTAAATGTTGGTGAGGTATCATCTGTACCATTATTACCATCATTCATATAAGAACTTTTTAAAAGTTCTAAATGCTCTTTAGCTTTGTTTATTTTTTCAGTAATAAGAACTTTAAATTCTTCTAAGTCTTTGTCACCGTATCTCACGTTTAAATCTTGCGCCATAGTTTTTAATGTTTTTGGATAAACAATTTTGTATTTACTTCATCAAAAGCAATAGTTGTGCCATTGTCCAGTTTTTCCTCAAAATTAAGTTCCGCTGTTAATGTTTCAGTTTTAATATAAGTTATGTTATCTGCAACAGCATTCTCTACATAACCGTCTTTTAATATTTTAATATCAATTTTGTCTGTTACCTCAAAACCAGATTCTTTTCTTAAATTCTGAATTCTGTTTACTAGCTCCCTAGCAATACCTTCTTTTCTAAGATCTTCACTAATTGTAACATCTAAAGCAACAGTTAAATTACCAGAACTAGCAACTAACCAACCCTCTATGTCTTGAGACAAAATTTCTACATCTTGTAGCTGTAAATTAATACTTTTATTCTCAATTGCAATAATTATTTCGCCATTTTGCTCAATTTTTTGGATGTCATCTTGGTCTAACTCTCTTACTGCATTGGCAATCAGCTTCATATCTTTTCCGTACTTAGGGCCTAAAACTTTAAAATTTGGCTTTATTTGTTTTACCAAGATGCCAGAGGCATCATCTAAAAGTTCAATTTCCTTTACGTTTACTTCAGATTTTATTAAATCTGCAACAGCTTCTATCTCGTGTTTTTGTTTTTCGTCTAGTACAGGAACCATTATTCTTTGTAATGGTTGGCGTACTTTTATTTTTTCTTTTTGACGAATAGACAATACTAAAGATGATATAGTCTGTGCTTTTTCCATTTTACTCTCTAGCTCTTTATTTACAAGTGCTTCATTGTATTTTGGAAAGTCAGCCAAATGTACACTTTCAGCTTTTTCTTTAGTTGTTGCTTGGGTTAAATCTTTGTAAAGTCTGTCCATAAAGAACGGAGCAATAGGAGCAGATAGTTTAGCAACAGTTTCTAAACACGTATAAAGTGTTTGGTATGCAGATATTTTATCTTGTTGGTAATCTCCTTTCCAGAAACGTCTTCTACACAAACGAACATACCAGTTACTTAAGTTTTCTTGTACAAAGTTAGATATTAACCTTGCGGCTCTTGTAGGCTCATAATCGCCGTAAGCTTGGTCTACTTTGTTTATTAGTGTATGTAACTCGGATAATATCCATTGGTCTATTTCTGGGCGTTCGTTTAAGGCAACATCATTTTCTGTGTAGCTAAAATTATCTATGTTAGCATATAAAGAAAAGAAAGAGTATGTGTTGTATAATGTACCAAAGAACTTTCTTTTTACTTCTGCAATACCTTCTAAGTCAAATTTTAAGTTGTCCCACGGGTTTGCATTAGAAATCATATACCAACGTGTAGCATCTGGTCCAAACTCGTTCATAGTTTCAAAAGGATCTACAGCATTGCCTAAACGTTTAGACATTTTTTTGCCGTCTTTATCTAAAACTAAACCGTTAGATACAACGTTTTTATAGGCAACAGAATCAAAAACCATTGTAGATATTGCATGTAATGTATAAAACCAACCACGTGTTTGGTCTACACCTTCAGCAATAAAATCTGCAGGATATGCTTTGTTGTCGTCTATTAAGTCTTTATTTTCAAACGGGTAGTGCCATTGTGCGTAAGGCATAGAGCCGCTATCAAACCAAACATCTATAAGATCACTTTCTCTTTTCATTGGTTTTCCGTTAGCAGAAACCAATGTAATTTGATCTACAATATTTTTATGAAGGTCTATTTTGTCGTAGTTGTCTTCAGACATATCACCAACAACAAAGTCCTCAAAAATGTCTTTTTCTAAAACGCCAGCAGCAACAGCTTTAGACATTTCTTCTTTTAATTCTTGTACAGAGCCAATTATTATTTCCTCTTTACCATCTTCGGTTCTCCAAATTGGTAACGGAATTCCCCAATAACGAGATCTAGATAAGTTCCAGTCATTTGCATTAGCTAACCAGTTACCAAAACGTCCTTCACCAGTAGATTTAGGTTTCCAGTTTATGGTTTCGTTTAGGCTAAACATTTTTTCTTTAACGTCTGTTACCTTAATAAACCAAGAGTCTAGTGGGTAATACAATATAGGTTTGTCTGTACGCCAGCAGTTAGGGTAACTGTGTACGTATTTTTCAACTTTAAAAGCTCTGTTTTCTTCTTTTAGTTTTATGGCTATTTCTACGTCTATAGAACGTTCTGGTGCTTCACCATCGTTGTAATATTCGTTTTTAACGTATTTGCCACCAAGTTCTTTTAGTTCTGGTCTAAACTTACCTTGCAGGTCAACTAAAGGAACAGGGTTATCATTCTCATCTAATACCAACATAGGTGGTATTTCTGGTGTTGCTTGCTTTGAAACCATTGCATCATCTGCACCAAAAGTAGGAGCGGTGTGTACAATACCAGTACCATCTTCAGTGGTAACAAAGTCACCAGATATTACTCTAAATGCATTTTCTGGATTTTGGTAAGGAAGCACATAGTCCATTAGTTGCTCATAAGTAGCATCAACTAAATCTGTACCTTTTACTTCTGCAATAACTTGGTATGGTATTTTTTTGTCTGATGAGCTATAGTTTGTAAAGTCATCATTGCTTTCTGCTTCAATAAATTTGCCGCTAAATTGTTTGCTTAACAAGTTTTTGGCTAAAATTACTTTAACAGGTTCAAATGTATATTGATTAAAAGTTTGTACTAAAACATAATCTATTTTAGGTCCAACTGTTAATGCTGTATTAGATGGTAATGTCCAAGGAGTTGTTGTCCAAGCTATAAAAAAGACATCGCCTTCTACATTTTTAAATGCTTTAGGTAGCGTTTCTTTATTGGCCTTAAATTGAGCAGTTACAGTAGTATCTGTTACATCTTGGTAAGTACCTGGTTGGTTTAGCTCATGAGAACTAAGACCAGTACCAGCTTTAGGTGAATATGGCTGTATAGTATAACCTTTGTAAATTAGATCTTTGCTATATATTTGTTTTAGTAGCCACCAAACAGACTCCATATACTTAGACTTGTAAGTAATGTACGGATCTTCCATATCTACCCAATACCCAACTTGCTCGGTCATTTTATTCCAAACATCCGTATAGCGCATTACAGCTTTTTTACAAGCAGCATTGTACTCCTCTACAGATATTTTTTTGCCAATATCTTCTTTAGTAATACCTAACTCTTTTTCTACACCAAGTTCTATAGGTAAACCGTGGGTGTCCCAACCAGCTTTACGCTTTACTTGGTACCCTTTCATTGTTTTATAACGAGGAAAAATATCTTTAATGGTACGTGCCATAACGTGGTGTATGCCAGGCATACCATTTGCAGAAGGTGGACCTTCAAAAAATACATATCCTTCTCCGCCTTCTCTATTGGTAACACTTTTTTCAAAAATGTTATTCTCTTTCCAATATTCTAGTATGTTCTCTGCTACCTTAGGTAAATCTAATCCTTTATATTCCTTAAACTTCATATTAAGTGCTTCTGGTACTACATTTTAATGTTTGCAAAACTAATCATTTTTGTGTAAATATTGCTTTTAATACATTAAAACGAAATCCGTTTTTAATCGTTTTCTTTTTTTAACTGATTTTTAATTGATTTACAATGTAACTGTGAGGAAATTAGTTGCCATTTGTAGGGATAGTAAATCTTTTTTTAACGTTTATAAAACATTAAATTTAAGTTGTTTGCTAATATTTTTGTGTTTTTATTAACAAATTAACCAAAGTTTTTTTAGGTTTGTACATCTAAATTATGTTTTAGAACGTAAATTAGATGTAACATATATTATAACAAACAATAAAAACTAAAAAGAATGAAAAAATTAATCTTAGGTTCTGCTTTAATGTTAGCTTTAAGCGTATCATTTGTATCTTGTAAAGAAGCTACTGACAAAGCAAAAGAAGCAACAGAAGCAGCAGAAAATACAGCTAATGAGGCTGTAGATGGTGCTAAAGAAGTTGTTGAGGAAACTAAAGAAGCTGTAACTGAAGCTGTAGACGGTATTCCTAGTTTTGACGATGCTGCAGTAGCAGAATACGTTAAAACATACGACGAATACGTTAGTGAATATAAAGAAGCTGCTGAAAGCAAAGATATGACTGCTTTTGCTGCTCTTGGAACAAAAGGACAAGAATTGGCTACTAAATCTCAGGATGTTATGAAAAACCTTTCTGCTGATGATGCTAAAAAGTTAACTGAATATATGACAGCTAAGTCTAAAGAATTGCAAGAGTATGCAACTAAAATGACTAACTAAGATATATTTTTAAATATACTTTAAGAGCCCGATTATTTATTTAATCGGGCTTTTTTGTGTCTAATTTTTTTAAAATTGATAACTAATAGATGAAATTAGGTTTGCTCCTGGTGCAACAATACCAGATGAATATGTTCTGTAGCGTTGGGTAGTAATGTTTTCCCAGCCAACAGTAGCTTTTAAATTATTTGTTATTTTATAACTGGCATTAAAGTTTAGTGTTTGCCAATTTGGGCTATAAGGATTTCCATTTTTATCTGAAGCATAAATATACCCTTTACTTTTTTCAGAGTTAGATAAGTTATTATAAGATACTTTGCTATTAAAGTTGAAAAATAAATCAGTCTTTAATTTGTCATTTTTCCATATCAAATGTATATCACCAAAAGTTGGCGCTACGTGTCTTCCTGGAGATTCTGTGCCATCTTCCTCTTCTTCAATACCTTTTGTAAAAGTTACATTAGACGTTAAAGAAAGGTGCTCTGTAAAATAAGCATCTACTCCAAGTTCTACACCGTGAACATAAGCTTTTGCCGCATTTTGCATAGCTTGCACATTGCTTAATTCTCCGTGGTATTCTATTTCGGTTTCACCATTAAAAGTAAAATCTCTACGAACTAATGCATCTACTAAGTATGTGTAAAATGCAGCAGCATTAACTATTATTTTGTCATTAAAATTCTTTTGTATACCTAAATCTACGTTATAGGCATATTCAGCTTCTAAATTAGGGTTTGGGACAACTACAGATCCTGGTTCCGAGTCAAATATTTTGCCAACATCATCAATATTAGGAGCTCTAAAACCTGTAGAACCATTAAATGTTACCTGTAGACTTTCTTTAGGAAACCAACTTAAACCAATACTACCTGTTAATGCTCCTGTATTTAAATTTGCATTATCAAACGGAAAAGGATAAAAAGTTTTGTCAAATTCTGCGTTAATCCAAACGTGACTATAGCGTAAGCCAGATAGTAAAGTTAGGTTTGGTTGTGCCTTGTATTCTGCATTAACATAGCCAGCTGTAGTTTGCCAAGTAGCGCCATCTGGGTATCTAGATGCTGCATTAGTAATTTGGTTGTTTTCAATATTAGTTTCAAAACCGTTAGAGTTTACTTTGTTAAAAATATATTCTAACCCATAATATAAACGTAAATCTCCAATGCGTTTATTCTCTAGATCAATATTTGTAGACAGTGCGTGTACGTTTTCTTCAGTGCTACTAAGTATAGTAGATTCAAAATTTCTATCGTTTCTACTTTCTCCAAAGCGTTGGTAAGCAGTATTTACTTTTAGTCTGTCATAAAATTTACCTTTACCTTGGTGTTGTACTCCAATTTTTGTCATAAACCACTCTTGAGGTCCATAATACCATTCTGCAGAGCGTAAACCCTCACCATCACTGGTTGGTCTAATTAAACGGTCATACCTGCCGTAGTCCGATGTTTCTGAAAAATAAAACCCTAAATCATAATTCCAATTATTATTAGGCTTAAAGGCAATTTTTTGCATTGCATTTATTTGGTTGTAACCAGTACCAATCTGTTTTTTAGGGTTGCTATTATTTACTAATAAATCCTTCCCGTTTACAGTTTTTATATAATTAGATCTTAAATAAGAATCTGGGCCATTGTTACCCATTTTTAAATCATCAAAATTAGTATAGCTAACACTAGTTAAAAACGCCCATTTTTGTTTTCCGTAGTTAATATTTGCATGGATTGTATTTTCTGTGTTTGCAGTAGAATATCTATAAGTAGTATTACCTGTAATAAAAGGATCTTTAGACTTTGAAAAGATTGGTTTTTTGGTATAAAAATTTAAAACTCCACCAATAGCGTCACTACCATAAATAACAGATCCTGGGCCAAAAATAACTTCTGTGTTTTGTATAGAAAATGGATCTATAGAGATTACATTTTGTAAATTTCCACCTCTAAAAATTGCGTTATTCATACGTACGCCATCAACAGAGATTAATAACCTGTTGGTTGCAAAACCTCTAATCATTGGGCTTCCGCCACCAAGTTGACTTTTTTGCACAAATATTTTACCGCTCTTTTGTAATAGATCTGCTGCCGTCTGTGGATTTGTAAAAGTTATAGTTTTTTCTGTAATAGAGGCTACCTTTTGTGGAACATCTTTTTTTTGTTGTTCCCATTTAGAGACCGACATAACAACACCGTCTAGCTCCTCTGCAGTTAGTACCATATAAATGGTATTTCCTCTTTTTAAAAGTAAGTTTTTAGTTGTTTTTTTAGTTTGATATCCAATGTGTTTTAAAGTAATTTTTTCATCTTTATTAAAGATTGAAACATCTGCACTACCATTATTAGCTGTTAATGCAGTTTTGGTTTTATCAATATTAAAAATAGCAACATCTGGTATTGGCTCTTTTGTATCTTGGTCTATAATGATAATTTCTTGCGCAAAAGCACTAGAAAAAATCACAAAAAAAAGTATAAAAAAAGTACTACGCATACTAACGAAAAATTTCATTTAATATAACAAGAGACTTTGGTTTTCTAAATCCTTGTAAGTGTAATTCAAAATATAAGATAAGCGATTTTAATAACTCTTGCCTATCAGTTTTATTCATTTTAACTGTTTCTATTGCATCAAAATTTATGCCTAAGAAGGTTTTAAAGTAATTTAAATTTTTTCCTTCTAATATGGGGTTTAGAGTGGGTTTATTGGTAAAACTTCCTTCTAATAAATCAAAATAGAAAAAATCATCATTTTTATTGTCAGGATAAAATCCTAAATACTTGGTTATGCTTAATAAAAAATGAAGATGAAAATTAGCTATTTGTGTTTCTGTGTCTAGCCATTGTAGTGCAGCTTCTATATAGTTAAAAAGGTTTTCATTAGGCTCTTCTTCTAACAAACTATTACTTAGCATTTCTGCTAAAAATTGCGTCATTGCATTTTTTGCAATATTAGTGTGTAATGTTTGGTAGTGATAACTAGTTTTAGCTTCTCTAATGCTTTCTAGAGTACCTTTATTTTTATGTGTAGCAACAAGTTCTAATTGAGTTAAAGGTTGGAAATAAGCCGCTTTAATTTTTCCTTTTTTTGAAGATAAAATTCCTTTTAGTAAGTAAGATTTTAACCCGTCTGATAACGTATATGTTTTTACAATTAAACTATTGTCGCCATATTTAAGTGCAGAAAGTACAATAGCTTTTGTGGTTACTTGCATTAGTTGTTTTTAGGTACTGTAAATATAGTGATTTGAAGAATTATTATTTTTAGATTGAAAATAAAAAAGCTCCATTAAGAAAACTTAATGGAGCTTTTAAAATATATGTTATGTTTTAAATAACGCCTTGAGCTAACATAGCGTCTGCAACCTTAACAAAACCAGCAATATTTGCTCCTTTTACATAGTTACAGTAGCCATCTTTATCCTTACCGTACTCAATACATGAATTATGAATATCCTCCATAATTGTTTTTAATCTTTGGTCTACTTCTTCTCTTGTCCAGCTAATACGTAAAGAGTTCTGAGACATTTCTAAACCAGAAGTTGCAACACCACCAGCATTAGAAGCCTTACCTGGAGCAAATAATATTTTTGCTTCATGATACTCATGAATAGCTTCTGGAGTAGAAGGCATATTTGCACCTTCAGCAACACAAATACATCCGTTTTTAATTAATGCTTTGGCATCATCACCACCTAACTCATTCTGCGTAGCACATGGTAAAGCAATATCACAAGCAACATTCCAAGGAGTTTCTCCTTTATGAAAAGTTGCAGAAGCATATTTATCTGCATATTCAGATATACGACCTCTTCTATTGTTTTTAAGATCCATTACAAAAGCAAGTTTCTCAGCATCTATACCATCTTTATCTAAGATGTAACCCTGAGAATCTGATAATGTTAAAACTTTAGCTCCTAATTGTAATGCTTTTTCTGCAGCAAATTGTGCAACATTACCAGAACCAGAAATAACTACATTTTTACCAGAAAAATCTTGTCCTTGAGTCTTAAGCATGCTTTCTGCAAAGTAAACTGTACCGTAACCGGTAGCTTCTGGCCTAATTAAAGAACCACCCCAAGAACGTCCTTTACCTGTTAAAACACCAGTAAACTCATTTCTTATTTTTTTGTACATTCCAAAAAGGAATCCTATTTCTCTACCTCCAACACCAATGTCACCAGCAGGTACATCTGTATTTGGTCCAATATGGCGACAAAGTTCTGCCATAAATGCATGGCAAAAACGCATTACTTCATCATCAGATTTTCCTTTAGGGTCAAAATCAGATCCACCTTTACCACCACCCATTGGTAGTGTAGTTAAACTATTTTTAAATACCTGCTCAAAAGCTAAGAATTTAAGAATACTTGCGTTTACACTTGGGTGAAAACGTAAACCACCCTTATAAGGTCCTATAGCAGAGTTCATTTGTACTCTGTAGCCTCTATTTACATGGATGTTTCCATTATCATCTACCCATGATACTCTAAAAGAAATTAATCTTTCAGGCTCTACCATACGTAAAAGTATGTTTTTGCCATTGTAAATATCATGATCAGCAATATAGGGGATTACTGTCTCGGCAACTTCTTGTACCGCTTGGATAAATTCAGGTTCATGACCGTTACGGGTCTTCACCTCATCCATAAATGCATTTATTTTTGCTTCCATATAGAAACCTTTATAATTGTTAAATTATTGAATTAAAATTATAACGGCAAAATTATACTATTTATATATTTTATACCGTGTTTTTTTAAAAATTTGATAAAATTATTATCCTATCGCTTGTTCTAGGTCATTAATTAGGTCGTTTTCATCTTCTATACCTACACTAAGTCGTATTAAAGAATCTACAATTCCGCTTTTTTCTCTGTCTTCTTTAGGTATACTTGCATGCGTCATACTTGCTGGGTGACCAGCCAAACTCTCCACGCCACCTAAAGACTCAGCTAATGTAAAAATCTCTAATTTTTCGACTATTTTAATGGCATCTTTATAATTAGCTCCTTTTGGTACAAAAGATAGCATACCTCCAAAATCTTTCATTTGACTTTTTGCTATTTCATAATTAGGGTGAGTATCAAAACCAGGCCAAAATACGTTCTCTACCTTAGGGTGCTTAGCTAAATATGTTGCTATTGCTTTCCCATTTTCACAATGGCGTTGCATTCTAACATGTAATGTTTTTATACCTCTTAATACCAAAAAACTATCCATAGGCCCGCAAATTGCACCACTAGCTTTTTGTATAAAATATAGTTTGTCTGCTAATTCTTTATCGTTAACAATTAAAGCCCCCATAACAACATCACTATGTCCGCCTAAATATTTTGTGGCAGAGTGCATAACTATATCTGCACCTAAATCTAAAGGTGTTTGCAAATAAGGAGTGGCAAAAGTGTTATCTACTGCTAAAGGTATATTGTGTTTTTTTGCTATTTTACTTGCTGCAACAATGTCAATAATATTCATCATTGGGTTTGTTGGTGTTTCTACCCAAATAAGTTTTGTATTATTGTTAACGTAGTTTTCTATGTTTTTAGCATTGGCCATATCAATAAAATGAAATGTAATGCCAAATTTTTCATAAACCTGTTTAAATAAACGATAGCTGCCGCCATATAAATCGCTTGTAGAAATAACCTCGTCGCCAGGACTTAAAAGTTTAATAACGGCATCTATAGCAGCAATACCGCTCCCAAATGCTAGTCCATAATTTCCGTTTTCAATACTGGCTAAAGATTTTTCTAAGGCTGTTCTAGTAGGGTTGGCACTTCTAGAATATTCATATCCTTTATGTTGGCCAGGTGTAATTTGTGCGTATGTAGAAGTTTGATAAATGGGTGGCATAACAGCTCCGTAAGCCTTATCTGGTTCTTGACCTCCGTGAATAGTTTTGCTGTTAAATTTTAAGTTACTTTTGCCCACACTTCTTTATATATAACACAAATGTATCGTTATCTTTGCAGAATACAATGCGCTTGCACAATCTTATTTAGCTATGAATCATAAATTTTTCTTATTCCTTTTTTTAGTCGTATTAATTGGTTGTAATAACAAAAAAGAAATTTCTTTTGAGACCTTAACTATTTCAACAGAAAAAGAAATAAATAAACCTTTGGTTGTAGTAAATGTACCAAAAGCCATAAAAGAAACAAAAGTAGCGGCAGCAATTAATAAAGTTATAAAAGATAAAATAATTTCGCTTTTAATTTTTGATGACGAGGTGGTTGTTGATAATATTGATGATGCCATTTCTTCTTTAAACGAAGAGTTTTTAAGTGTAAAAGAAAAATTACCAGGAGATGCAACACGCTGGGAGGTAACCATAGATGGCGAAGTAGCTTATGAAACTGATAAAATAATTACAATAGATTTAGAAACTTACGAATTTACAGGAGGTGCGCACGGTTATGAATCTAGTATTTTATTAAATTTTGATGCTGTAAAAGGAGAATTAATACCAAATGAAGAATTGTTTGCAAGTAAAGAAGCATTTTATAATTTGGCAGAAGCTACATTTAGAGCTCAAGAAAAAATACCAACAGACGTTCCTATTAATGATACTGGTTTTATGTTTGAAGAAGAGGTTTTTACTCTGCCAGATAACATAGGTTATACTAAAACAGGGTTAAGATTGCTTTACAACACATATGAAGTTGGCTCTTATGCAGACGGGCAAATAGAAGTTTTATTACCATATGCAGAAGTAAACAAAATGTTAGCAATAAAAGGTAAAGAAAAAGAGTAACTTTTAAATAAAAATTACTCTCTGGTAGTTGTTCTTGTTGTTATTTGCCAACGTTTCTTTTTAGGGCTAAAATAGCACCTATATGTATTCCTTCATGTAAGGCATTAAATTTCATAGCTTCTACAGCGTTACTTAACGTTACATTAAGGCTTGTTGTGTATGCGTTGTAATTTTTAAAGTTGCCCGCTTTGTAATCTGCTTCTGTTTGTTTTAAAGTAGAAAACAAAAGATCTTTAATTTGTGTTATTTCTTCATCAGTAACTTTTCCATCAGGGTAAGTGCCTTTTTTAAATTTTTCTACCATTTCATCAGAAACAAGCATAGGCATACCACTAAACTTGTATACTAATAGTTGTTGTGTAACTACAACGTGTGCAATGTTCCACCAAATATTATTATTAAAGTTTTTAGGTATTTCTAAAAGTAATTCTCTAGGAGTTTCTTCTAAAATTTTAAGTAATATTTTTCTAATTTGCTTAGAAGTGTCAAGTAAATATTCCACAATTATGTTTTTTGATAAAAATAGTACAATTCAATCAAATTGGGTTTCTTTGTAGTCAGTTTTTTGTTTCTTAAGTTAGATTCTAAATAGTTAAAATAAAATGAAGAAAATATATCATTTAAGTACTTGTGACACTTGTAAAAGAATTATAAAGGAACTACAGCCTTTAGATGGTTTTGAATTACAAGATATAAAAACCGAAAACATAACAGATACTCAACTAGAGGAAATGTATGGTTTAACGGGGAGTTATGAAGCATTGTTTAGCAAAAGAGCACGTTTGTATAAAGAAAAAGGCCTTGCAGATAAACAATTAACAGAGGAAGATTATAAAAGCTTAATATTAGAACACTATACCTTTTTAAAACGACCAGTTATTTTGGTTGGTGATGCTGTATTTGTTGGCAATAGTAAAAAAGTTGTTGCTGCAGCTAAAGAAAAAATTCAGGGTGAGTAAAAGAACACTGGCCATATTAGCCTGTTTAGGGGCAACTACAATTTATGGTTTAAACCATACTATTGCAAAAGGTGTTATGCCAACCTATATAAAACCTTTTGGTTTTATTATGGTACGTTTATTAGGAGCTTCTTTTTTGTTTTGGTTGTGTTCCTTATTTATACCTAATCAAAAAATAGAACGTAGAGACTGGGGCAGATTGTTTTTGTGTGCCTTAACAGGTATGGGTATTAATATGCTTAGTTTTTTTAAGGGGTTAGAATTATCTACGCCAATTAATAGTGCGGTATTAATTACAATTGTACCCATTTTAGTAGTTGTAATGTCTGCTATTTTTATAAAAGAAAAAGTAACACTACAAAAAGGCTTGGGTATTGGATTAGGATTGATAGGAGCATTGTTTTTGATTTTGTACGGAGCAGAATTAAGACAGGATGCACCCAATATTCCGTTGGGTAATATTTTATTTGTTGTAAACGCTATTAGTTTTGGTACATATTTAATATTGATAAAAAAGCTATTAGAAAAATACCATATGTTTACATTGTTAAAATGGCTGTTTACAATTGGTCTTGTACTTTGTTTTCCGGTTACAATTTCAGAATTTAGAGAAATTGAATGGAGCACAATACCAACTAGTGGTATTGGCTCTATTGTGTTTGTTATAGTAGGAACTACGTTTTTAACCTATTTATTTAACGTATACGGGTTGTCAAAATTAAAAGCATCTACAGTAAGCGCTTTTTCTTATGCACAACCACTAATAGGTATTTTATTTGCGGTAGTAACGGGTAAAGATACTTTAACTACGGTAAAAGTGGCGGGCACAGTTTTGGTTATTTTAGGGCTGTACTTGGCAACTAAAAAACCCAAATTACCAGTAAATGTCTAAAGTGGTAAATCTTTAGGAACCTTTGCAAATTTACGTGTGTCTTCTTTTGTAAGTATTTTAAAATCATCAGCTTTTTCAACTTTAGAAAAAGCATTCATAAACTCTTCAGGTAAGCCTGTTAAGCTTCTTGTTTGTAAGTTTATCCAAGCGCCTAGTATTTCGCAATGAGCAAAATTCCTTCCTTTAGAATCAAAAAAATTATGATGAAATTTAAAAAATTTTCCATCTTCACTTAACCCCATTAATTCTAAAGATACTTTTACTGGTTTACCAAAAAAAGCTTCTTTAAAATAATAGATGTGTTCATAAAAAACAACAGGTCCTATTTTGTTATCGGCCATAGATTTCTGGTTAAAACCCAATTCCATTAAAAAGCCCATTCTAGTTTGGCTCATATAATTTACATAAGCAGAATTGGCTAAGTGCCAGTTAGCATCAATATCACTCCATCTAATTTCAAACTCTTTTAAGTACATATTTTTTAGAATTAATTGTTATGCGTGCATAATAAATGATAAAAATACTATAGTTTTGAGAAACTTAAACATATTACCCTATTAAAAGTAGTTAAATTTCTACTTTTTATTTTTTTAATTTAAAAAAACATATTCATGAGAACAATTGCCCCATTTGTAAAAGATCTTTCCCTGCCGGTAATAGCCGCACCAATGTTTTTAATTTCTGGACCAAAATTGGTTATAGAATGCTGTAAAAATGGAATAGTAGGTACTTTTCCTGCACTTAATCAAAGAACAAGTGAAGGTTTTGAAGAGTGGTTAATTCAGATTAAAGAAGAGCTAAAAGCTTTTGAGGAAGAAACAGGTAAAAAAGCTGCTCCGTTTGGTGTTAATTTAATTGTACACCAAACAAACCCTAGATTAGAGGCAGATCTTATGTTATGCATAAAACATAAGGTACCGCTAATAATAACATCTTTAGGTGCGGTGTCACAAGTAGTAGACGCGGTACATAGTTATGGAGGATTAGTTTTTCATGATGTTATAAAAAAACGTCATGCGGAAAAAGCTTCAGAAGCTGGTGTAGACGGTTTAATAGTTGTTGCTGCTGGTGCAGGTGGTCATGCAGGCACATTAAATCCTATGCCTTTGGTTGCAGAAATTAAAAAGTTCTTTACTAAAACAGTTATATTATCTGGTTGTATTAGTACAGGAAGAGATATTGCTTCTGCAAGACAGATGGGGGCAGATGTTGCTTATATGGGTACGCGTTTTATAAATACTGTAGAAAGTAAGGCAACAGAAGATTATAAAAAAATGATTATTGATGCAGGTGCTAGTGATGTTGTTTATACAGCATCTATATCTGGTGTGCATGCTAACTTTTTAGGAGCAAGTTTAAAAGCAGCTGGTATTACAGAAGAAGATTTAAAAAAGGATACTAAAATAGATTTTGGTAAAGAGATGGATACCGAGGCTAAAGCATGGAAAACAATTTGGTCTGCTGGGCAAGGTGTAACTAATATTAGTAACGCTGTCCCTGTAACTGAGTTAGTAGCCACCTTAAAAACTGAATTTGTAGAGGCTATTGAAGAGCAAAAGAAATTATTAGAAGTGTACCCTAAATAATATAATGCCAATATTACAACCATTTTACAATCCGCCTTTACTTTTTAAAAGTGGACATTTTTCTACACTCTACACGGGTTTATTTAGATCTGTAGAAGTGCCAACACAAAAAAGAGAGCGCATACAATTATCAGATGGTGATTTTTTAGATTTAGATTGGAGTTTTACATCTAACAAGACAGATAAAGTTGCTGTAGTTGTACATGGTTTAGAGGGTAATGCACAGCGTCCTTACATTTTAGGAGCAACAAGAGAGCTTTTGTTATGTAATTATAATGTGTGTGCAGTAAATTTAAGAGGTTGTAGCGGAGAAACAAATGTACTGTTTAGGTCTTACCACTCTGGTGCAACAGAAGATCTAGATGCTGTTGTGCAGCATATTTTGGGCTTAAAAATGTATTCTAAAATTGTATTGCAAGGTTTTAGTTTGGGAGGTAATTTAATTTTGAAGTATTTAGGAGAAAATAGGCAAAGGCCACCAGAAATTAAAGCGGGTGTAGGTGTTTCTGTTCCTTGTAGTTTGGCTAGTTCTTTAGAAGAATTGTTAAAGCCCAAAAATATACTGTATGCAACCAACTTTAAAAAACGTTTGCTTGAGAAGTTGCGAATAAAACAGGAGCAATTTCCAGATAAAATAGATGTATCAGAAATAAAAAAAATTAAAACTTTAAAAGATTTTGATGATGTGTACACCAGTAGGGCAAATGGATTTGTAGATGCTTTGGATTATTATACTAAGGCAAGTTGCTTACAGTTTTTATCAGAAATAAAAGTGCCTACTATAATTTTGAATGCAAAAAATGATTCTTTTTTAGGTGAAGCTTGTTATCCTGTTAATGAAGCAGAGAAAAATAGGAATTTGTTTTTAGAAATGCCGTTGTACGGAGGACACGTTGGGTTCTATGGCGACAATAACATTACGTATGCAGAAAAAAGGGCAGTTAAATTTTTAGAAGAGCAGGTTTAAATAAGAGTATTGCTTATATTAGTGCTTTAAAACTTAAACACATGAAAAAATTACTTTTAATCTTAGTTGCAGGCGTATTTATGGCGAGTTGTGGCGACAAAAAAGAGGATAAAAAATCCGATGGTTTTGAAATGAACAGAACCAAAAAAGAAGATAAAACAGCAGAAAAACAAGAAGGTGTTCCTGTAGATATGGACAACAAAGGTGTTGGTCCTATTAAATCTGTAGATTTAAGCGCAGAAGTAGATGCAGAAATGGCGGCAAATGGCGAGTCTATTTTTAACTCTAAATGTGTGGCTTGCCACGCAACAGATATGCGTTTAATTGGTCCTGCTGTAAAAGGTGTTTTAGATCGTAGAAGCCCAGAGTGGGTTATGAATATGATTTTAAACCCTGAGGGGATGTTAAAAGAAGATCCTATAGCAAAAGCATTATATAAGGAATACAATAATGCTTTAATGACTAATCAAGGTTTAACAGAAGAAGAAGCAAGAGCTATAACTGAGTATTTCAGGACGTTATAAAACTCACTTAGTAAAATATTAAAAACAGCGTTTGTCTTAGCTAAGGCAAACGCTGTTTTTTTATAGTAAAATCTGTAACAAATGCCTGTTTATATGTTTGATTAGACTATTTAATTTCCTAGATTTGGTTAAGAACATGAAGAATTTTTACCATATAAATGACTATGAAATACACTAAACTACCACATTCTAATTTAGAGGTGAGTGAAATCTGCTTAGGTACAATGACTTGGGGCAGACAAAATAATATTGAAGAAGCATTTGAACAAATGAATTATGCTTTAGAACAAGGAGTCAATTTTTTTGACACAGCAGAATTATACCCTGTACCGGCAAAGGCAGAGTTATATGCAGAGACTGAAAAAATTATAGGGAAGTGGTTTAAAGAAACAGGTAACAGAGATAAAGTTATAATAGCTTCTAAAATTGCAGGTAAAGCAGATTTTACTAAACACATTAGAACAACTGGCTTTCAAAAAGAAGGGTTAATTACTGCGGTAGAGAACAGTTTAAAACGCCTACAAACAGATGTTATTGATTTGTATCAATTACATTGGCCAGAGCGCCAGACAAACTATTTTGGACAAAGAGGGTATGAGCATAAAATAAATGACTTTTGGGAAGATAATATTCATCAAGTATTAGATACTTTAGGAGATTTAGTAAATGACGGAAAAATAAAGCACATTGGCTTGTCTAATGAAACGCCTTGGGGAACAATGCGCTTTTTAGAAGAAAGTAAAGTACACAGAAAATTACCGCGTATGTCTACCATACAAAACCCTTATAGTTTGCTTAATAGAACTTTTGAAGTTGGCTTAGCAGAAATATCTATGAGAGAGGATATTGCTTTAATACCATATTCTCCACTAGGTTTTGGAGTATTAAGTGGTAAATATCTTGGTGGTTTGCAACCGGCAAATGCAAGGGTAACTATGTTTCCTAATTACAATAGATATAGTGGAGAAAATGCGCAGAAAGCAACACAAATGTATTGTGATTTAGCCCGTGAGCACGGTTTGTCTTTACCGCAAATGGCATTGGCATATGTAAACTCTAGGCCGTTTGTAAAAAGTACAATTATAGGAGCTACCAATTTAAAGCAACTAGAAGAAAATATTGGAAGCGTAAATGTAAAGTTAACCGATGAGGTTTTGGAAAGTATAGAGGCTATACATAAGCAAATACCAAACCCAGCTCCTTAATAATATTCAAAAACAAGTAAAAATATAAAAGAGGCTGTACATATTGTGCAGCCTCTTTTTTGTTTAAAGAAGGATTAAAACCCCTAGATTAATATTACTTGTTGATAAATCAAAATTAAATGTGTTGCTTTCTCTTTTAGTGATAAATGAGTCAATACGATATTTATAAGAACTATAATTGTACCCAAGACTACCAATAGTAGCTTCTAATGCTATTTTATTACTTAAAAAATAGTTGAGTCCTGGTCTTAAGCCAATGAATATTTTTTTTTGGGGATCTTCATAACTATCAGAATTTGAATCTTTTCTCTCGTATAAAGAGTATCTACCTTCGGCCTGAAGAAATAAACTTAAGTTTTTGCCAGCTCCAAAGTTTTTTCTAATAAATGGGTTAATTATATATCCTAGACTTTTATTTGTGGACTCTTCATCGTTATAATTCTCTTCAGATTTAGCATAGTCCATTCCTATTCCTAATCCAACAGTTAAGTCATTAGCTATAGTGTATCCAATTTTTGGTGTAAAACCGAATGAAAAACCCTTACTGTACGTGTTGTCGTCTTGATTGACTTGAAAGTTTTCAGTTCTGCTTGAGCCAATATTTAGACCGCCACCAATACTCCAGGTGTCTTTAGGAATTACTCTTTTGATTTCATTTTCTTGAGCAACACTTGTTCCGTAGATTGCTAAAAAGGTAATAAGTAATAATTTTTTCATCTTATTTTTTTAAGGATTAAGACTACTTATTATCAAGATTTATACCGCAACATAGTGTAAGAATATTAATTAAAAGTTAAATAACTTGAATTTTTTAATTAAACAAAACTCTTACTACATCTTCAATTTTTGAGACCAAGTGTACTTTTATAACTGTATTTTTTAAGGTGATTTTATTGTTTTTAGACACAAATATGGCTGTAAATCCAAGTTTTTCTGCTTCGGATATACGTTGGTCCACGCGTTGTATAGGTCTAATTTCTCCTGCTAAACCAACTTCAGCGGCAAAACATACACCTTTAGGAATTGCAATGTCTGAGTTGCTAGACAATATAGCTGCAATTACAGCTAAGTCAATAGCAGGGTCATCTACAGAAATACCACCTGTTATATTTAAAAATACATCTTTAGCGCCTAACATAAAACCGGCACGTTTTTCTAAAACGGCTAATAACATATTAAGTCTTTTTGCATTAAAGCCTGTTGTAGATCTTTGTGGTGTTCCATACACAGCAGTGCTAACTAGGGCTTGTATTTCTATCATTAAGGGGCGCATACCTTCTATAGAGGCAGAAATGGCTGTTCCGCTTAGTCCTTCATCGTTTTTAGAAATTAAAATCTCTGATGGGTTATTTACTTCTCGTAAACCACTACCAAGCATCTCATAAATTCCTAATTCTGCAGTAGAGCCAAATCTATTTTTTAATGCACGTAAAATTCTGTATACATAATTTCGGTCGCCCTCAAATTGTAAAACAGTATCTACCATATGTTCTAAAATTTTTGGTCCGGCAATAGTGCCATCCTTTGTAATATGGCCAATTAAAATAACCGGAGTATTGGTTTCTTTTGCAAACTTTATGAGTTCTGCAGTACATTCTCTAATCTGTGATATGCTACCTGCGGCAGACTCTATGTAGTCTGAGTGTAGTGTTTGTATAGAATCTATAACCAAAATATCAGGCTGAATAGTTTCTACTTGCTTAAAAATATTTTGTGTTTTAGTTTCTGTAAGTATAAAACAAGTTTCACTATCCGTTGTTATACGGTCTGCTCTCATTTTTATTTGTTTCTGACTTTCTTCACCAGAGACATATAAAGTTTTATAAGGTAGTTTAAGCGAGACTTGTAGTAATAGTGTACTTTTTCCTATTCCTGGTTCGCCACCCAATAGTGTTAAGGAGCCAGGAACTAAGCCACCACCTAAAACCCTGTTAAACTCAAGATCATAGGTGTTAAGGCGTAATTCTTTTTCTGTGCTAATTTCTTTAACACGTAAAGGTTTAGTTGCAACTTTAGGTGTGTTGCTTGGAGGTTTCCAGCTATTTTTTTCTTCTTTTTGTATAACCTCTTCTACAATAGTATTCCATTCTTTACAAGCGCCACATTGTCCTGCCCATTTTGCGTATTGAGTACCGCAATTTTGACAAAAAAAAGCTGTTTTAGTCTTAGCCATAACCTACTTATTGGTTTTAGCCAAAGGTACTATAAAGTTTAGAATTTTATCTTTCTGCTATAGAGCTAGTCTATAGTATTTTATTAAATTAATATCCGAAGTCAGCTTTTAAAGCATCAATTTTTTCTAAGGCCATGTCTTTAGTTAAAAAGTCTATCTCGTTCATTCCAAAAGCTTTTTCAAACGTACGTAGTGCTTTTTTTGGTTCTCCTATTTCTTCAAAATATTCACCTTCAAAATAAAAGCCAAGCATTGTATCCGGAAATTCTTTTTTACAAAGGTCAGATAATTCTTTTAGAGATTCTGGTTCTTCTTTCTTTTTGCTAGCAGAATATATTGCCATAACATCATTAAGATCTACTCTTTTTGTAAAACCAAAAGTTTCCTTAATTGTAGCGTATTTTTTTTCTAGATATGCGTAAGCAGGCTCTTCAGAAGTAATAATTTTAGTTTTATACTCTTTTGGACTAATAGGTTTAAAAATTTCAAAAATATCATCAAAAGCTTTTCCTAGTCCAAAAGTAGCTATAGATGTATGGTTGGTGTCATAAGCATCAAAGTAGTACTTAAAAGTTTCTTTTTCTATTGCAGCTAATGAGGTATTAAACTCGGCAAGTTGTTTTGTGTTTTTATTTTCTTCAACAATTAAGTGGTAAAATATTTGTTTATCTATAGCTCCAATTCTATTAGCAACTCTAGATTCCATTTCTGGCGCTAAAGTTGGGGATATACTTATGTATGAGCTAAAAAGTGGGTTTTCTTTAAAAAGGTAAAAATTTTCAAAATTGGCAGTAATATCATAACCAACAATCATTTTAAAAGGAGATATATTGTAAGTGCTTTCTAAGTTGGGAACAACTTCCATACCCAGAAATTCAAAAAAAGCTTTGCCTTCTTCTGTTGGCAAACCATTTTCTTCATTAAAAGAACAGTCTTTTAACCTAGCTTGGTTGGCTTGTTGGTGAATGCCAACTACAATTGCTGGAGGCATTCCGTGAAATCTACTAAAAAATTTGGCTTTAGCTACAACATCGTCAAACATATACTCTGCATCTAAAACAACAATTAGCGTATGTTGGTCTTCTTCATTATATTCCTCAGGAATGTAATAACTAATATCTCTTTTTTGTTGAAGTTTAAAAGATTCAAAGACTTCGGTTTTAACTTGTGCAAATGCATTTAACCCTATAAATAGGGCAAAGGTTAAGATTGTTTTTTTCATTTTGGGTTTATTCTTTGTTCTAAAAAGACTATTTGGTTCTTTTTAATAACGGTAATAGTAGAAAAGATATTGCCCCAAAAACAACAACTAACAAAGTTTGTGATATCCACATAATCCAACCAAAAGCATCGCCAGAAACACTGCTTATGCCAAAAATAGCCAGAGCGCTGCTCACAACAATAGGGTAAAGTCCTATGCCGCCATTAGTTGCGGTCATTGCAAATGCTCCAAAAATAAAAGCAACTAAAAGCTGACTAATAGATAAATCTATAGTCTCTGGTACTGTAAATTTTATAACCCAGAACATTCCTACGTAAACACTCCATATAAATAGTGTATGAAAAATAAATGGCCATTTATTCTTCATTTTAAAAATACTAGTAACGCCTTGTAAAAGTCCGGTTACAAAGTCTTTAATTTTTACTAAAAAAGGGTGAGTAGATTTTTTAATAAAATAAAAGAAAGCTAAAGCGGCAACGCCTGCGCCGCCTAAGAGTATAAGTATTTTAGTAAGATTAAATCCTTTGTTTTTAAAGAATTCTATAATAATATCAGTCTGTAAAAAAAAGGTAACTACAATAATAAGTAATAGCATTATTAAATCTATTACTCTTTCTGTTACAATAGTCCCAAAACCTTTTTCAAAAGGAACATCTTCATAAGTTGTTAGTGCTGTGGCGCGCAAAATTTCGCCAGACCTAGGAATTCCCAAGTTGGCAAAGTATGAAGTTAATATAATAAGTATGTTATTAATTATTTTGGGTTTGTAGCCAAGTGGTTCTAAAAGGTAGTTCCATCTAATTGCTCTAGATACGTGACTTAAAACACCCATCATTAATGAGATTCCAACCCAAAATAAGTCAGCCTCTTTTATATAAAAGATAATCTGTTTTCTATCCTCGGCAGAAGTAGAATTGTAAGAGTACCAAACTAAAAACAGTCCAAACGCAATTGGAAGTACTGTTTTTAAGGTTTTTTTTAAAGAGGCGGTCAAAAAATTAGTTTAATAGATTATTTTCTTCATTAGGAAAAACCAGAGATGGATTAAATTTCTTAGCTTCCTCAATATCCATACGTGCATATGTAATTAAAATAAGAATGTCACCAGCAGCAACTTTACGGGCAGCAGCACCATTAAGGGTAATTTCTCCACTTTTTCTTGGTCCTGGTATTGCGTAAGTTTCTAGTCTTTCGCCATTGTTATTATTAACAATTTGTACTTTTTCTCCTCTAATAATGTTAGCGGCGTCCATTAAGTCTTCATCAATGGTAATACTGCCAATATAATTTAGGTCTGCACCTGTAACTTTTACACGGTGAATTTTAGATTTTACTACTTCTATCTGCATAATACAAAGGTAATTAATTTAAAGCTATATTGTCTATCAGTCTTATATCTTTAGCATAAACGGCAATAAAGGCTCTATATTTTTTAGTTTTAATTTTTCTTTTAATTGTTTGTAGGTTGTCTGCATTTGTAATAGTAAAATATTCTAGCTCCAATAATTTATTCTTAGCAAACTGTTCAGTAACCCATTTGGTTACTTCTAAAGCACTTTTTGTGCCAAATTTTTGTTTGGCATCATTTAATGTTTTGTATATGAAAGACGCTTCGGTTCGTAATTCTGGTGTTAAACGCTCATTTCTAGAGCTCATTGCTAGTCCGCTTTCTTCCCTAACTATAGGGCAACCAATAATATTTACGGGTATTTTTTTTAAAGAAACTAGTTTCTTTATAATTTGTAGTTGTTGATAATCTTTCTCTCCAAAATAAGCATTGTCAGGTTTTCCAATGTCAAATAGTTTTTCAACAATTGTTCCAACGCCGTCAAAATGACCGTCTCTAAACTCGCCTTCCATTACTTTTTCTAAACCTCCAAAATTGTATGTGTCAGATTTTATTCCGCTTTTGTAAATTTCTTGTGCAGACGGAGCAAAAACTATAATTTTTTTAGAAGCTTCTGTTAGCAGGGCAACATCTTCCTTTAAAGTTTGGGGGTATTTTTCTAAATCTTCGGCGTTATTAAACTGCGTTGGGTTTACAAAAATGCTCACAATTACGTGATTATTATCGTTTAAAGCCTTTTTAACTAAAGAAATATGACCTTTGTGTAAAGCTCCCATAGTTGGCACCATACCTACGGATTCTTCTTTAGATACGGTAGAAAAATGATTTCCTAACTCTTCAATTTTATGAAAAATATGCATAAATTTAATTTAAAACGAGAGCAAACTTACTATAATTACCGTTAATCTCTATAATTTTTGTAATTTTGCATCCTACGCTTTTTTGATAAATAAAAATCAGCTTCTTATGAATGGTAAAAAGATATTGTTTGTATCTTCAGAATTAATGCCCTATCTCCCAGAGAATCAAGTTTCCCAAATGTCTTATGAAACACCACGTATGGTGAATAGTAAAGGCGGGCAAATTAGAATATTTATGCCACGTTATGGTAATATAAATGAAAGAAGGCATCAGTTGCACGAAGTTATTCGTCTGTCTGGTATGAATTTAGTAATTAACGATATGGATATGCCGTTAATTATAAAAGTTGCTTCAATCCCTAAAGAACGTATTCAGGTTTATTTTATAGACAATGAAGAGTATTTTAAAAGAAAAGCAACCTTTACTGATGAAAACGGCACATTATTTCCTGATAATGATGAGCGTGCAATATTTTTTGCAAAAGGTGTTGTGGAGACAGTTAAAAAATTAAACTGGTCTCCAGACATTATTCACGTACATGGTTGGATGGCTTCTTTAGTGCCATTGTATTTAAAACAGTTTTATGCAGATGAGCCTTTATTTGCAGAAAGTAAAGTTGTTACATCTGTTTATAATCAAGGTTTTGAAGGTGAATTAGATAAAAATATTGTTAAAAAAATTGCTTTTGATGAGATAAGTGAGGGTAAAGTAGATTCTTTGTCTACTCCTAACTATAATAATTTGTTAAAAGTAGCTGTAGATTATTCAGATGCTGTTATTTTAGCCTCAGATGAAGTTCCAGAAGAACTTACAGAGTATGTTACTGGTCTTGAAAAACCTGTGTTGTCTTACGTTCCTCTTCAAGAATTTGAAGAAGCGTATACCAACTTTTATAACAATGAAGTTTTAAAATAAGTTACATGAATTTTTACAATAAGTTTGTTTTTTCTGCTTTAGCAGGGTTGTTTTTGGTGTCTACATTTGTTTCGTGTGAAGATGAGTTAGATACTATTGGTGGAGATGTTATCTCTGGCGAACCTTTTACAGCTAAAAAAGCTGTCTACGATGTTTTTGCTTACAATAAAAAGGTTAAAGCTGTTCAAACAAATGGTTTGCCAATTTATCAGTTAGGTACTTACGCAGATCCTTTGTATGGGAAAACTACGGCTTACGTAAATTCACAATTAAGACTTGCAGGGGGTGTTGCTAATCCAACTTTTGGATTGTATTCTCAGGCGATAGAAGATGAATCTACTACAGATGAGAGTATTACAACTATACCGGAAAATGAAACAGTAACCAAGGTTACATTGTATATTCCTTTTTTAACTAAGTCGGATGCTTTGCGAGATATAGATAGCGATGGTGTAGATGATAGTTTAGATGATGAGCCAGAAGATCCAAGTAATGACTCGGACGGAGACGGACTTACTAATGCGCAAGAAAAGACTTTGGGGACAAATCCCTTAAATGCGGATACTGATGGCGACGGAACTAATGACGCTGATGAAGAGGATATAATAGAAGGGGCTTATGCTAAACAGTATGAGGTAGATAGTATTTACGGTAATGTAAGTGTTCCTTTTAATTTTAAGGTAGAGCGCTCTACGTACTTTCTTAGAGATGTAGATCCGACACAAAATTTTGAGGAAAGACAAATATATTATTCAGATTTTGAGTTTTCACCTAGTTTTATTGGTGAAACACTTTTTGATGGAGTAGCTAATTTTACGGATACAGAAACTGTAACTTATTATGAAGTTGACGATCCCGATACGGATGATGATGATGAAAAGGGAACTGTAAAAAGAAGATTGAATCCTGGGATAATTGTAGATTTGGAAGAGGTTATTCCATTTTTTCAAGAAAATATATTAGATAACGAAGGTCAAACAGAGCTTTTAAGTCAAACTAACTTTCAGGAGTTTATTAGGGGGCTGTACTTTACTGCGTCTGGTGGTGATGGTCATCTTATGATGTTGTTGAATTTTGATACAGCTAAAATTTACGTAGATTATACTTTTGATAAAGTAGATACTAATGATACAGCAGATGATACTTCAGATGATTCTATTGTTGAAGAAGAATCTGTTTATATATTAGATATTAATGCCGCTTCAGGTAATACTGTTAACTCTTTTGTTAATGATGATTACCCTGTTGATATTGCTAATAAAATGGATACAGGAGAAAATGCAGATCGTATTTATTTGAAGGGTGGAGCTGGTTCTTTTGCTGAAATTAAATTGTTTGACGAGGTAAATGGTAGAGATGCTATTACTGAGATTAAAAATAACAATTGGATTATTAATGAGGCTAATCTAGTTTTTTATATAGATAGAGAAACGTTAGATGCTGCAGGTGCTTCAGGTGATGCTGTAGCTGAGCCGCCAAGGTTGTATTTGTATAATGCAGAAGATAATACATCAATATATAGTTTTCCATTAAGCGGTAATGATGTTCCTAATGGTCCGCTTAGTCTTGGTGCTCTTACGGGTTACGATGGTATTATAGAGACTTCAAGTGATGGTAAAGGTGTAAAATATACTATTAGAATTACCGAATACATTAACAACTTGGTTGTTCGTGATGCAGAAAATATTACATTAGGACTTTCTCTTACTTCAGATATAAGGTATAGCGTAAATGCTCAGGCAATGTTAGAAGACGGTGAAGGTGAAATTCCACTTTTGTCTGTTGTTAATCCTTTTGGAACTGTTCTTTATGGTAGCAATATTGCTGATGAGGATAAAAAACTTCAACTAGAGGTTTATTACACAGAGACAAATTAAAAAGATTTTACGACTTATACGTTTTGTAGTATTTTTAGGTTATTATAACAGTTAAGTGCTTTTTTATTTTGTATTTATATTTAGATTTGCATTAATCATTAACTATAATAATTAATAACGAATACATTATGTGTGGAATTGTAGGGTATATAGGTCATAGAGAGGCTTATCCCATTATTATAAAAGGACTAGAGCGTTTAGAGTACAGAGGTTATGATAGTGCAGGTGTTGCATTGTTTGATGGAGAGAAAATCAACCTTGCTAAAACTAAAGGCAAGGTATCAGAATTAAAAAAGAAATCAGAAGAAACTATATCAACTAAAGGGTCTATTGGTATTGGTCATACAAGATGGGCAACCCATGGTGTTCCTAATGATGTTAATTCTCATCCTCATTATTCAAATTCAGGTGAACTAGTAATTATTCACAATGGGATTATAGAAAACTACGAGTCTATAAAAACTGAATTAATAAAAAGAGGGTATACTTTTGAATCTGACACAGATACAGAAGTTCTAATCAATCTTATTGAAGAGGTTCAAAAAAAGGAAAAAGTAAAACTTGGTAAGGCGGTTCAGTTGGCCTTAAATGAGGTTGTGGGTGCTTACGCTATTGCTGTTTTTGATATTAAAAAACCAGATGAAATAGTAGTTGCTAAATTGGGTAGTCCATTAGCAATTGGTATGGGAGATAATGAGTTTTTTATAGCTTCAGACGCTTCTCCGTTTATAGAGTTTACTAATAATGCTATTTATTTAGAAGATGAAGAAATGGCTATTATTAGACTTGGTAAAGAAATCAAGCTTAGAAAAATAAAGAATGATGCAGTTGCTTATCCAAACATTTTGGAATTGCAAATGAATCTTGAGGAGATAGAGAAAGGTGGTTATGATCACTTTATGTTAAAAGAGATATACGAGCAGCCTAGAGCTATTTTAGATACTTATAGGGGGAGATTATTAGCGGATCAGAAGCTAATAAAAATGGCTGGTATAGATGAGCATCTAGATAAATTTGTAAATGCAAACCGTATAATCATTGTTGCTTGTGGTACGTCGTGGCATGCAGGTTTGGTAGCGGAGTATATTTTTGAAGATTTAGCGCGCATACCTGTAGAGGTAGAATACGCTTCTGAGTTTAGATATAGAAATCCAGTTATTACAGATAAAGACGTTCTAATAGCAATTTCTCAATCAGGTGAAACTGCAGATACTCTTGCGGCTATTAAATTAGCTAAAGATAATGGTGCGTTTGTATTTGGGGTTTGTAACGTTGTGGGTTCTTCTATTGCTAGAGAAACCAATGCTGGTGCTTACACGCATGCTGGTCCAGAAATCGGAGTGGCTTCAACAAAAGCATTTACAACTCAAATTACTGTTCTTAGTTTAATAGCATTAAAATTAGCTCAGGAAAAAGGTAGTTTGTCAGACGAACAGTTTACAAACTTTCTAACAGAGTTAGAGTATATTCCAACTAAAGTAGAGGTTGCGTTGCAGTCTAATGATGCTATAGAAAAAATAGCAGAAGTGTATAAAGATTCTCCTAATTGTTTGTATTTGGGTAGAGGTTATAACTTTCCTGTTGCTTTAGAAGGAGCATTAAAATTAAAGGAAATTAGTTACATACATGCAGAAGGTTATCCTGCTGCAGAAATGAAACACGGACCTATAGCTTTAATTGATGAATCAATGCCTGTAATCGTAATTGCAACCAATAAGGGGCATTATGAAAAAGTGGTAAGTAACATTCAGGAAATCAAATCTAGAAAAGGTAAAATTATAGCAGTAGTTACAGAGGGTGATGTTCAAGTAAAAGCCTTAGCGGATCATGTAATAGAGGTTCCAGAGACTTTAGAGGCTCTTACGCCGTTATTAACTACTATTCCTTTGCAGTTGTTGTCATATCATATTGCATTAATGAGAGGTTGTAACGTAGATCAGCCACGTAATTTAGCAAAGTCTGTTACTGTAGAGTAGTAGATATATACAGTATATAAGCCCAAGGAAAATTTTACTTTGGGCTTTTTTTATGCTTAAAATTTAAAGTTGTGTTTGTTTAATATTGGAATAACTCCCACTTATTACCTATTATTCAAATAATTCTATAGGTTGATAATCGCCATTCTATAGTTAAAGTAATAGGGATTAAGAGCGGTTAAAACTCGCGGACTGATATTTTTTTAAAAAGCATCAAAAAAGAATGGGTTTTAAACGTCTGAAAAATAGCGTAGTAAAGCTTGTTTTAAAAATACTTTTAAAAAAGATGTAAAAAAGACTTGTGGTGTTAGAAAAGCTGCCTATATTTGCACCCGCTAACGGAAAAACATACGTCATTAAAGTTAGCAAAGTTCATTGAGAAAAGCGTAAAATTAGTTTAAAAATAAGGTTAAGAAATAAGTTAAAAAAAGCTTGTTTGGTAACAATTAAAAGAACTACTTTTGCAGTCCGAATTTGACAAGGTTGTTAAGCGGAAATAAACAGTAAAATAATTTAATTTTTTATTTTGTCAGTTTAAAAAAACGTTTTACATTTGCAACCGCTTTCAGAGAGGGCAAAACGATAAGAAATTTTGGAATGATTTGTTTTGAGAATCAGCTAGTTCGAGTCTAGTATTTCTACAAGAATTAAAAGTTCATTTGACATATTGAAGAGACAGCAAAATAATACTACTTGTAGTGTTATTGAATTAAAAAAGAGAATGAGTTTGGTTGAAGACGATTTTAGGTTGTTAAGAATATTTACAAAACAACGATGAAGAGTTTGATCCTGGCTCAGGATGAACGCTAGCGGCAGGCTTAACACATGCAAGTCGAGGGGTAACAGGGGAGCTTGCTTCTGCTGACGACCGGCGCACGGGTGCGTAACGCGTATACAATCTGCCTTACACTAAGGGATAGCCCAGAGAAATTTGGATTAATACCTTATAGTTTATTAAGATGGCATCATTTTAATAATAAAGATTACGGTGTAAGATGAGTATGCGTACCATTAGTTTGTTGGTAAGGTAACGGCTTACCAAGACTACGATGGTTAGGGGCCCTGAGAGGGGGATCCCCCACACTGGTACTGAGACACGGACCAGACTCCTACGGGAGGCAGCAGTGAGGAATATTGGACAATGGAGGAGACTCTGATCCAGCCATGCCGCGTGCAGGAAGACGGTCCTATGGATTGTAAACTGCTTTTATACAGGAAGAATAAGGACTACGTGTAGTCTGGTGACGGTACTGTAAGAATAAGGACCGGCTAACTCCGTGCCAGCAGCCGCGGTAATACGGAGGGTCCGAGCGTTATCCGGAATTATTGGGTTTAAAGGGTCCGTAGGCGGGCCATTAAGTCAGGGGTGAAAGTTTGCAGCTCAACTGTAGAATTGCCTTTGATACTGATGGTCTTGAATTATTGTGAAGTGGTTAGAATATGTAGTGTAGCGGTGAAATGCATAGATATTACATAGAATACCGATTGCGAAGGCAGATCACTAACAATATATTGACGCTGATGGACGAAAGCGTGGGTAGCGAACAGGATTAGATACCCTGGTAGTCCACGCCGTAAACGATGGATACTAGCTGTGTGGTTTTCGGACTGCGCGGCCAAGCGAAAGTGATAAGTATCCCACCTGGGGAGTACGTTCGCAAGAATGAAACTCAAAGGAATTGACGGGGGCCCGCACAAGCGGTGGAGCATGTGGTTTAATTCGATGATACGCGAGGAACCTTACCAGGGCTTAAATGTAGATTGACAGGTTTAGAGATAGACTTTCCTTCGGGCAATTTACAAGGTGCTGCATGGTTGTCGTCAGCTCGTGCCGTGAGGTGTCAGGTTAAGTCCTATAACGAGCGCAACCCCTGTTGTTAGTTACCAGCACATTATGGTGGGGACTCTAGCAAGACTGCCGGTGCAAACCGTGAGGAAGGTGGGGATGACGTCAAATCATCACGGCCCTTACGTCCTGGGCCACACACGTGCTACAATGGTAGGTACAGAGAGCAGCCACTTAGCGATAAGGAGCGAATCTATAAAACCTATCACAGTTCGGATCGGAGTCTGCAACTCGACTCCGTGAAGCTGGAATCGCTAGTAATCGGATATCAGCCATGATCCGGTGAATACGTTCCCGGGCCTTGTACACACCGCCCGTCAAGCCATGGAAGCTGGGGGTACCTGAAGTTCGTCACCGCAAGGAGCGACCTAGGGTAAAACTGGTAACTAGGGCTAAGTCGTAACAAGGTAGCCGTACCGGAAGGTGCGGCTGGAACACCTCCTTTCTAGAGAAAGACGACCGTTACATATTAGATTATGTAGTAAAAATTTAGTTATAATTAGA